>NZ_CP033611.1:0-321666 GCF_003932735.1 Rickettsiales endosymbiont of Stachyamoeba lipophora | reverse complement strand
CTTCTCAAGCTGTTGCTGAAAATGGTATTTCCGGAGATTATAATAGGCTGCTTAATATGAGACGAGATTGGAGAAGTACTTTTGGTTATTCAGATAACTTTGACCCGCATTCAGGCTATACCAATTATTATCATCGTGCAGGCGGCGGGGATTATTATCAATGTAGAGCGTCTTCTGGTTTGTGTAAGGATCGTTGGAAGAGTTGTTGTTGGAAAGATGCAGTGTGTGTGTGGGGTAGCACAGTGTCAACACCTGGAATAATGATTGCTTGTTCAAGACATGGAACACTGACAGCTCTCCCACGATGTAATTGGTGTCTAAATGAAAACTATTATCCTGATCAGTGTGTAGATTGTTATGACGGTCGTTATTGGGAGTGGACGGATAATGGAGCCTGCGAGGGATCAGCGGCACCAAATTCTCCGTCGTGCTAAAAGTAAAAAGTTAAAAAGGCCGCTATTTTAGCGGCCTTTTTATTTCACGAATGGTTATTAATAACAATTAAAACGACGCCTAAAGCTAGCAAGGTAAAGTCTTATATATTGTAGTTTATATTTTCTACAATATAAGTTTTATTTTGTGTTTTGAATCAATTTATTTTGAGGAATTAAGCCGGATAAAGCTTCTAATGATGGAGGCCAAAGTGCCTGATTACTATATCTAAACAGTTTGGCCAAAAGTCTATTTAGCGTTTTTTGACTGCGAAAATCGATTGCAAATACATGACACGTATTGTGGACGAGACAGCACCCACATCTTACCGTCCTCTAGCTACTCCTATAGCTTTAAGTCTTTCTATAGTTTGTTATTAGCTATTTGCTTTATTATTTTAACTTTACCCTTTGCCCATTATCTTCCCTGTAAGGCTTGTTTTAAGATCCTAGCTACTGTCTTAAAACCCAATATCTCCTTGATCATTATTCAATGTTTGCATTTGAATGACAAGATTTATATCTTTCTTTGTTATATGTGTTTAAGATATTTGTTGTAGCACTTTGTATTTATGAAGCTGCTTCTCTTTTGTTGGGGATAATCTTATTGTTAATTTGCCCCACCGCAAAATCTACCATCCATATAAAAACCTTTTTTGGCTCTATAATACCTCTCATGCCTTTATTTTGTTACTATCTTATGGTGGGTGTGTAATGCCCAGCTGATTTTGGCCTTGAAATTGCCATGCGATGCCCTTATGTAAAAATAATAATATGTTGCATTTTCTTCCGATTTCGAAAGAAGTCTAATATAGCAAATATCATTACAAAGAATAATAGCTACCTATTAAGGTAGCTATTATTCTTTAGAAACATCAGAAAGTGAAAGAATATTTATTAATCCATTCTAATTTTTAATGAACAAGTTGGTACGCCAGCATCAGAAATATTACTAATATAAGTAGCAGTATTAGTAGTTGCTGATGCACAGAGACCAGCAGAGGTAGTTGTCGGAGTATTATTAGGAGCAGTGCCTATATATGCAGTTACTATGCCTGTATTTGGTCTACCATCATCAAGTTTGAGATCGATATTATATGCCTGGGTGCTATTTATACCTACGGCAAATGAAGTATAAGAGCTACCTGCAATTCCTAGTATACGTGCTATCTGTATATAATTCATGCCAGTTACTGTATCACCATATACTATAAAATAATTATTTCTACCGAGCTTAGCAGCTGGTAAATAGCTATTTAAAGCAGTGGTATTGCTAGCAGTAATAGATGAATAATCAACAGCTCCTGCATCAGTAAGTTCGCTAATTAATTGTGCATCTCTTAAATCACGCCAAAAAAGCAGATTTTCACCTTGAGCTCCATAACCACCGGTATTATCAGTCAAGATGTAGTTACCATCCCTAAAACCAGTAGCGCCATTCATATTGGTAGTATTAAAACCAAAAGAAGCGGCAAGATCATAAACCATGTCTCCTGGAAAGGCGTTATATTTGGTACGGAAAGTGGCGGTAGCTGTGCTAAAACTTTGCATTTGTCTCACAGTGGCGCTAATCTCAGCTTGCCGTATAAGATCTTGGCCGGCTAACACCCCACCTATGATCAGACCAATAATTACTAATACTATGGCTAGTTCTACTAAAGTGAATGCTTTTAAAGATTTCTTATGAATTAATTTTTGTTGAGTCATTTTATCCTCTAATGCCATGGCCTGTTATGCGTTGGCAAAACAAGCATAATATTACAATTTTTGAGTTCCTTATTATTTATGTTATTTTTATAATCATAACTTGTCAACAAAATGAATAAATTAACTTTATTGTTTAACTGTAAAGTGAGTATGGGATCAAAAATTACTGGTATATTTTGTTGTCCCTTGCAATTCACTATGCAACCCATACTATCACATTGAATTAACTCGTTTTGAAAATAACTGGGCAGTAAAGCAATATGATTGGTTAAAGTTACTTTTTTAAGTTGTTCCTTATAAATTCTATTAAGGTGAAGATTGGAAACTAAGCTTTCATTACTCTCTTGATTAAGGATAATTAAATTATGTTGGACTGTATCAATAATAATTGCTGGAGGGGTAATTAGCTTAGATCCTCCTATACTAAGTATTATCAATATAATTCCTAACCACCGTTTTTGTCCATTCCAGAAGCTAAACCAAATTAATCCTAAGGTAATCATTGATAACAGATAAGGCGAGTTTAATCTTATGGTAAGATTATCAAAATTGAGCGCGCTTACCTGGGCCGCAATAGTAGCAATTAAATTAATACCTAGATCTAAGGGGAGGTTAATTAAACTATGGAGATTTAAAGGTAATAAAAATAACCATAAAATTAGGAGTGGCATGACTAAAAATGATAACACCGGTATAGCCAATAAGTTAGCTATAACTCCAAGTGGCGCAAAATTACCAAAATGGTATAAAGTAAAGGGAAGAGTGTAAAGAGTAGCAATAATCGAACTGGAAATGATGCCGATACTATAAAGAATAAATTTTTTTATAAAATTTAAAGTAGTAAATTTTGGTTGGAGATATTTGACATAAAATTTACATAAGCTAATAAGGCCTAAAACTGCACTAAATGACATTTGAAAGCTGGGTTGATATATTACATGAGGGTTTAAAACCAAGATAATAATTGCTGCAAATGATAAAGTTCTCATGGGTGTTACTTGCCTAATAAAAATAATCCCAATCATGATAATTAATGACATTATAAACGCGCGCACCGCAGCAACATGAGCACCTGATAATAATAGATAAATAAAACTAGCAATAATTGACATGCCAGCGGCTATCTTTTTAAAATCATAAATTTGAGCGTAATTAGGCAATAGAATAATTCCTACAAACCGAATAGTTATAAAACATATTAAAGTTACCAGGCTTACATGCATGCCTGACACCGCTAGCATATGGGCAAGACCTGAGATGCGGATTTGCTCGGTCACCTCTTTGGTAATGAGGCTGGTTTCACCAATAATAAGAGCTGTTGCAATGCTTGCGCTTTTATGAGAAAGATTATCTATAAATTGTATGGTAATAAAGGAGCGTAGCTTATCAATCAATGATTTATCAGCATTTTTTGCTATAGTTTCAATTTTAGAAAGCGTGTAGCCCGTGGCTGCAATCTGCTCAAAATAAGCAGTAATGCGGTAATCATATAGCCCTGGAAAATGACTGGCTGGTACAGGACCTAAATAACCGTAAAAACTGATAGTATCACTAATATTAAGCTGTTTAGGGTTGCAATTTTTAGCTGTAATTTTAATGCGTGTAAATTTTAATTTAGGCCTTTTAGTGATTAGCGGGTTAGTTAAAGTGATTTTGCAGCCTTTAGGCAAAAAATTAAGCTTTTCAATCGTACCAGTAATTTGAGTATATCGAACTTCTTTATATAATTTTTCACCTCTTTTAAGTTCAGTATGAAATTTAGTATTTAAAACTCCTGCTATGATCACAAGCAATGAGTAAATAATGACTGAAAATAATAAGGATTGTTTTTTTATAAAAAGCTTAATGGTAATCAGTAAGATCCATAAGAGAAGTAAAAAGGAGCAGAAAAAAAAATTTGGTTCAAAGGAGAGAGAAAGGTAAATAATATTACCCACCCCTAACAGTACTGGCACCCACAAAACCAATTGATGATATTCATGAGTTAAAAGTTTGTCTAAACGCCAGTACTGTTGGTTGAGGAACTTAAACAACTTACGTTGCAATTCTATTTAATATCTTTTCGAGTAATTTGTCGAGCTCATTTATTTTATTAGTTTTAGAAAATCCACCTTGAGCAAGTTTTACATCTCCTCCGCAGCCGGACCCTCCGAACTCTTTAATCAACTCTTCTGCGATATTTTTAGCATTTAAGCTTGAGTGTGCCGTACTAACTAAAATGGACATTTTTTCATCAGCTGTATTAATGACAATACTTAAATCTATTGGAGTTGCCTCAATTTGTTCTGCCCATTTTCTAAGCTCTTTAGCATCAAACTTATCAACGATTGCCGCAAGAATTTTATAAGATCCCACTTGCTTGGTAGCTTGGCTCAAAAAAGTTAAAACTTCTTTTTGTAGGCTTATAATTTGTTTTTGCTGAATCTTAATTTCGTCCTGTAAGCTATTGATTTTACTAGTTATTTGGTCAGTAGGAACTTTTAGATTGTTAGAAGTTTGCTCAAGTAGCTTGCTTTGATGCTGTACAAATTGTAATGCATTAATACCAGTTACTGCTTCAATTCTTCTAATCCCTGAAGCGATTGATGATTCGCTAGTTATTTTAAATAAGCCAATCTCACCAGTGGAATGTACGTGGGTACCACCGCATAATTCAGTTGAATAGTGATCATTTTCATGATCACTACCCATTGATACTACCCGTACCTGATCATCATATTTCTCACCAAATAATGCCATCGCACCTTTTTGGACAGCTTCTTCGGTATTCATAACTTGAGTGTTGACCAATGAATTGTTTAAGATAATCTGATTTACCTTAAATTCAATTTGTTCTAACTCTTGTTTTGAAATTGATTTGTGATGACTAAAATCAAAACGTAAGCGGTCTTCTGCTACTAATGAGCCTTTTTGTGTTACATGATTACCTAAAATTTTTCTAAGTGCTGCATGTAATACATGAGTGGCTGAGTGGTTCTTACGTAAATTATCTCGTCTTTCAGTATTGACTGCTAATTTAATTTCATCGCCAATACTAATTATGCCTGATTTTAAAATAGCTTGATGGACTATGAGTTTATTCAATTGTTTTTTAGTGCCAATAATTTCAATTTCAGCTTGATCATTTAACGCAAGTCCTACATCACCAGCTTGGCCGCCGGATTCACCATAAAAAGGAGTTTGGTTAGTAATAAATTGAAACTCTGCTCCTATTTCATTTAAAGCATGAGTCTCTTGGCCTTTGTTAATGATTGCTAATATTTTAGCCTGTGATTCAGTAAGGGTATAACCTAAAAACTCAGTAGTACCTAATTTGTCATGTAAATCAAACCAGAGATTTTCTGTAGCTTGTTCTCCTGATCCTTGCCATGAAGCGCGTGCTAATTGTTTTTGTTTTTCCATCTCTTGATCAAATCTAGCAGTATCTACCTCACGTTGCTCTTTGCGCATAATATCGCAGGTTAAATCAAGAGGAAAACCATAAGTATCATATAATTTAAAGGCCACTTCGCCTGGTAATGGGTCGCTCGCTTTTAAATTGTGAGTTTCTTGATTTAATAATTTTAAACCGCGATCAAGAGTTTCAAGAAATTTACTTTCTTCAAGTTTTAAAGTCTCAGTGATTAATTCATTACCGCGAGCAAGTTCTGGATAAGCTGTACCCATTTCCCGAATTAATGAAGAAACTAGCTTGGTAAGCAATGGTTCCTTAGCATGACCTAAAAAGTTAGCATGGCGCATTGCACGTCTTATAATCCTGCGTAACACATAGCCACGTCCTTCATTGGAAGGCATGACCCCGTCTGCAATTAAAAAGCTGGTTGATCTTAAATGATCAGCAATTACCTTAAAGGAAGATTTGTTATCACTAGTAATTTTAGTGCCAATTAATTCCTGGGTATCATTAATTAAATTTTTGAATAAATCAGTATCATAATTGTCATGCACATTTTGTAATACAGCAGCAAATCTCTCTAATCCCATGCCGGTATCAATGCTTGGATTTGGTAAGGTAGTTTGAGAACCATCTTTATGCTGTTCAAATTGCATGAATACTAAGTTCCAAATTTCTACAAAACGATCGCCACCTTCAGTAGGAGTTCCTGGTAATCCACCTTCTAAACTTTCGCCATGATCATAAAAAATTTCAGAGCAAGGACCACAAGGACCGGTATCACCCATTGACCAAAAATTATCAGAAGTTGCAATGCGAATGATACGGCTAGGATCCACTCCTAGTTTCTTCCAGAGTTCAAAAGCCTCATCATCGGTATGATAAACGGTAAAATATAATCTTTCTTTAGGAAGTTTAATTTCATTAACTAATAAATCCCACGCATAAAAAATAGCTTTTTCTTTAAAATAATCCCCGAAAGAAAAATTGCCCAACATTTCAAAAAAGGTATGATGACGGGCAGTATATCCTACATTTTCTAAATCATTATGTTTACCACCAGCTCTTACACATTTTTGTGCTGTAGAGGCTTTATTATATTTAGGAGTCTCAATACCTGTAAAAAAATTTTTAAATTGAACCATACCTGCGCTAGTAAACATAAGGCTGGGGTCATTATGAGGAATTAATGGGCTTGATTGAACAATCTCATGTTCATTTTTTTTAAAATAATTTAAAAAAATTTTCCTAATATCAGTAGTTTTCATAAGGTTATTTTAACTTCAAAATTTGTTCGGAGATAATAAAAGGAAGCATTAAGGCAAGTATTTGTTGCATATTTAACTTACCAACTGATACTTCATGATTTTTGATAATAAAATGATAGCTTATTTCTTTTTGGACTATGCTTTGATCATCCTCTTTTGTTTCGGTAATAACTTCTGAGGCTGTATCCGTTAAAAACCTTTCGATTTGTTCTCTAGTAAAACCTAAACGAGTGGTAAGTTTTTCTTTTAAAATTTCAGGATTAGTTAAAGTCAGCTGGTAATTTAAATCCATTTCACCATTTTTGGTATTAAAGTAGTAAATTCCTTTAATGCCAATTTTGATTCCAGCAATCTCAATATAAGAATTATTAATATCAAGAGCAGTTTTTTGTTGGTTGTTTAATAAAATATCTAGATTAAGCTTACTGGTTAAAAAGTCTTTATGTTGATTAAAGAAATCTAGTTTTTTAAGTGTGCTATTAACCTTACCAATAGATACAAATTCTTCAGAATTATCAGGTAATTTAATATTGGTAGTTTGTTGATAGTTCAGTAATAGGCCATTAACTTCGGTGAGTAAATTTTTATCCTCTATGCCACCTTCGTAAATTTTAATATGAGCTAAATCTAAATGCAAATTGGCTAGATAAAGTTGATAAAATTCCTGAGTTTTAAAATCTTTTCTATTCACCAAATAATTTATAATTAAAGACCTACTAAAAGTAATGCCTATAAAGCTGTTAGTAGTATTGATATTATATTCATTACCATTGGCTGTAACATAAGTTAAATGGGTGGGTAGAAAGTAATTTATTTTAGATAATAGCAAGTTAGTATCTAAAATAATGCTTTCATCAGACTTAATTTTAGCAATACCTTGCTGCTTGACTGCCAGGGGAATATTGGGGCGAGTTATTTCAATTTTAACTTTGAAAGGAAAGCCACCTTTTTTAATTTCACTAAAGCCAATATCGTGTTTAATAGCATAATCAGTTATTTCTTTGGTTAGTAAGTAAGTAAAACCTATCCATACTAATGAATAAGATACAATTAAAAATGCAATTAATGCAAAAATTCTTACAATATTGGCTCTGGACATAATTTATACACTAATATTACGAGTAGCAGGTGGCAGTTTAACTTTAATACCATCAAGCTCTTCAGTTAAAATAATTTGGCACCCAAGTCTTGATTGTTCGGTTAAACCAAAAGCTAAATCAAGCATGTCTTCTTCATCTTCGGTTGCTTCATCCAACTTATTAAGCCAGGTTTCTTCTACATAAACATGACAAGTTGAACAAGCGAGTGAGCCTTCACATGCCCCTTCAAGATCAATATCGTTTTGATGGGCTGCTTCTAAAATTGAAAGGCCAGCTGGTGCATTAACTGTCTTTTCTGAACCGTCTCTATTTACAAAAGTAATTTTTGGCATATTTCCTCCTGGATATGAAGATTATAAAATTAATTGATTTGGTCAAATATTATTTAGAGGTAAGCTCGTTAGATTTCTTATGCAACTCTAATTCAGTGGCCAATTTCTATGTTGCGCCGATGTTCGGATCCTCATGTACTGCATGTCCATTGCGGGTTTCCGTTCCATATGCTCCTTGAACTTGATTTGCTGTTTTTGAATTCAAAAGAGATCTATTTAATTCCGCTAAAGATTTCCCTTTAAAAGCTTTACCAAATTGTTTGGAAAATTTTTGCTCAATTAACACTTCGCTTACTTCTTCTAATTGTTGCATATCAGCACTTATTTGTTCGCTGTCAGCAGAAATTATGCTTTTTTTTAAAATAGTCAAACGATCTTTAATTTGTTTAGCTTCATTTTCACTCACCAAATCAATATCTTCTTTGATTATGGATTCTAGTGCCATGATAACCCTTTCTGCTTCTACCCTGCTCTCAATCAGTTTGCGCTGGATAAAATCCTCCTCACTTTTTTCAATGGAAGAAATAAGCATTTCTCGAATTTGAGCATTATGTAAACCTTGTCCTGGGCTTACATGAATAGTTTGTGATTTACCTGTGCTCTTTTCAGTAGCAATAACAGTTAAGATTCCATCGGCATCAATTACAAATTTAACTTGAATTTTAGCCATACCAGCTTTCATTGGTGGAATGCCTGAAATAGTAAATTTACCTAAGAGCCTACAATCTTGAGCTAATTCTCTTTCGCCCTGTACAATATTAAAGATCATTGCCGTTTGGCCATCTTGATAAGTGGTATATTCATAATGAAAGCTTGCAGGAATGGTGCTGTTTCTAGGGATAATTCTCTCAACAATTCCGCCCATAAGTTCAATGCCAATTGAAAGTGGAATTACATCAATCAGTAAGCTATCACTACCATAAGCTAGGTTATGGGCTTGAATTGCAGCGCCCTTGGCTACAATTTCATCAGGATTTAAATTATCTAAAATAGTAATATCAAAATTTTCTTTTAAGGCCTGTTGGATGATAGGCATTCTAGTTGAACCGCCAACTAGGATGATACCATTAATTTGCTCTTCTTCTAAGTTTGCATCGCTGATAGCTTGTAATAGTAGCTTAATGGTTTTGTTAATCAAAGGCTTTGATAGTTGCTCAAGCTCATGAGTAGTTAATTTATAATTATCAATTTGAGCATTGTCGTTCGTAGTAAGAGTCTCTTTAAGCTTCCTAGCAACTGCTAAGGCTTGCTTGTTTCCTAAAGTAATAGAATATTTTTTAGCTAAATACCCGGCAATTAAGTGATCAAAATCATCTCCGCCTAAGTTGGTATCTCCCTTGGTAGCTATGACATGAAATATTTTTTCTTTTAAAGCTAAAATGGAAATATCAAAAGTACCACCACCTAAATCATATACAATATAATTACCACTAACCTTTTGATCCAACCCATAAGCAAGTGCGGCTGCAGTAGGTTCGTTGATTAAACGCATTACATCAAGTCCTGCTAATATTGCAGCCTCTTTGGTAGCTTGGCGTTCAATATCATTAAAATAAGCAGGAACTGTAATTACCGCTTTAGTAATATTTTTGCCTAAAGCTTGTTCAGCTTTGTTTTTTAATTGCTTTAAAATAATGCTGGATAGTTCTATGGCAGAATAACTTTTGTCCTGTACTTTAACACGAGCAATATCTATAGAATGTGTATCTAAATTAAAAAATTTATCTAGTGCAAGGGCTTTAGTTTCAGCTAAACTCTTACCAATTAATCTTTTGAAAGATTTAACTTTATATACTCTGTTGCTCTCACAAGATGAGTTAGTCAAAGTTGAAAACCCTGCAATGCTCAAATATTGCTGTGTAGCTGCTGCTTCTAGATTGCTCTTCTCCTGCCACTCTGTAGAAATCATTTGAGTATGCTCGGTAATAAAAGCATCACTTGTACTAATAATATCACCTTGTTCATTAAAGTGAACTACCGATGGTAAGATGTTACCATTTTGATCAGAGATTATTTGGGCAGTATTGTTGGTAAAAATAGCAACTAGGGAATTGGTGGTGCCTAAATCTATGCCAATTACATCGCTCGCCATATCTTGGTGAGGATTGGGGGATCGGCCTGGTTCTGAAATTTCATAAAGTTTCATGAGGTTAATCTAATAATTTTTGCTTACAAATTTTTATATCTTCTAATATCTTTTTATAATATTGCATTTTTAAAGCAACTTCAGTGGCATTAAATAAGTCATATTGGGTATAAAAGGTGCTAAATTGCTTAATAAAATCTGCTAAATTATTTTTGATAATTTGCTCTTCTAATTTAAGTTCACTTAAGCTGCCTAGTGAGTAAATTGTTTCCTTAATTTCTAATATCTCTAGTACTAACAGTTGAGAAGGTTTAATTCTACTGGCTTCATCGCTAATAAAGATATTATGCATAGTTAATAAGTAAAGAGCGCGTGAAACTTCGTCTTTTAAAATTTTATAAGCTTTATTTATATCTAAAATAAAACTAGCAGAGTTCAGATCTGAATTTTTATCTGGATGGTATCTTTCCTGTAACTTTAGATACTCATTGTGTAAGTTGTCCGTATCAACATTAAATTCAGGGTTAAGTCCAAAAATTTCAAAATAATTATTATATTGCATATTAACTTCTTATGTATGGAAAGATTCTCCGCAACCACATTGTCCCTTGGCATTCGGATTAACAAACACGAAGCCGGACTTAAATTTTTCTTCCATATAATCCATAGTAGTGCCGATTAAAAATAATTCAGCCTTAGGATCAATAACTACTTTCACATCATCTTGAATTACCACAATGTCGGTTGGTTCAATTGTATCTGCATATTCTACAATATAAGCCAGCCCTGAACATCCGCCGGACTTAATGCCTACTCGAATGCCAGGGGTTTCCTTCCCGCGCTGTTCAATTAATTCATTGATGCGAGTTATTGCTTTATCTGAGATGGTGATAATATTGCGGGTCATTGCTAATTATTTATCTTGTTGCTTTTTTTGTTGATAGTCGTTGATTGCAGCCTTAATTGCATCTTCCGCGAGGATTGAACAGTGAATTTTAACCGGAGGCAATGCTAGCTCTTGAGCAATATCAGTATTTTTAATCTCTTGAGCTTCATCAATACTTTTGCCTTTTAACCATTCGGTTGCAAGTGAACTTGAAGCAATTGCAGAACCACAGCCGAAAGTTTTAAATTTAGCTTCTTCAATAATGCCTTCCTGTGTTACCCTAATTTGCAGTTTCATCACGTCTCCGCAAGCTGGGGCTCCTACTAGGCCGGTGCCTACATTAAGATCATTTTTGTCTAATGATCCTACATTTCTTGGATTTTCGTAGTGATCGATAACTTTATCGCTATAAGCCATAGTTTTTCTCCTAATTAATGAGCTGCCCAGTTGATTGATTTAAGATCAATACCTTCCTGAACCATTTCCCATAAGGGACTCATTTCTCTAAGCTTGTTGATTTTTTGTATTACTAAATTAATTGCGTAATCTACTTGTTCTTCGGTAGTAAATCTACCAATGCCAAAACGAATTGAAGTATGTGCTAATTCTTCTTCTATCCCTAATGCTCTTAACACATACGAAGGTTCTAATGAAGCAGAAGTGCACGCTGAACCTGATGATACGGCTAAATCTTTAATTGCCATGAGCATTGATTCCCCTTCAATATATGCAAAACTAAGATTTATATTGCCTGGGTAACGTGAATTTGGATCTCCATTTAGATATACATCAGGAATTTTTTTTAAAATAGTATTGATAAATTTATCGCCAAGTTTTTTGACATGTTCATAATCTTTTTGCATTTCTTCTTTAGCTATTTTGGCAGCCATTCCTAAGCCTACTACCAAAGGTGTTGCTAAGGTACCAGATCTAAAACCACGCTCTTGACCGCCGCCATTAATTAATGGCACAAGTCTTATCCTTGGTTTTCTTCTAATATAAAGTGCACCAATTCCTTTTGGTCCATAAATTTTATGGCCTGAAATGCTCAGTAAATCAATATTCATCGCTTGTACATCCAGCGGAATCTTACCAAAAGCTTGTGCGGCATCTGTATGGAAAAACACCCCTTTTTCACGGCAAATTTTACCAATTTCTTTTAAAGGTTGAATTACCCCAATTTCATTATTCATTGCCATTATAGAGACTATAGCTGTGCTATCATTTATAGCGGCTTTTAATTTTCCTAAATCAACCAGTCCGTTGGTTTCAACTTGTAAATAAGTGACTTCGAATCCTTCCTGCTCAAGATGCCTACATGCATCTAATACGCATTTATGTTCAGTATTTAAAGTTACTATATGTCTTTTTTTATCCCCATAAAAATGAGCAATGCCTTTTAAAGCCAGGTTGTTTGATTCAGTTGCACCTGAGGTGAAGATAATCTCTTTAGAAGTAGCGTTGATTAAGCTTGCAATTTGCTCCCTTGCGTCTTCTACTGCAGTTTCTGCTTCCCAGCCAAAAAGATGGCTTCTTGAGTGAGGGTTACCAAATTTTTCAGTAAAATAAGGTAACATTGCGTCTACTACCCGTTGATCGCATGGAGTAGTTGCTTGGTAATCAAAATAAATGGGTAAATCCATTGAGCTTAATTTGTGGGTCATATTGTTGCCTTGTTATTATGTTGTGAAGAATTAGCATTGTTATAAATATTGCTCCACACATTTATAAATCGAACAATATCATCTTTATTATTATTAAGTGCCATGCTAATTCGAATTGCATTTCTAGCTTTATTTTTTTCAATCTTCATTGAACTTAAAACATGAGAAGATGAAATTTTTCCTGATGAGCAAGCAGATCCTGCGCTAACTGCAATTTTGTTTAAATCCATTGAAATTAACTGGGTCTCTTGTGAAACATTGGGCATGATTATCAAGCTGGTATTAGGAATTCTATCAACCTCTTGGCCTATAAATTCTGCTTGAGGGCATGTTTTAATTATTTGGTGTTCCATAAAATTACGTAAATTTGCACAATGTGATTGATAAACCGCTAAGTTGTTTATTGCAACTTTTATTGCTTCACTAAATCCTACGGCCGATATTACATTCTCTGTTCCTGCGCGTAATCCTAAATTTTGGCCACCACCTTCGAGCAATGGTTTAATATCAGTATTTTTTCTAATAAATAACGCTGCAATTCCAACTGGTCCACCAATTTTATGTGCCGAAATAGTAAATAAATCTAAATCTAGTTCATCAAAGTTAATTGCTACTTTGCCAATTGCTTGGACTAAATCACTATGCAGTAAAGCGCCATATTTTTTAGTTAAATCCCTTATTCTACGTAGAGGTTGGATGATCCCTGTTTCGTTATTAGCTAGCATTACTGATACCAGTGCACCTTGGTTTGCTTGCAGTTGCTCTTCTAAATGGGCAAAATTTATGATGCCATTATAGTCAACTTGAATAAATTCTGCTTGCTCTAAATTATTATTCATGAGTGATAAATGCTCGGTTGAACTAATAATTTTAGTACGTACAGGAAAACCTTTTAACACCCAATTATTGGCCTCTGTGCCTGAAGAGGTAAAAATTAAATGATATTTATTTTGATCAATGTTAAGAGCAGAAAATATTTCAGCTTTAGCTTTTTCAATAATTTTTCTAGCTTCGCGCCCGAAATTATGAATAGAAGAGGGGTTGTATGGTAGTAAAGCTAATTCTACCATTGCCTGCTTTACTTTGACATCAAGCGGAGTGGTAGCATTGTGATCTAGATAAATATAATCTGTTACACTCATTTAATAATTGTACCGTTTTTTAAATCGTCTAAAGTTATTGATTCTAAATAATTTTCAATTTTATTGCCTAATTCATTCCATAAATCATGTACTAAGCATTTGGTGTTGGTTGACATGCATCCACCATTTTCTGCAGGATTACATCTGGTCATTTTAATTGATTCTTCTACTGCATGAATGATGTCTGCAATATTTACTTCGTTTAATGGTCTATGAATTTTATATCCGCCACCAGGGCCTTTAAAAGAAATAACAATATTATTTCTTTTAAGCATTGAGAAAATTTGCTCTAAATAATTTAAAGGAATTTCCTGTCTTGCAGAAATTTGATGTAAAGTAATAGGCAGATCGTTCGCATGATTTGACAGCATATCGGCAAGAGCCATGACAGCGTATCTTCCTTTGGTAGTTAGCATCATGATGTTAAAAAGCCTATCCTTTAAAGTTTAATATTGTAACTTTGCAATATTTTATTTATCATTACGAGGATATTCTTAAATAACCTACTATTTTTGTCAAGTATTTTAAGGGGTGTAAATGCCAGAAGTTATATTGAATGGACCGGAAGGTCGAATTGAAGGAAGGTATACTCAAGGTGAGGAGAGGAATGCGCCTGCAGTGCTAATTCTTCATCCGCATCCTTTGCATGGAGGTACCATGAATAATAAAGTTGTGTATAATTTATATCAAACTTTTGTAAAAAGCGGATTTTCAGCATTAAGAATTAATTTTAGAGGGGTGGGTAAATCAAGCGGTACCTTTGATAACGGTATCGGAGAGCTTGCAGATGCTGCAATTGCTTTAGATTGGTTACAGCATCAAAACCAATATGCTAATACTTTTTGGATAGCTGGATTTTCTTTTGGTTCTTGGATCGCATTACAGCTTTTGATGAGAAGACCAGAATTGCAAGGATTTATTGCTATTTCACCACCGGTGAATAAATATGATTTTTCATTTCTCTCGCCATGTCCTGCCTCAGGTTTGATTGTGCAGGGTAATAATGACTCAGTAGTTTCAGAAGAAGCGGTGAGTAAAATGGTAAATAAATTATCTAAGCAAAAACATGTGGATGTTGATTACAGGGTCATAATTAATGCTGATCATTTCTTTAGAAACCAGTTAGAAGAAATGAATGAAAATGTTAGAGAGTATGTGGTGCATCGGATGCTTAATGACAGCACTAATATTAAAACTAAACCGGATAAAAGACGCCGCAAACAACAGGTTGAGTAGCGCCTGTAGTTGAAGGGAAAGAAGAGGGCAGGTTATTTGCTGCCCTTGCTGCAAGCAGTCCAAAGCCTTGGGCTTCCAGATATTTTGAATTTATTCCTATTTCATCAACTAGTTTAATTATACTTTCAGCACATAACTGCTTTAAATGAGCAATGATAGTGTTGTTGTAGGCTCCTCCCCCGCATACTAAAATTGTTTGTGGAATATGGGGTAGTAACTTAAAACTTTCAGCAATAGTTAAAGCCGTAAAATACGTTAAAGTAGCAACTAAATTTGTATAGTCGATAGTTGATTGGTTAGTGAGCATCCTGAAATGATTGCGATCGAGAGATTTAGGATAACTTTGTTTAAAATAAGGATCGCTCATCCACTTTGCGATTAACTCTAAATCAATAATACCCTGTTGAGCCAGCTCTCCATTATGATCATAATCCTGGTTAAAATATTTTTTACAATTATCATCAATTAAAGCACATCCAGGGCCGGTATCAAAGCCAACGAGTGTTTGATCATCAATATAGCTAACATTAGCTACTCCGCCAATATTTACAAAAACAATGGGGCCTGTTATCTTAAAATGTTTAGCTAAGATCTTATGATAAATCGGGATGAGTGGCGCGCCTTGCCCGCTGTTTGCCATATCTTTTCTTCTAAAATCAGCAATGACCGGAATTTGTAATTGCGCAGTGAGTAAATGTGGATTGCCAATTTGCATGGTGGTAGCATAATTTGGCGCATGAAAAATAGTTTGTCCATGAAAAGCAATGAGATCAATGTAAGTTATAGCATATTGCTTTATAAAAGTTGTAATTGATTCTACATAAAAATTAGAAATAGCATATTCCAGACTAAGTATTTCCCGAGGATTTAAATTTTCGTTTTTAAGCTGATCTTTGATAGAGGTAGGATAGTCAAAGCAGTGGTTGGGGCCAAATTCAAAAATTTGCTCACCATCAGTAGTGATAATACTTAAATCTACTCCATCTCCTGAAGTGCCACTCATAGTGCCTAATACTTTATATTGTTTCATATGAAATTAATCCAAAATTTGTTTTAAAGCTTTTAGGCCTAGAATATAACTATAACTACCAAAGCCGCTGATAACCCCATTAGCGATGTTTGAGAGATAGCTTTTGTGCCTAAATTCTTCACGTTTATAAATATTACTCAGGTGAATTTCGATAAAGGGTTTATTAATTGCTTTAAGTGTATCTGCTATGGCAATTGAAGTATGGGAATAAGCCGCAGCATTAATAACAATTCCATCAAATTTTTGACTATTTTGAATCCAATCAATTATTTCCCCTTCATGATTACTTTGCTTGAAATCTATTGTAATAGCAGCCTCAGTAGCAAAGTCTTGACATTGCTTAAATATGTCATCTAAACTGTCGTAACCGTAAATTTCAGGTTCTCGAAACCCTAGTAAATTTAAGTTAGGTCCATTAATTATTAAAATATTTGTCATATCCAAATTTAAGATGAGTTATATAAGTAAAAGAGTAAATCTTAATTTGTTGATAGCAATATTAATTTTAAGTTATGTTAGTATTTTTTTTACTAAAAGTAATTTATTTGCTGATGAGGCGCAATATTGGTTTTGGTCAACTAGCTTAGATGCTGGCTATTATTCTAAGCCTCCTGCTATTGCGTGGCTTATTTATGTAAGTAGTAAGTTGCTAGGTAATAGCGAGTTTGCAATCAGATTTTTTTCTCCATTATTATATTTCATAACCAGCTTTATGATCAGGGTAATTGCTTTAAGGCTAGCCAACCTACCTACCGCGAAGCTTGCACAGCTAATTTTTTTGACTTTGCCTATAACGTCAGTAGCTATGCAGATAATCTCAACGGATGCATTGCTGCTGCTGTTTTGGGCATTATCCTTATGGATCTTTATTAAGTTAATTGAAACTAATGATTGGTTTTATACTCTATACTTAGGATTAAGTTTTGGTTTGGGTATGCTGAGTAAATACAGCATGGTTATCAGTGTTGTTTGTGTGTTGATGTGGCTTATTACTACCGGTAAATTTAATAAATATTTTATTAAATTGTTTGTTAGTAGTATAATAGCTTTTTTAGTATTTTTACCCAATTTATTGTGGAACTTAGAACATAATTTAGTGAGCTTCATGCATACTTATCATGTGGCTAAGTTAAATACGTTTAATTTTAAATGGTTAAAATTTTTAGAATTTGTTGGCGGGCAGGTGGTAGCTCTTGGCATAGTAAGTATATACCCGCTAGTTAAGCTTTTACAGCATCGTTCAAATGCAAATGATGAAAATAAAATAGCGTTATTGATTATTATTTGTGCAATTACACCAATGGTGATTTTTGCAATGTTAAGCTTGATAAGCGGCGCAAATATTAACTGGACCGCTCCAAGTTTTATAGCGATTGCAATATTGATAGCCAAAGGTATGAACTTACTGAGTCTAAATCGTCAACGAATTATTATATATTTTAATATATTGATATTTTTAATAATAAAAATATTGTTTATACTAAATTTAAATGCGCTTCCAGGTCTTAATAGATTATATGGTTGGAAGGAGGTAGGGAGGGAAATAACTCAGCTACATCAGCAATTTAATTTACCCATTATGATTGATGACAGAAAGTTGCTTTCTTGGTGTTTATATTATAGCTCCATGCCTAAAAATCTGATTTATAAACATAATTTTCATGAAGTGCTGGATCATTATGACTTGGCTATGCCTTTTCATAAATCTGCTTATAAGCAATTTTTATTTATTTCAGTAAATCCTAATTATCATCTATTAAGAGGATTTAATAATCCGCGTATTGTTTCTTATGAAACGGAAATTACTAACCCATTCAATCCACGAAGTAAGTTTTATGTTTACCAAACTGCTAGAGAATAAAATAGTTATCTTTATTAGTATTTTTAGCCTAATTGCTATAGGTTTGATGATATATCCTGAAATTGATATTTTCATTTCTAGCTTGTTTTACCATCCTAGCCAAAGATTTTGGTTAGAGCATAGTAAGGTGGCAGTGTTTACTAATACGCTGGTAAAATATTTTATAGTAATGCTAGTATTAGGGGTAGGGATTTTACAAGCTTGGCTTTTTCGGGGGAAAAAAACTATTTTATATTTAAATGTATTATATCTAACGCTTACTTTAATCATAGGACCTGCTGTTACAGTTAATCAACTATTAAAAGAGCATTGGGGCAGGGCGCGGCCTAGCCAGATTGAAGAGTTTGGAGGAAGCAAGCAGTTTACCCCTGCTTTGATTATTAGTAATAATTGCATGGATAATTGTTCTTTCGCTTCAGGGCATGCCAGTATGGCTTTTTGGATAACTAGCTTAGCCTTTATCGCTCAAACTACTAAGATGCGTAGACAGCTTTTTATATTTGGAGTGATGGCAGGCCTGGCAATGGGATTTATGCGAATTATTATGGGCAGGCATTTTTTAAGTGATATTGTTTTTGCAGGCATTATTGTTATAGCTATTAATTATATTATTTATAAACTATTTCTAAAATTTAATAAGTTTGTTCCCTTAAATGGCATTAGGCTTCTTTCAACGCAAGAAGAAAAGAGAGATTTTTAAGAATAATGTAGATGATGAACAGAGCTTCCTGAGAATCTTTCTTTATATACTAGTTATATAAATAATCTAAATGGTTAATACTTTCTTCAGGTGGGATGTTAATACCTGCATTGCTATTATCTCCAGGCATATGGTGGTTTAGTAAAGTATCGGATAAGACACCGAACTTCATATCTAAAGGAGTTAGCCCTTTGTTGTTTTTGATAAAACCGTTAGCTCCATGATCAAGTAATATATTCAAAACATCTTTTCTAGGGGCGCACCACTTGAAAACTGTATGTATTACCGTATTACCTTCATTATTGGCGATGTTTGGATCGGTTCCTTTTTTTAATAATAATTTAATCATATTATTAAAATTAGGGTCTGCTGATAAGCTGTTGTGATGTTTGAGTGTGGCGTGTAATGCTGTTTCCCCATGTATGTTAGTAATATTAGGGTTGGCACCTTTTTCCAGTAAAAATTTTACTAGATTGAAATCTTCTATCTTTGCTGCATAGTGAAGGGCGGTATTGCCAAGATTGTCAGCTTCTTGATTGATATTTATTTTATCGTTATTTGTAATATGTTCTAAAATAAGCTTTGCATAAGGATATTGGCTAGAAAAGTTTGTTGCCGCAGATAAAGCTGAAGTACCTTTTTTATTAAAAACATAAGGGTCAGCCCCATTTGCAAGTAATATTTTTACCGCCTGAAGTCTATTCTGAGAAATGTTATAATCGCTTACAGTGCTGAGCAGTGGGCTGTTACCTTCATTGTTAGTAATGTTAGGCTGAGCGCCAGCAACAACTAGTGATTTGATTGAATCTAATAAACCATTTTTGGCTGCCAGGTGGAGCGCGGTATTGCCAAATTGGTCAAGCACGTGGTTAATATTTTTTTGGTGGTTGCTCGCCATATGTTTTAATAGCGGCTCTAAAAAGCCATCTTTTTTATAATCATTAGCTTTAGAAATTGCTGTATATTTATATTTATTAACAATAGTAGGATCAGCCCCGTGCTCAAGGAGGATCTCTACCAGTTTGATATTTTTAGGAGTACTATCATTATTGGTGATCGTTAGATCTAAAGCAGTTCTACCTTCATTGTTAGTAATGTTAGGCTGAGCGCCAGCAACAACTAGTGATTTGATTGAATCTAATAAACCATTTTTGGCTGCCAGGTGGAGCGCAGTATTGCCAAATGGGTCAAGAGCTTGATTAATATTTTTTTGGTGGTTGCTCGCCATATGTTTTAACAGTGGTTCTAAAAAGCCATCTTTTTTATAATCATTAGCTTTGGAAACTGCTGTATATTTATATTTATTAGCAATAGTAGGATCGGCCCCTTGCTCAAGGAGGATTTCTACCAGTTTGATATTTTCAGGAGTACTATTATTATTGGTGATAGTTTGATCTAAAGCGGTTCTACCTTCTTTGTTAGTAATATTAGGGTTAGTACCTTTGTTTAATAGTATTTTAACTGTTTCGATATAGCCTTCTTGGGCTGCATAGTGTAATGCTGTATTGCCAAAGTTATCTTGAGCGTTAAGATTGCCCTTATTCTCAGTGAGTAGCTTAATTAAACTAAGATTATCTTTAACAGCTTTTGTTGCAGGAAGGGTATTATTAATAATTTTATTAGTGATATCAGGTAATATTCTGTCTACTTCAATATGGGTAGACTTGCCGGGGAGTAGTTTTTCAATCTCCTGTTTAAAAGATGCAGTTTTTTCATTATATATTTTTAGGGCCTGATCTTTAACTTCGGGATATGTGTTTCTTATATAATCATAAAAATTATCTGTAAATTTAACCGTACCACTGGCCACAGCTATACCGCATACAATTAACCCAGGTGGTGCAGTAAAAAATGCAGGACATATTGATGCACCAGCAAATGTACCAGCTACAGTGGACATAGATAATTTGGCGGCTGTTTGTAAATGGCTTTTTATTCCTTGATCACCATGCTTATCTTTCTCATTAAGCAGGTTAATATAGTAGTTTAAAGGTATTATAATGGCAGGCTTGTAGTTAGGGTAATTTAACCCTTGGCTTTTAGCTAAACTTTTAATGGTTTCATTGCTTGCATCAAAAATCATATTAAAAAGTTCAAAAGATTGCCTATCAATAGGGTTGTTGCTTAAGCTAACATTTTGTGCTTTAAGTTGCAGCTCTACATCTTCTTGGGTTAATAACTTATTAGCATCTTTAGTGATAATTATTTCATTAGCGTGTTGCATGCTGATTACCTATCTTGGAAAATAATATTTTTAGATGGATCTTTAGCTGAATAAATGATTTTTAAAGATTTTTGGTTATTTATTACCTTTTCAAACCTATGATCTGCTAATGATGCTTTACCATGAAATTTGCTTCCAGTTATTTCAAATTCATATTCAATTTGATAAAAGGTACGAAATTTTACTCCTGATAATACTTTTATTATTGCACCATCAGTAATTTCAAAACCTTGTAGTAATATAATTCTTTTGTATAATTCTTTGAATGTTACAAAGCATACTACCAGACAACCTACCGCCATAGCTACCATAAAGTGTAATACTTTTTTTCCTATGCTGCCATAAGTTAATATATTTTCTTGAGCTTCTTCCCAAGAAGAGAGGCTAAAAATATAAATATATATAGATGTTATAATAAAGAGAGCGACTAAAAGAATTATCCAGTAATAAATAAAATTTTTAGGTGACTTAAATGTAATCTCATAGAACCACAAAAAAGCCAGTGTAACTACAGGAATTAAACCTGTTAATTTTAGATGATAATATTGCATCTCGCCTAGTGATTCCTTAGAAATCCAATCATGCAAAAAGATAAACATGAATATAAGCTGTAAAATAGCAGGTATTACCCTCACTAATATTTTTTTCTTTAAAGATCTATTTGCTGGTTGTTCCATAGTTATTCTACTTATACGTGTACTGATTATGAGATATACAATAATACAACCAAGTTGCAAGAGTCTATTGAGATTCAAGTAATGTCATAAATTAATTAAAGTTTAATTTGGCCAGATTTGTTCATCTTTTAAAAAATTATTTGCCACTGCTTGCCTGTTTCAATAGCATTGCTTTTACAGTTAAGAAGAGGATGTTTAAGGGAGAATAGTTTATGATAGGAATATTAGTGGCTAATTCATCTAATTGTAAAATCTATGCTTATAATAAGCCCATAGCTCAGTTTACTTTGACTAAAGAAATGGGGCATGAGGAAAGCCATATGAAGATTAGCCAAGACTTAGTAAGGGATGATAGGGGAAGACCAGACAAACCCTTTTCGGTGAGTAGAACGGCCTATGAACCTGATACCGATCCTAAGAAGAAGGAATGGGATATATTTGCTAGAGAAGTTGCCCATAATATCAAAAATGAAGCTGAGAAATATAGCAGTTTAGTGCTAATAGTTCCGCCTGAGTTTGAAGGAATGTTAAAAAGCCATATTAATAAAATTGATAAAGACCATAAAGTTATGGATAAGGTTACTCACTTGATTCAAAAAGATCTGCTGAATATGAATGAGCTTGATATGTTTGAGTATATTAGGGAGCAGGTGAAATATCCACAACATTAGCAAGTAAATTTTGAATAATTTAATTATAGTTAAAAGATATTGTTAATGTAAATTCATATTAAAGTTTTTGTTAAAAATATGATGTATATTAATTATATTAACATAAAGGAACAATTAAAGGCTCATAAATCTATGTTAGATAAAAATAATCTTGATTCTGATATTAATATTAATATTAAATTTAAAAATAGTACTTTATTAGTTTGCTAGGATGCTGTTAATAACACAACTAGAGCTTTGTAAATCCTGTTAGATAAAAAGTACTTGAATATGGAAACTAATGAGGGTAGGTCATTAGATTATGTCACTGCAGTTATTAAGAGTAAACAAAATGAAATTGCTAAAATAAGCAGACCCACAAGTAAATCGCAGAATTTTACCCAGCAAGAGAGAAAGGGCATCTTCCCAAGATAAAAAAAGATAAAAATAAGGGCTTTTTTAGTCCTTCAAGCCTTCTCGGTTATTCCACATAGCAAATTTGGTTTCTGCCACCTTCTTTAGCTTTATACAAACCTTCATCTGCGCGCTTAAGCAAGGATTCTTTAGTATCAGTTGGTTTGATCATCGCTATTCCAAGGCTTGCGGTAACTTTGATGTTAAATGGTTCTTGTGAAATTGGAAATTCTTTATATTCCACGCATTTGCGAATGCGTTCAGCAATTAGTTTAGTTTGTTCAATATTGGTGGAAGGAACAATAATTACAAATTCTTCACCACCGTATCTTACTACCATATCGGTTATTCTGATTGAACTGGCAATACGTTTGGGCAATTCTTTTAAAGCTTCATCTCCTGAGACATGTCCGTGCGCGTCATTGATATGCTTGAAGTGATCAAGATCTATTATGATTAAACATAATTCTTTGTATTGTTCTATACTTTGCTGGAATAACTGAGAGTAATGCACATCGAAATATCTACGGTTATAACAACCTGTAAGCGCATCTTTTACTGCAGCATCGGCATTTTCAAGGTATCTTTGTTTCAACTGATCTTGATATTTTTTGCGTTTAACTTGAGAGTTAGCCCGAGCGATTACTTCATTATTGTCAATTGGGGTGATAAGGTAGTCGTTAATTCCGAGTTCAAGTCCCTTAATCAAGAAGGTATTATTATCTTCTTCAATTAAAATAATAATGGGAGTATGCCTAATTTTTTCATTGCTTCTAATTTGTGCGCTAAATCTTAAGCCATCATGATCGATCATTAAAGTGCTAATGATTGCTAAATCGTAGGAGTTAGCAATCATATTGGCAATAATAGTTTCAGGATTGGTTAAAATTTCTACCGTGGAACCTTGAGTTTCAAGTTGGGCCTTAATTTGATTTGATTCAGCGATATCATCATTGATTAATAAAATTTTTGCATCTTTAAGTACGTTAAGTCCTACTGAATAGAAATCATTATTAATACCGAGCTCACTAAATGATTTGCTTCTTAACTTTAGTTCATCAGTAACTACCTTAAGACGCAGTAATGATTTAATTCTAGCAAATAAAGTTAGATCATTGATTGGTTTAGTTAAAAAGTCGTCTGCGCCGGCTTTAATACCGTTAACCCTGTCTTCTACTTCACTAAGGGCTGTAACCATAATGACTGGTGTATCTGAATGTTTCGGATCAGCTTTAATGATTTTACAAACTTCATATCCATCAAGCTCAGGCATCATTACATCTAATAAAATGATGTCAAAACTATTATTTTTAAGAATTTCTAATGCTTCTTTGCCGCTTCTTGCAGTAGTTACAGTGTAATATTCTGCAGTAAGTTTAGCTTCTAGAAGTTTTATATTAGGTAAAAGATCGTCTACAACCAATACGTGTGCTGTCATACTTCTTCATTTAGTTGAGTGTTGCGTTCCAAAAAATAATTTACCTTCTCTAAAAAATTTTTAATAGAGACTGGTTTTGAAATATATCCCTCGCAGCCTGTGCTTAAAATTACTTCTTCGTCGTGCTTCATCGCAAAGGCTGTAACTGCTATAATAGGAATAGTTTTGTATTGATCAGAAGATTTGATGTTTTTAATAATATCTAACCCTGAAATACCTTTCAGCTGAATATCCATAATTATAAGATCAGGTTGAATTTGAGGAATGACATCTTCAACTAAAAACCCATCCGTTAATGGAAAAACAGTATAATTATTGAGTTTTAACAGATCGCAAAACAGCTTTAGGTTTAATTCGTTATCTTCAACTACTAAAATTTTTTTATTATTATTCATACTGTGTAAAAAAATTATCTATTATTTTATATATATTGTTTATTCTATCCTGGTATTTTGAGGATATCAAGCCATCTTCAAAATTAATTTCGAAATCAAGTAAATTTAATTCTGTGTTGGTATTAATCTTAATTGTAGAATCGGGTGCTAGGTTTGTTATCACATCTTCTATTACAATAAGATTGTCAGGATGAATAGTAATTTCAACCTTTGGTTCATGACGCAAATTATTTAAAATAGCAACAGATAAATTTTCAAAATATTCAAAAGGTACAATTTTAGTTAAAGCAATTTTTTCAGATAAGTTTTTTAAAATATCCGCAAAAATTTTAATATTGTTATTAAATTGGTTTTCTACCTCATGAAAAATTTGCTTAAAACCAACTTCTATGCTTTCTTTAATAGCGCTGTTTTTTTGAAATTCATTTTTTTGCGTTTCTTCAAATTCAAGTTTAGCTTTATTATAGCTCTCTTGGCGGGCTTGTTGTAGTTTTGCTTCTAGATCTTGAGGAGAAATTTTAATTAAAGTTGGATCTTCTTTTGGTATGTTTGCGGCCACGCGTGCGTTTTCTGTAGTTTGAAGTGTGTTGTCCTGAATAAGATCGCTTGTGCTTTCTGGCACTTGCGATTCTGCAGGAGTTTCTTCCCCAAATAATCTAGAAAGAGTTATGGGTTTAAAGCTATCTACATCCAGCTCAAATTGCTCAATAATTTTTTCTTTTTCTAATTGATTATATTCAAACTTTTTAATTTCCATAATTAATAGATATATTCATCTTGTTCACCTTCCGCTTGAATTACAACGTCTCCTTTGGATGCTAAATCTTTAACCACTTGAATGATCGCGGCTTGAGACTCATCTACATCTTTAATACGTACAGGTCCTAATGCTTCCATATCTTCTTTTAAAATTTGTGCAGCACGTTGGGACATATTGCTGATAAAAAGATTTTTAACATCTTCTTTAGCTCCTTTAAGAGCCACAGTAAGTTTACTTTTATCCACCACTCTAAGAATGCTTTGGATACTTGCAGGTGAAACTTTAATAAGATCATCAAAGGTGAACATAAGACTTTTAATTTTATCTGCAGATTCAGGAACGCGCTGCTCTAACATAGACATAAACTTAGCTTCATTGGTACGATCGAAGTTGTTAAATATTTCTGCAAGCATAAGATTGCTGTCTTGTTTTTGGGATTTAGAGAGAGTATTAATAAATTCTGCTCTTAAAACTTTTTCTACCCCATCTACGATTTCTTTCTTTACTGAGTCCATGTTTAGAATGCGTAACATCACATCAAATGTCAATTCTTCCGGAAGCATACTTAGCAAGTTGGCCGCAAAGGTTGGCTGAAGTTTTGATATAATTAAGGCTATAGTTTGAGGATATTCATTACGTAAATAATTGGCTAAAATATCTTCGTTAACGTTTTTTAAGCGGTCCCACGTATTTTTTCCTGCCGGTCCATGGATTTCATCCATTATTTGGGCAACTTTTTCTTTACCTAGGACTTTCTCAAGCAGACGTTCCGTTGCTTCAAAGTTACCAAAGAATGAAACTGCTCCAGATAATTCAGAATTAAATTCAAATAATAAACGATCTATGGCTTCTTGCTTAATTGAACCTAGGGTAGACATTGCAAAAGAAATACCTTTGATCTCCTCATCACTCATCATGGAAAAGATTTTAGCTGCGTGATCTTCTTCAACCGAAAATAAAATTATAGCGGCTTTTTGATATCCGTTTAACTTAATGCCATCGTTAGGTAGCATGGGTTATGACTCCTCTTCAAACCATTTACGCATAATTGATATTGTTTCTTTAGGATGTTTGCCAATAACTTCATTAAGAGCTTTTACGGTATTGCTTCTACCCTTACCATCGGAGGTTTTTTGAATATCAATGGTGCTGTATTCAACATCCTCTTGTTTGATTTCAATGCTAGAAGGATCGGTAAGAACGTCTTTAATGCTCACAATATCTTCTTCATCTTCTTTTGCAAACTCAAAAGCGCGGATCGCAATAGGGCGAATGATTAAGACGATAATTAATACCACTACAATGGCGATAACAAAGGTTTGCATTAAGCTGGCAAATTGTTCTTTAAACCAATCAGCTAAGCTTTCAGGCCTTAAAGTTTCAAGGTCTTTATTAAATTGAAGATTTAAAATCTCGACTTTGTCATGTCTACTTTCATCATATCCTATAGCAGATTTTACCAAAGCCGCATATTTATCAAGTTCTTCTTGGCTGCGTGGAGTGTAAATTACCTTTTGAATTTTTTCATCATACTCGTAATTGCCATCTACTAATACCGCAACTGATAAGCGTTTTATAGTGCCTGTTTCACTAATATGGTTGCGGATAGTTTTAGAAATTTCATAATTAGTTGTTTCATCAAGCTTGGCGGCATTAGAAGTGGCGCCAGGTGAGTTGCTAACTTGAGCTGTGTTAGGTAAATTGTTGGCAACACTAACATTCGCTTGGTTACCTTCGCTACTATTTTCGTTTTCTTGGATGGTCTGGACTGATCGTACTACTTGTCCATCCGGATCATATATTTCTGAATTGGTAACAATGCGATCAAAATTAATATCGGCATTGACTTCTGCTTTGATATGACCATCACCGATGCTTTGGGAAAGCATACTTTCTATTATATGTTTTAGCCTGTTTTCTAGTGTAAGTTTATATTCAGTAGAATTGCTAATAATAGTTTCTAAATCATTTTCATCTTTGTTTGTAGCGGTCTTTAAGGCTCTACCCTTATTATCAATAATGGTAACTTTGCTGATATCAAGATCGGGGACTGCTGAAGATACCAAATTAGCGACAGCATTAATTTGTTCTTTATTAAGGGTATTTTTGCCAAACATTTTGACCATTACCGATGCGGAAGGTTGCTGCTTCTCTCTGGTAAATAATTCCTTTTTAGGAAGAACTAGATGAACTCTAGCAGATTGGATGCTTGCAAAGCTACTAATAGTTCTAGCAAGCTCCCCTTCTAATGCTCTTACTAAATTAACATTGAGTACAAAATTAGAAGTTCCTAGCGAATCTGATTGATCAAAGATCTCATATCCAACCATAGAACCTTTATTAGGTAGGCCTTTTTGAGCCATGTCCATTCTAAGTTTCAGAATTTTATCTTCTGGTATTAGAATTTGAGAACCATTATCTCTTATTTCATATTGAATATTTCGTGCGTCTAGCTCGCTTATAATCTCTGAGCTGTCAGATAGGTCTAAATTACTATAAAGGAGGCTCATAGAAGGCTTAGTATAGCTTAATGCAAGCATTAAAGAACCAAATCCGAATGATACTACCAGCGAAGTAATTAGAATCAACTTTCCAGAGCTAAAAGATTTTAAGTAATTTAGAAAAGCTTGGAACATAACAATAAAATTAATAAATCAAATAAAAAACAAAAAACTATATATTTTAATCAAAATTTATCATATCGAGATCAAATTCATTAGCAAGTATAAAATTAGTTTTTATCATTAGAACAACGAGAGATAAAAAATAAAATTTAAACTTTGAGGGCTTTATGATTATTTTATATATTTTTGTAATAATTGATGTTGAAAATTATGGTTTTTGGGTATAATACTCTTGTAGAAAATATAGCTTTAATTAAAAGCAAGAAGATCTGTCAAGTATAATCAACAACTTAACTTAGGTATCTATATGGATAAACATAATAAAACGGAACATTTTTCGAAATGGCGCGCCATTTTATGGCCGATATATAATTACGAAATAAAGAAATTTTTGCCAATGGCATTAATTATGTTCTGCTTCCTTTTCAATTATACTGTAATGCGTGATACGAAAGATGTGTTGGTAGTAAACGCGGCAGGTGCGCATATCACTTCATTCTTAAAACTTTACTTTGTAACCCCTGCAGCTATTTTGTTTGTAATTCTTTATGCCAAGCTTTGTAATGCGCTTAGTAAAGAAAATGTATTTTATGCAGTCATTGTTCCTTTTCTAGTATTCTTTGGCTTATTTGGTTTTGTAATTTATCCAAATATTGATATTTTACATCCTGCTGCAGAAACCGTTGCAAGACTTCATACTGAATATCCTAACTTAGGTGGATTCATTGATATTTATGCCAATTGGTCATTTTCTCTTTTTTATGTAATGGCTGAAATTTGGGGAAGTGCAATGATTTCATTACTCTTCTGGCAGTTTGCTAACCAAGTTACCAGGATGAATGAAGCTAAGAGATTTTATCCATTATTCCCATTGGTTGCAAATCTCAGTTTAATTTTTGCCGGTCAAAGTGAGCACTTTGCTAACAATATTCAGCATTATGTTGATGTAAGTGGTAATCACTATGCGTTATCACTTAAAATTCTAATGACTTTAGTGGTGCTGATGGGTGCGCTTGCGATGTATCTCTATCGTTGGATGCATGTTAAAGTACTTAGCGATCCATTCTATTATGATGAAGCTGAAGTATCTGGCAAAACTAAATCTAAGAAACCAAAATTAAGCTTAGTTGAAAGTGCTAAACTTATTTTCTCATCACCTGAACTTGGTCTGATCGTATTACTGGTAGTTTCTTATGGTATTTCTATTAACTTAGTTGAATTACAATGGAAACATCAGCTTAAGCTTTATTATGCTGGCGATATGAGTGGTTACCATGCTTTTATGGGTAATTTCTCAACCTTTACTGGAATATTTACTATGATATTTATTTTAGGTGTTGGTGCTAACCTACTTAGATCGGTAAGCTGGTTTAAGGCTGCGGTGATTACTCCGCTTATGATTTTACTTTGCGGTGCTGCATTCTTTATATTTATTTTAGGGCGTGATGGTCTTGAGGTGATGCTTAGTGATGCTAAGTTAAGTGCTGTTGCATTTGCAGCTTTCCTTGGTGCAGGTTTGATTGTGTTCTCAAAAGCTGTGAAATATTCGCTATTTGATCCAACAAAGGAAATGGCTTATATTCCATTAGATGATGAACTAAAAACTAAAGGTAAGGCAGCTGTAGATGTGCTTGGTGGCCGTTTAGGTAAAGCTGGTGGTGCTTTCATTCAAAGTACCTTAGCAGTAGTTATGGCAACTAAGGATGTGGCAGTAATGGCACCAATAACTTTTGGAATATTTGTGATAATCTGTATAATCTGGCTCTTTGCCGTACAAGGTTTAGGTAAAAAAATTCACCTAGCTATGAAACGTAAAGAAGAGCAAGCTAAAGTAAAAGCAGCTAATGCTTAAATTTTAGTAAACTTGTAGTATTTCTGGCCGCAAGCAGGTAAATTGCTTGCGGCTTTTTTGTTTGTATTTTAATTAATTATAAGATATGTAAGTTGCTAATAATTAAACCTTATTGTAAATTTTATATGAAAGACGCTTTAAAGCTTGCTAAGAGAGATATAATATCAGTAACTAAAGTTATGTATCACATCTCACAAGGTTTAATAAATTCTTTTGAGCAAAATGACCTTTATGCGGGGTGCGTAGATAATAAAGCAGCGTTAAACAAAAACCCAAGTATTACACAAATAAGCAAGCACCTTAGTGGCATGCAGATCAAGCATCCTCAAATTGCAGCATTAATTTTAAAATATATCCAGCAAGAGTTAAAGAATAATAAAAAGTTAGCAGAAGTTCATCTCGATCCATTAATGTGCCCACTAGATAAGCTATCAGATGTCTTAACAATCATAGGTTCAAGCCTATTAACCTGTGAGGAAAAGATTGAAGTTAATTTAATATTGGATTTAAGCCAAGAGGGAATAGAATATTTTGTCCCATGTATTTTACGAAAAACAGGTAGATACTATAATCTTTATATTATAGAAGTAGCGTCTATTATAAATTTTGAACAAAAAGCAAACCAGCTTATAGGCAAATATAATGCCACAAGTGCTAATAATATTAGGTTTAATCATTTAACTATACCAAGCAATATGCAATATTATGCAAATTATGTTAGTTTTTATTATGCTTTAATTCATTTAAAAATGCTATCTCAGTTATCAGATGAAGCGTTAGAAGCGATGTGGAGCACTACATCTAAGTTACGTTTTGTAGAGCAAGTTACTAATACTATTCCTCTAGTTAAAGAAATGGGTCATATAATAAATAATTATTTTAAAAAAATTTGCAAGCTAGCTTGCGACTGTACTGAAGAGGAACTCAATATAATATCAAAAAGTTATCATATTAGTTGTGAGATAGAGCATTTGAGCAAGCAAATACAGGATAGAACTAGGCAGGCTTATCATTATGAAAAATTAGATAAAGAACTTTTGGGAGATAAATTTCAAAACCCTCTCTTCGTGTTACCATCTAATAACCTAGTCAAGACAGGCGCGTCTTGCTCCCTGATAAGGCAAGCGGTAAAAGAAAAAAGCTCCAATAATAATAAGCAAAGTTATACTGGCTGGTTAGACCAACAATTTCAATCCACTTTAAATTATTTGGGTTTTAGCCAATAAAATCAGTAAGAATAAAAACCGTTAAAGTGACAGTATTTAAATATAATGCCCATCATTTAAGTTGTTGCGTTGTTATTAATATTAAATTAATTTAAATTTAAATACATGGTAAATTTTAACTATGTTTAAAATTTAATAGAGGTAAGTATTATGGGTAAGAATAATAATAAAAGATCTAATATAGAGCAAGGGTTAGCCATTAGCCCTAAGCGTCTTTCTCAAAGAGAAAGAAATCAGCAAAAGCGTTTGGCTAATGACAGAGGTGATACGCAGCTAAAAAATGAGCAACCAACTGCAGCAGATATTGCTGCTAAAAAAGTAGAACTGCGCAAAATTGCTACATTGTTTGAATAATTAGTAAAAGGCACATTTATTAAAAAAGGTATCTTACTTAATGAGCAGGAAAGAGCTAATTACTATAACCTTGCACAAAATTTAGTACAAAATTCCCCTTTTTTAAAGGATACCGTGCCAGCAAGGAAAGAAGCGGTAAGCAATGTAGGTAAGGCAGGATTATCACCTATTGCAGTTGTGGCTAGTTTAAAGACGCAGCTTGCAATAGAAGAGCTAGGCATGAACAATAATAGTTATATTAAAAAAAATCATTGATCCTCAGCAGGTTACTCCACTTAGCAAATTAACGGAAAGGACAGGAGAGTTGGCAGAGCCATTACAAGAAGGAAGACAGGATAATTCTCAGGAAGAGAGTATTAAACAAGTTAAATTTAATTTAAAAGAGAAAATTTTACCAATTCCAGCAAGACAGCAAGCTATCCAAAATTCTTTATGGCAGAGGGCATTAATTACTACCGCTAAAATATTAGGAGTTGCGGTAGCTGCCACGTTAGTGCTATTTGCGGCGGGGCGGATGCCGATATTAAAGAATATAAGGATGTTAAGACTTACTTCTGATATTATAGGGAATAATGCTTATAAACTAAGTAATGTGATTGTTGGAAAATCAGGCTCAATTATTCCTGAGGATGCGCTAATTAAGCTTAATAAAGGGTTTAAGCTAATCAATCAGCAAGGTGGCAACCTTGTTGGTATGTTAAACAATCAGATTTCAAATATCTGTACCAAAGGTAGATAATTAAATAAATTATCTTATTTTTCCTTAAAAAGATCCTAAGAACTAGGGTCTTTTTATGCTTATAAATTGTTATATATTGGGTTTTGTGCATCTATTGCTGATATGGAGCGGTGAAATTTTGGAATGATCAAGGAATATCTGCCCATTTAAAAATTGCTTGAAATATCTTTTATCCAGATAAATGTGTAAAATCTAAAGGCTTCTTGCGAGTTCAGAAGAATAAATAGAGTGGCGGTTATAAGAAGTAAGGAGTTCATCGATAAAAAGAATAAAACCAGTTTGGATTTTCAAGTAGATAGGGGTAATAGCTTAAAAAATTAGATGGATTAAAGTAGCAAGGTTTAACTTAAAAGCCTGACAGTAATAAAATTATGCCAGGCTTTTATTAAATATAGATTATAAACTATCTAATGGCTACTTTCCCAGCTTGTGTTCTATTTTGAAGCACAGATGTTGCCCAATGACCTGTAGAGACTAAAGAGCTTCCTAGTGATTTGCAAACTTCGCTGGTATAATTTAAACCATTATATATACCGTTAGAGGTAACTTTGGCAAAATCAGAACATTTAGCTGAAACTTCCTTAGTGAGCCATGCAGCTTGCTTTGGTGCACAAAGCCTAGCTATAACATAAGCAACCAAGCCTGCTGCAACAGTACTTAATATCCCTAAAACAATATTTTTTGCATAATGTTTAATTTTAGCATTTCTAATAATTTTTTGGATCTCTTGTTCTGTAGTTAGAGTAACTGCTGTACCTGGGATTAAAGTATCTTTTGCATCTTGCCAGGTTTTGCCTAAAGAATGAACATTATCTCTTTGGGCATGATGTTTAAATAATGTTATAGTAGCATCCTTTTGTGAATGAGCAGTTGCTAGCTGGAATGGAGTACTAGAGTCCTGGCCTTGTGTAGTAAGATCAGCCCCATGCTTCATAAGGAAATTAATAGCAGCCACATTGTTGTGCAAAGCGGCTATATGCAAGGCAGTATTACCATCATTATTAGTGGCAGAAATTAAGTTGGGTTGTTGTTGCTGGGCTAGTAGTTCTGCAACATCGAGGCGGTTATGTAATATGGCTAAATGCAGTATGGTATTGCCTTCTTTATTCTTTTCAGCAATATTTGGGCTAATGGTAATAAGTTTTTTAATAGTTTGGATATTACTACCAATTACCGTTAAATGAAGGGCAGTATTACCTTGGTTGTTTTTCTTACCTACAAGAGCGGAGATTTGTTCCTGCGTTGGTTGTAATGATGGCGTTGATGAGATAGTGTCAAACAAAACAAGAAAATTAATAGCAGCTACATTGTTGTGCAAAGCGGCTATATGCAGGGCAGTATTGCCATCATTGTTAGTTTTGGAAAGTGAACTAGGTTGCTGTTGAATTAGCAGCTTAGCAACATCAAGGCGATTATGTAATATGGCTAAATGAAGGGCAGTATTACCTTGGTTATTTTTTTCACCTACAAGAGCGGATACTTGTTCCTGTGTTGGTTGTAATGGTTGTGTTGATGGCGCAGGGCCAAACAAAGGGGTTATTAATGTCTCAATACATTCCATGCTATCATTGAGTACAGCTACATGCAAAGCATTATAGTCCTCTCTGCTTTTAACGTTTAAATCGGCGCCTAAGTTAATTAAGTGGCGCAGTATTTTGGATTTATTAAGGGTTGCTGCTTTATTGAGTAGAGTCTCACCAATATATAAACCATTCAGAATTGTTTCTTGCTGCTTTGCATCACAGCCTAGTAAGCATCTATCAATTTCTATAATTGCATTGGCTTCAGTTATTTCTGTATTACTAATAATATTAACAATGTTGTTCCGTAGAATGTCTAAATTTATAGCTTCTATTTCTTTTTTAATTATTTGCACAACTTGATTAAACCCATTACCCAAAGAGGTGGTTGTAGTTGTCCACGTTGTGTTTATCCACTGAAACATATTTGTATCCTAATTATATAGTTTTTAATTACAATAAGTTAATATAACGTTAATGTCAATGCGAAGATTAAAATTATATTAATATTAATATAAAGTTGTAATCATCTTTTTATCAATATAACTTATTTCAAGTACAAGCTAATTAACTATGTTGCTTTTTTAGAAATAGTTATTGAAAAGGAGAGTGTGTTGATAATATCTTAAAGGGATATAATGATTTAAATTTTATTAATTTGCAAAAGCATTATGGAAAGTAAAAAGATCCATAAATTATTTATTTATGGATCTTTTTAAAGCTATCTTTACAGCAAACGGCTACTCATCTGAGCTTGCAGTTGCAACGATTTCTTGCCCTGTTTCTTGATCGATATCGCGCTTAGTAAGTTTAACTTTACCTCTGTTGTCAATACCGCTAACTTTAACCCATAAAGTGTCACCTTTATGAATATTATCATGAATTGATTCTGAACGATTTTTGTTAATCTCACTAATATGAAGTAATCCTTCACGGTTACCTGGTAGCGTAATAAATGCACCAAAATCAACCACTGAAGTTACTTTACCTAAGTAAACTTGATCAATCTGTGGTTCACCAGCGATGCTTTCTACCATTTCGATTGCAATATTAAGAGAATCTTTATTGCTTGCAAAAATTTTGACAGTGCCATCTTCTAAAATATCAATTTTTACTTTAGCAAGGTCACAAATCTCTCTAATATGCTTACCACCAGGACCAATTAAATCTTTAATTTTGTCCTTGTTGATTTGAGTGGTGAAAATAGTAGGAGCATTATGGCTAAGCTCTTTGCGTGGCTCGCTTAAGGTCTTTTTCATAATGCCTAAAATATGATGAACGCCCTGGCGTGCTTGATGAATGGCTGTTTCAATAATTTCAAAGTTAATACCAGTAACTTTAATATCCATTTGAAGTGCAGTTAGTCCATCATCGGTTGCAGTTACTTTAAAGTCCATATCACCTAAATGATCTTCATCCCCTAAAATATCTGATAATACTACAAAGCTATCTTGTTCTTTGATAAGTCCCATAGCAATACCAGCTACCGGCGATTTAATCGGTACTCCTGCATCCATAAGAGATAAAGTCCCACCGCAAACGGAAGCCATTGAAGATGAACCATTTGATTCAGTAATTTCTGATACTACTCTAATAGTATAGGGGAAAACATCTTTGCTAGGTAATACTGGTCTTAATGCGCGCCATGCAAGTTTTCCATGGCCGATTTCACGGCGTCCTGGTGCTCTCATCATAGATACTTCACCAACGGAAAATGGAGGGAAGTTGTAATGAAGGTTAAATGCCTCTTTTATTTCGCCACTTTCTAAGCTGTCGATAATTTGTTCATCTTGGGATGAGCCTAAAGTTGTAACTACAATTGCTTGGGTTTCGCCACGAGTAAATAATGCAGAACCATGAGTCTGTGGTAAGTAATCAACTTCACACTCAATTGGTCTGATTGATTTGCTATCTCTACCATCAATACGTTTGTTATGTTTTACAATTTGCTCACGAATAATTTCGCTTTCTAATTTTTTAAGTTTAGTAGCAACTAAATTAATATCATACTCTTGAGCAGTAAAATGAGCTAAGGTATCTTCTTTAATTTGTGCAAGTAATTCGCGGCGCGGTTGTTTTTCTTGAACTTTGAATGCATCTAGAATACGATCTTGAACAAAATTTTTAATTAAAATTTTAAGTTCAGGATCGTGGTTATCAGTAATAATTCTTTTTGGTTTTCCAGCTTCACTACGTAATTCTTCAATTAATTTGATTACCGGTTGAAATGCCTCATGGCCAAATCTTAAAGCTTCAAGCATCTTAGCTTCAGAAAGTTCGTAAGCTTCAGATTCCACCATCAATACGGAATCATGAGTACCAGCAATTACTAATTCTAAATCTGATTCTTGAACTTGTTTGTAGTTAGGGTTTAAAATAAAATTACCATCAATCAAACCAATTTTTGAACCGGCAAGATTAGCACTAAACGGAATATCCGAAATTGCAATGGCCGCTGCAGCTCCAATTAAGGCTGGCATATCAGAATCATTAACTAAATCATGGGATAGAACGGTACAAATAACTTGAGTATCATTATAGTAATTTTTTGGAAAGAGAGGGCGAATTGAGCGATCAATAAGCCTTGAAGTTAAGACTTCTTTTTCACTTGGTTTGCTTTCACGTTTTAAAAAGCCGCCTGGTATTCTTCCTGCAGCAAAGTGTTTTTCTTGGTATACTACTGTTAATGGAAAGAAGTCGATACCTTCTTTAGATTCTCTAGATGATACTACAGTACATAATACTTTAGTATTGCCATAAGAAACCATTACAGCGCCGCATGCTTGGCGTGCAACTTTACCGGTTTCAAGCGTTAAGGTACGCCCACCCCATTCAATTGATTTTGTTACTGTATGAAACATTAAGTCCTATCCCATTAATTTTATTATTTTTATAGCCTGAGTCGGGTAGTTATTTACGTAATCCGAGTCTTTCAATTAAACTTTGATAACGGCTATATCCTTTCTTCTTTAAATATTCAAGTAAACGACGACGTGTTCCTACGAGCATAAGTAGTCCTCTTCTTGAATGGTGGTCTTTTTTGTTGATTTTAAAATGTTCAACTAGATTGTTAATACGTTCAGTTAAAATTGCTACTTGCACTTCTACTGAGCCGGTATCATTTGCACTTAGTTGATATTCTTTAATAAGCTCTAGCTTTCTTTGATTGGTAATCGACATCGTTATTCTCCTAAATTAAAATCGATTATATTAAAAACTTTTAAGGGTTTTACATTTCCACCCTTATATTCAATCATGGCAACAGGTTGCTGATTGTAGGTTATTAAAGCCTTAGTTTGATCTACAAGTTCAAGATTTAAATTGAGCTGTTGACCATGGTAAAGGCGTCTGGAATTTAAAGCATCTAATTCAACTACCGGGATGTCGTCCAGTGTATTTGAAATAGGTATCCCTAAATTCAAATTCGCATTATGCATTACTTCTTTAAAGTTTTCTACTAAAATTGCATTCTCTAGTTTAAATTTTCCAACTTTGGTGCGTGTAAGTTTAATTAAATAGCCATAGGTTCCTAAATTTTTAGCGATATCGGATCCTAATGTTCTTACATAAGTTCCCTTAGAGCAGGCAACTTTTAGAGTGGCTTGCTGAGAACTTTCTTCAAAGTTAAGTAATTTTAGCGAGTGAATGGTAATTTGGCGGGAAGGAACTTCAAAATCAATATTAGCTCGGGCTAGATTGTAGCTTCTTTGGCCATTGATTTTGATTGCACTAAATTTAGAAGGAATCTGAGTGATCTTGCCGGTAAATAAAGGCAAGCTTACTTCTAATTGTTGTTGGATAATCTTGTTATCGCAGGTATTAATGATTTGGCCGGTATTATCTTGAGTATCAGTTTCTGTGCCAAATTGAATAGTAAAAATATATTCTTTATCGGTATCAGTAATATATTCAAGAATTTTAGTGGCTTCATTGACCGCTACGGGTAGCAAACCATCTGCAAACGGATCAAGTGTACCTGCATGACCAATTTTTCGTGGTTTAATCAGTCTTTTAAGCTGATTAATAATAAACCCTGATGATGGGCCTACAGTTTTGTTAATCAGTAAGATAGAATTGATATTATAATCAGACATTATTCAGTGAGTTCTAATGTGGGTTGCTCAGTAGTGTCATTATCATTATCTTCTTTTAATTCATCTGTCATGCTAATTAATTGATGACGGTCGATAAGCGGTATCCTGGCATTCTTATCATTAATACCCATAGCATTGATTTTATTTACCTTAGGCAGCAGATTGCCGTTAAATGAAGCAGCAAGCTTATCGTAATTCTGACTTAGCTGGCGAATATTATTGCCAATTTTGCGAGCATGCTCGGTTACAGTGGTGAGTCCTGTAATAAGTTTTGATACTTGCTCAAGAATTTTATCAGTATGTTCGCTTTTTTTATTTTCATTAATTACAAATTTTGCCTGAGATAAAATGTTGACTAAGCCTGCCGGGCCTATTGGAAAGATGCTTAAGTCCCACGCCTTGTTCATAAAGTTTTTATCAAGCTGTTGAATTTTTTCTAAAGCAGTTTCGCTTGGGACAAACATCATTAGTGAAATATGATTTATTTGTTTGTTGTTTTTTATAAAATGTTTATTCACATTGTCTTTGTATTCTTTACTCACTAAGGATTTTAAATGGTTAGACATAGTGAGTAATAGGTTTTTTATAAGTTCAGGACTTAATTCTTGCTCGCTAAATTCCATAAAAAACTTAGAAGCCTTACTGTCAATGATGATAAGATTGTTATTAGGTAAGAATAGCACTGCATCAGGTCTTAGGCTGCTGCCATCATCTTTGGTAGTGTGATATTGCATCATGAAATCTACTCCACTAATCAGGCCTGAAGCTTTTAGAATGTTTTCTAAAGTAATTTCAGCAAGCTGCCCTGCAGAAGTGGGAGAGAGTAAAGCTCGTTTAATATTATCTAAATAATCGTTGGATGATTGAACATCATCTTTAAGTGAAGAGACCATATTAATAATCTTAATAAACTCTTCATGTACCGCCTGAGAGGTTTTATGAAATTGTTGATGGGCTGTTTCTTGAATTTGCTTATTCTCTTGCTTGCTTAGCTCAATTAATTGTTGGGAAAGCTGTTGTCCTACTTCAAATACTGCTGCTTTGGCATTGTTGATTGATTCTTTTTTTAATTCTTCCCATTCTTTAATTTGCAGTTCTTTTTCTGTTAGTAAAGTGGCTTTGATATGATATTGCTGGTTTAGTTGATTAATTTGCGTTATAAATTCTTGGTTCTTATTTTGTAAATTATCAATTTGCTGTTTAAACTCAGCAATTTGCTTTTCAAGATATTGGTTAGTAGTACTTAGGCTTGCTTCATTTTTTAATGCTTCAGTGTAAATTTGTTCTAGTTTGTTAATTTTTACCTGATCTTTAATTTTAAAAAATATAAAAAGAGAGATGCAAACTAAGTTGACAGCGCTTAATATAAAGATCATAACATCCATAAATACTCTTTAGCCTTTGAGTTTTCTTTCCAAATACTTAGAGTATAATAAACCCTAAGAAATTATTGTGATCATGAGTAAAAAAGTTATGAATTGTCAACCAGCTTTTGTAATTTTAGCTGCAGGTAAAGGCACGCGTATGAAATCAACCTTACCCAAAGTGATGCATAAAGTGGTGGGATTGCCTATGGTGGGACACGTAATCCAGATGGCCAAAAATTATGTGGATACAAATCAAATTATAGTGGTTAGTAGAAAAGATGCTGCCGAACTTAATGATTATTTAGTAAAACAAGATATTAATATCACTTGGCAAGAGGAGCAGCTGGGCACTGCACATGCTGTCAAAGAGGCTCTAGAACAGGCGGAAGTTAATAGTGAGTATTTAATGATTGCTTATGGGGATACTCCGCTTATTACCGAAGAAACATTTGAAAAGCTATTTGATAAAGCTACCAAGTATGATTTGGTGATTTGTGGTTTTAATTATCTTGCCCCAAATCGTTATGGCCGAATTAAGACCGAAGGAGAGCATGCTTTAAAAATAGTTGAATTTAAAGATGCAACTGATGAGGAGCGTAAAATCACGCTTTGCAATTCAGGAGTGATGATAGGAAAAACCGAGTTGATTAAAAATCTAATTAAGCAGATAGATAACCAAAATAAAGCTGAGGAATATTACTTAACTGATTTAGTAGGCGTATTTAACCAGCGTGGATATAAAGTTAGCTTTATCCAAGCTTCACAGGAAGAATTCTTGGGAGCTAATGATCGTGATGAACTAGCGGAACTTGAAGCAATCTTCCAAACTCGCTTAAGAAAAAAAATTATGCAAGAAGGAGTGACCCTGCTTGATCCTAACTCTACTTATTTTAGTTATGATACTAAAATTGGTATGGATTCAATTATATATCCTAACGTATTTTTTGAACCAAAAGTTGTAATTGGCAATAACACTATAATTTATGCTAATTGTTTTATTGAAGAAAGTAAGGTGGGTAATAATTGTAAGGTTGGCCCTTTTGCCAAGTTGAGGGGGGATACTATTTTAGCCAATAAAAGTGAGATAGGCAGCTTTGTAGAAGTTAAGGGCTCTATTGTTGGAGAAAATTCTAAAGCTAAGCATCTGGCCTATATTGGCGATGCAGAGCTTGCTTGTGATGTAAATATTGGTGCTGGAGTAATATTTTGTAACTATGATGGTGTTAATAAGCATAAAGTTATTATAGAGCAAGAGGTTTTTATAGGTTCTAACTCATCTTTAGTAGCGCCGATAAATTTAAAAAAGGGTGTATATGTGGCAGCAGGTAGCGTGGTAACGCGCGATGCGGGTAATGATGAGCTAGTAATTACTAGGGCAGAAGAAAAACATATCCCGGAAAAGGGCAAAAAACTGAGAGAAAAGGCTAAAATTCATCAAAAATAAATTTTAAAAATTAAAACCTTTTAAGATTGTTTGACAATTTGGAAATATCACATTATAACACCTCATGCAGTAAAATAATTATTTAATAATATTTAGGTTTGTAAAATGTTTGCAGTTATTGAAACAGGTGGCAAGCAGTATCGTGTTCATCAGGATGGTGTATATAAAGTTGAAAAGCTTGCTGGGAATATTGGTGATAAGGTTAGCTTTGACCAAGTGTTAATGCTTGGTGGTGCTGAAAATGTAACAACAGTTGGTGCGCCTTTTATAAAAGATGCATCGGTTGAAGTTGAAATCGTTGAGCAAATGAAAGATAAGAAAGTGATTGTCTTTAAAAAGCAACGTCGTCAGCATTATCGTCGTAAAAAAGGCCATCGCCAACAAGTTACTTTAGTTAAAGTAACTAATATTCATAATAAATAAATTAAAGGCAAGCGCGGAGTAAAAAATGGCACAGAAGAAGGCGGGCGGTAGTTCCCGTAACGGTCGTGATTCGATTGGTCGTAGGCTTGGTGTTAAAAAACATGATGGGCAAGCAGTTTTAGCTGGCAACATTATTGTAAGACAAAGAGGCACTAAGTTCCATATTGGTAAAAATGTAGGAATTGGTAAAGATCATACCCTTTTTGCATTAGTGCATGGAGTAGTAAAATTTACTAGATCTAGAAATGATAAAGTGCTGGTAAATGTTGTAGAAGAAGCAACTGCATAAAGTTTTTAGCATTTATTATCAGCTATTATAAAGTTTAAGCCTCAAATATTGTATATTTGGGGCTTTGTTATTGGAAGTAATATTGCCGTAAGGTTGTTAGGTGAAGTTTCCAGTTTTGTAGTATAAATCAATTTAGCAGGTTGTTTGTTGTCATTAATCAAAATGAAATTGGCAATAAATATAAGAAGTATTAGAAAATTATTTATCAATTATTATGTTATTTAGCGGCTTAGTTTTTAGGCAAATTATATGTATAGTAGAAAAACATCAACCGTCTGCTAAGTTATACGCAGATTTATTAGAACAAAAAGTGATTAGAGCATCTTGACCGTATTATATTAAAATAATAAATTTAGGGATTGAGATAAAATTAGGTAAAAAGCAAAATGAAATTTTTAGATGAAGTTAAAGTTTATGTTAAATCCGGCGATGGTGGGGGTGGTTGTGTAAGCTTCCGTCGTGAAAAATTCGTTGAATATGGTGGCCCAGATGGAGGTAATGGCGGTAAAGGTGGTGATATTATTATTAGATGCGTTGATGCTCTAAACACCTTAATTGACTTTAGATATCAGCAGCATTTTAAAGCTCAAACTGGTGAATCTGGTATGGGTCGTAATAAAAGCGGTAAATCACGTGATCCTATTATTTTACAAGTGCCGGTGGGAACAGAAGTTTTAGATGAGCATGCCGATGAAGTATTATTCGACTTTACTGAAGTGGGGCAGGAACTTAAAATTTGTAAAGGCGGAGATGGAGGATTAGGTAATGCTAATTTTAAATCTTCAGTAAACCAAGCTCCTACTAAATCGACCCCAGGATGGCCTGGAGAAGAAAAGTGGGTATGGCTTAGACTTAAACTTATTTCTGATGTTGGACTTGTAGGATTACCTAATGCTGGTAAGTCAACCTTACTTTCAAGAGTAACTGCAGCCAAACCTAAAATAGCTGATTATCCATTTACTACCTTAAAGCCGCAGCTTGGGGTGGTTTATATTGATCAGTCTGAATTCGTAATGGCTGATATACCAGGTCTTATTGAAGGAGCCCATTTAGGGGTGGGGCTTGGTGATAAGTTTTTGAAACATATCGAAAGATGTAAGGTGCTTATTCACTTAATTGATATAACTCAGGAAGATGTAATTAAGCCTTATCAGACTATTCGCGATGAGTTGGAAAATTATAGTGAAGTATTAACAGAAAAGCAGGAAATTATAGTGCTTAATAAGATTGATACGCTTACACAGGAAGAAATCAAAGAAAAGCAGCAGATTTTAAGTGATTATGTTGATAATAAGGTATTGTTAGTCTCAGGGGTGAGTGGAGAAGGTTTAGAGCAACTATTACGCGCAACTAAGAAGATTATTGACGAAAGTCATAACATACAAAGCTAGCATAAATAAGGGGAATATAATATTTTTCCCCTGTTAGCTACCCAAATGGGTCATTTTGTTAGATTTTCCTTAATCCTTAGAGAGATAGGATCTAATCCTATCAATATGATTAATGGATGATTAGTAGTGGAGCTAAAAGAGCCTCCTGCATTTCTACCGACTTAGCTGCTAGACGATTGCTCTTCTATTATCTTTTTATATCAGTCTTTTTGCTGCCTCACCATGTGTATTTTGCCACATGATCAACTATCTTTTTAGCCTGTAGCTCTTGATTAACTACTGATTTAGATAAATTACAGCATCATCAACCAATTTAGAAGGGCCACTTTTATTAGTATATAATAATAGATTATCTCCATTAAAACACACCGTACCACAAACTTCATCTCCTTGTATTAATCTAGTTATAAAATCAAGCCTTCTATTAGTAGGCGAAACTATATTGCGTTGAAAACTACTTAAACTTCCGGTGTCCATTGGCCTAATACAATTAAGTGTTGCTAATTTAATAATGCGCCACAATTAATTAACTTTTAATTAATTGGGTTGGTTGGTCATTGAAGCATTAAACACTACTCGTTAATATAAAAATATTAATCACTAAATACCAAAGGAGAGATTATGCCAAATACATTAGTGAAATTAACTGTACCACGAATTATTCTTGCTACAGCAAGAGGTAATATACAAGAGGTAAAATCCTTAATAGAAGAGGGTGTAGATATAAATACAGAAAATATTTTAGGTGAAACATCTTTACATTGTGCTACAAAAAAAAGAAACATAGATATGATGGAACTGCTTTTAAATGCAGAAAAAATAGATGTTAATAAGCTGAATAGTGATAAACAAACAGTTTTACAGATAGCAACAAGATATAATTTCTTGAAGGGAGTAGAATTGCTTTTAGAGCATAATGCTGATCCAACTATTGTTAATTGCAATCTTAAAACTCCGTTTCATATAGCAATAATTACTGAAGTTAGTGAAAATAATGAGAAAATAATTAAATTATTATTAAAAGCTCTTCAGAAAGCCAAAGTAAACATAAAAGACTTTTTAAATCAAGAAGTTGAGCATTTTATAGTACATATTAGCAAAGAATATAGGGAAGAAGGTAAGAAATTTACGGCCCTACAACTTGCCGCAATGTGTAGTAGGTTAGATCTAATCCCTTTGCTGATTAAACTGGGGGCAGATGAAAAGATAATTCACAAAGAGTTTAGGCTATCGCTTAAAGATATATATAAAAAGTTTAATCATCCATCTCCAACTGAAAAAGATTTAGCACTATTTGATCAAAAGATAGCGGAAGGTATAGCAGCACGTAAAGCGCAAGAGCGAGCATTGGGGAATAATCATACAAGTTCAATAACTACGGAATCACTACCTAGAAAACAACCAAAAATATTTAAGAAGGAGGCAAGTGCCGTAAGTAAGGTAACAGCTAGAAAGTCTCCAAAAGTTAGATATGTAGAAATAACTGATGAGCAGCCATTCCAGCCATATAACCATAAGATTAAATCTTCTTGCTCTAAAAGTAAGGAACAATCTCACAGTAAATGATATTAGCAGATTTTTAATTTCAAAAAATAATAATAGCGGGAAGGTTACTGTTCTTTTAATTGGTTCTATTTTTCTTCATCATCAATGAACTTTGTGGATAATAAGGTTTCTCTAAATTGATTTACAATATCAGATAAAGCTCCCGGGCCGTGATTAACAAAAACAGTATTAGATTTTGAAGAGGAGCCAATTTCGCGTAACATATCAAAATATTGAATCATCAGAATAGTATGAGTAATCTCTTCAATTGGTTGGTTAGGAGCACTTTGGCGCAACTCGTTCATAGATTCCTTTAAACCTTCAATAATAGCTTTTCTTTGTCCAGCAATACCTTTACCATGTAAGATATTAGCTTCAGCTTCGGCTTCAGCCTGCTTTACTCGCATAATTTTTTCTGCTTCCGAACGTTCTTGGGTTGCAATTCTTAACCGTAAAGAGGTGTTAATTTCGTTCATAGCATTTTTAACATTTTCATTAGGTTGGATATCGCTAACCAGTGTTTTAATAATTTCAAATCCAAATGAATGCATAATGTCTTGAAGTTGGCTATTAACATCAATAGCTATTTCATCTTTTTTAGAAAATACATCATCTAGATCAATTTGAGGAACTTTTGCTCTAATTACATCAAAAACGTAAGCTTGAATTTGTTTAGAAGGGTGGCCTAATTTATAGAATGCTTCATAAATTTTGTTATCAATAACTTTATATTGTACTGATACCATCATTTGTACGAAAACATTATCTTTGGTTTTAGTTTCAACTTCTACATCAAGTTGTTGAATTCTTAAATCTACTACTCCTGATACTTTTTCTATAAAAGGTATTTTGAGGTTTAAGCCTGAGGTAGCAGTGCGAATATATTTTCCAAATCTTTCGATTACAGCAACGGTTTGATGATTAACTGTAAAGAAAGTAAGAAAAATTGAGGGTACTAATATTACTAACATTATTATAAAGTATTCCATATAAATTCTCCTGAGTGCATATATTTTTAACTATACCTAATTAAGTTTCTCATGTCTCTATTGTATTATTAATATTAATCATAACTGTTAAACCATACAGCAATTTATATAAAAAAGGCTGTGCTAATACAGTTGTCAAAAGGTGGTGATATCATTAAATCACCCATGTATAACTCAGGGATAAATAAGTGGCTTATTACTTTTAGTGCCAATTCCATAAACCTAAACCATATCAAAACTTTTCGGGCTAATTTTAAAGCTAAAATTAAACTTTCTCTTTATCTTTTTCTTATATCACCTGATGTTATTGACCATGCTTTTTGTTTGTAATTTTTGCAAATTAATTAAGTATCTTTACTAAGAATCAGAGGATATTTATCTTCAAACTGAACCTGTAAAGGAGGAATTTTACAGCTGTAAATATTCTTAAAGTCAAAATCGTTCATCTTTTTCTTCATATTTGCACTAGACGCTAAAATATGCTATTATTAAAATAAATTAAAAAACTAAAATTTTAGCAAAAAATCATTGATAATTAAGTAGCCATTGCTTATAACTGCTTGAAGTATAAGCTTTTTAGATATTTAAAAGATTTTACTTCCAATTTATTAGTGGAATTACAGGTTTGTTTAAAATGCATGCAAAAATCTATCGTCCAACCAAAACTGCTATGCAATCTGGTAAAGCTAATACTAGAAAATGGATACTTGAGTTTGAACAAGATGGTGGCAGGTTTGTAGAAGGCTTAATGGGATGGACAGGTAGCACAGATACCTTACAGCAAATTAAGCTTTATTTTTCTACTAAAGAACAAGCGATTAACTATGCTAAGAAATATCTTCCTCAAGCGGAAATAATTGAAGCTTCACTATAATATATCTGATAGCTCTCAAGAGTTAATTATCATTAAATTTGTTGAAACTATTTTTGGTTTTTTGGCTGTGACATCTGCTAATTAATTTTTTAAAATGTGCTCACTATTTCTACAAATTAGTTTTTCGCTTAAAAATATCGTTATCTATATAAGTGCATAGCCTAGAAAATTTATCTGATTTAAGTTAGTTCTGTATGGTTTGGTTATTGCTAGATTTTTTGATTATATATGTTCCGATAATTGCGCATATCAATGAACCAAGTAGAACACCAATTTTCATTTGATTTTCTAGTTGTACAGGTTCAAAAGCTTGTAATCCAATAAATAAGCTTAAAGTGAATCCAATCCCGCATAAAAATGAAAGGCCTAAAAAGGTTATTTTATTGGTATTATACGGCAAGCTAATTAATTTAGTTTTAATAGCGAGTTTTGAAAATAAGTAAATGCCTAACGGCTTTCCTACCAGCAAACCAGCTATACAGCCTAATGAAATAGGTGATAATAAATCATTGAAAGACAAATCTTTAAAAGTGAGCTCACAGTTAACAAAGGCAAATAAGGGTAAGATAAAAAATGCTACTAAGCTATGTATAGCCGACTCCATGTTTTGAACAAGATGAATGGTTCTGTCATTTTTTTCTATTTTGGTAGGTATAAAGAGAGCTAGCATTATTCCTGCTATTGTACCATGGATGCCTGAATTGACTATTGTTAACCATAAGAATAAGCCACCAAGATAATAACAACCTTTAGAGGATACTTTAAAATTATTGAGTAATAATAAATAAGTAATAGGTAATAAGCTATATAAAAGATGCATAGAGCTAAACTCTGGTGTGTAAAATAAAGCTAGTACCGTTACTGCTAAAGCATCATCTATAATAGATAGGCCAACTAAAAACACTCTGGCACTATTAGATATTCTATCCCCAAATAACGAAACGATTGCTAATATAAACGCGGTATCGGTAGCCACAGGAATTGCCCATCCCGCTACTGCTACTGGATCATGCTTATTGATTACATAATATATTAGAGCCGGAACTATAAAACCACCCATTGCGGCAATGGTAGGTAGTAATAAGTTTTTTTTGGTTTGAAATTCTCCGTCTGTCATATGATATTTCATTTCTAACCCTAGCAGGAAAAAGAAAATAGCCATCAAGCCATCATTCACCCATTTGAGTAATGATTTGCTCAGTAGGTGATCTTCAAATCCAAGAGTAAATTTATAAGCTATAAACGATTTATAATATGTGAGTAGAAAACTATTGTTACTAATAATTAAAGCTAAAAACACTCCAAGAAATAATAAAATAGATGAAATAGTATCTTTATTTATTTGAATCTTGGTGACATTTTTCATTTATCCAATCCTTAAACAATTAATTTATAATCTTTTTAATGTTCTAATTATAACTAATTCATTAAAAAATTAAAGAATAAATTTATCTCTATAAGTTAATTTATTAGGATTGATAGGATGATAGCTACTTGAACAGGAGATGTGGCTATTTAAAATGATGAGTAAGCGATATAGAGTGGGTAATTCAATAGGCTTCTTTTGAAACTCAGTATAAAAGCTGATTTTAGTATCAAAACCTGTCTAAGGTGCTCATTTACATTTAATAAATTTTGCTGAGTCGTAGTAAATATTGTGCGTAATTTTTGTCATTGGATAATAATAAAGTATGGAATTAGGCTAGATCTATTTCAAGAAAAACTTTATGATTTACAGCTTAAAATGATTAAAAGCTCAGGATTTAGATAATCTAATTAGGGCTAGAATGTATGATCTTTACAAAGAAATCTTCTAGGCTTAAAACTTGGGTTTTGATATCTGTAATATTAATATTAAATTGGTTAAGCAGGTTTATTACTTCTGCCGGTGAATGGGTTGCTAAGTCAAATTTTAGACTGTGATTGGAAAGATCCAAATAGGCCTGTAGAGTAGGAGCCAGGCTCTGAATATTATTACTAAACTTAATTTCAATCGATTTAGTGCTAAATTGGTTAGCAATATTATTCATATAATCCAAGTAAATCAGTTGGCCGTTATTAATTATGGCGACCTTATTACAAAGTTTTTGGGCTTCTTCTAAATAGTGAGTAGTAATAATAATGGTTTTACCTTGGGCATTCAGTTCTTTCATGTAGTTCCATAGCTGCTGCCTCAGTTCGATATCTACGCCTGCGGTGGGTTCATCTAAAATAATAATGTCGGGCATATGTACAAGCGCCTTGGCAATTAATAACCTACGTTTCATGCCGCCTGAGAGCCCTGCTGGCTTAGAATTTATTTTATCGGCTAACCCCAATCTGGTTATTAGCTCATTAGTAATACGCTTGCTTTTAGGAATGCCATAATAGCCTGCATAAATTTCTAATGTTTCATATACTGTAAAAAAAGGGTCTAAAGTTAATTCCTGTGGAACTATGCCGATTTTATATCTAGAGGGTAAAAATGCTTGATCTAAGTCTAATCCTGCAATTTTAACTTCACCGCTGGTTTTATTAACTAACCCTGCTAATATATTAATTAAGGTTGATTTTCCTGCGCCATTAGGCCCTAAAAGGGCAAAAAAATCGCCCTTTTCAACCGCAAAGTTAATATTAGTAAGGGCAATTTTGGATTTACCCTTACGGTTAGTATAAGTTTTATTTAAATTGCTGATCTCAAGTATATTCATACGCTATTGGGTAGGTTGATTTTCTATAAATTCAACTTCTTTTTCGCGCAGTAGTTGTTGTAATTCACCAGATTGATACATCTCACGTACGATATCGCATCCGCCAATAAACTCACCTTTAATATAAAGTTGAGGTATGGTTGGCCAATCACTAAAAGCTTTGATTGCTTCTCTAATTCCTAAATCTTCTAAAACATTGATATCTAAAAATTTAATGTTTAGACGGGTTAATACGGTAGTAACTGTAGCTGAGAATCCACATTGAGGAAAAGTAGCATTACCTTTCATGTACAAAACTACATCATTAGTTTCAATATGCGATTTAATTTGTTCGAAATATTCTTCCATTATAATCTCCTTAAAGCTTATTTAAGCAGGTTTAGTAGTGATCTTTAATGCATGGAGCTGCCCGCCTAAGCATTCCTTTAGGGCATCATTAACCATTTTATGTTGTATTACACGTGGCTTGTTAGTAAATTTAGTTGAGGTAATGATAAGTTCATAATGGTCATTATCTCCGGCTAGATCTATAATCTCCCATGAGGCTTCATTTCCAAAATAGATTTTAAGCTTATCATCAAGATATTCTTTACTTACGGGCATTTACATTTTCTTTTTATATATACTCTAAAATATGTTTTATATATAAAAAGAAAATAAGTAAACTCTATATTTGAAATTAAGTAAAATGCTTAGCTTAACCAGGTATTTGCTGCACGTTTAATGCAAGGATTGTTATGATTTTCTGAGTTTTCTAAGTTAAATTCATTAGCTACGCATGGGCTATTAAGATCACGCATTTTTTTTTCGATACAACCGCCTAGCATAAATGCAAGACTAAATAATAAAATAACTTTGGTCATCATAGCAGCCTTTTCTTTCAAGTTAACTACTTTTTATTATTATATGATAACCAATTTACGGTTAATTAACAACCATTTATTCTATTTTCTTACTTGGCAAAATGAAAAATTTTGGATATTAAGCTTTATTCTAATTAAAAAATAAGGTTTTAAAATGCAAGTTTGTTGGACGGATGTAGAGGAAATAGCAGAACTTTTAGAGGAAAATTATCCGGAAATAGATATTTTACAATTGAGGTTTACGATCTTAAGAAAAATGATCGTTGACTTGGAAGAATTTGCAGATAATCCAGAACATTGTAATGAAAAGGTTTTAGAGAAAATCCAGCAGGAATGGTATTCTTTAAGAGAAGAAAATGAAGATAATGATGAAGAATGAGTTGAAGTAAAACTTATCTTGTATTTTGGCCATTTATTGTGCAAATAAACTTTTAATAATTATGCTTTGCTTAAATCTAGAGGATAATAAAGCTTTTGATCTAAAGATTGAGCTTAGCAAATGTTTGGTAATTTATGAATAGTTATTTCTTTAAAACCATGCTGAATATAAAATTACTGAGCAGATTTTTTAGTTGCATCGATTGCTACTTTTTATAAGACTTTCCTTAAGCCGATTTTAAGAAAATTTATGCCAATAATATTATTGACTCCACTAAATTTAAATAGAATTATCAAAAGGCCTAATGATTAGGCCAGCAAGCTTTAACATATTATAATAGTTTTAAATTCTTATTGGGTTATTCAATCCCATTAAGATGGCCATTTTCCATTTTTAATATTTTTGTGGCAACCATCCCAGCAAAAATAGTTTCATGCGTCACAATAATTGCAATCATATCATGAGTGATGAAGCCTTTTAATAGCCCAGCTACACTTGAGACATTATTAGGATCCAGTGCTGAGGTGGGCTCATCACATAGTAAGATTTTAGGCTTCATTACTAAACTTCTAGCAATGGCTACCCGTTGTTTCTCGCCCCCAGAAAGATTACTGATATTATCATATAGTTTGTGCTCAAGCTTCAATTTCTTAATATAAGAGGTGGCAAGTTCAAAGGCTTCTTTTTTAGAGAATTTAAGGGCGTAAATTAAGCCGCTGGCTACATTTTCTAATACAGTCATATTCTGGAAAAGATTGAAGTTCTGAAACACCATACCAATTTGCGGTCTATAAACATTAATGTTTTTTAAGGTTAGTTCTTGATCATCTAAAATTACTTGGCCTGAATCTGCTGGAGAAAGGAAATTTATAATTTTAAGTAAAGTAGATTTACCACCACCTGAAGCCCCGGTGATTGCATAAATTTCTCCTGGATAGAAATCATAGGAGAGATTATCAATAATTTTTTTATTACCAATAGTTTTAATAATATTCTTAAGCTTTAGCATGGTAAAATCTTTTTTCAATAAAATGTAATAGTAAAGTAAGGGTGGTAATTAAAGTATAATAACAAATGCCTGCTATAATCAGCGGAGTTAAGAAATCATAAGTATCTGCAGCCACAATATTGGCTTTTCTCATAATATCACTCACACCAAAAACAGAGATAATAGCGGTTTCTTTAATTAAGTTAATTATTTCATTGATAATGGAAGGGGTAATATTTTTTATAACTTGAGGCAATACAATAACGCGGTTGATAGTAAGGTTGCTAAATCCCATAGATTTTGCTGCTTCAATTTGCCCTACGTCAATTGACCTTATGCCTGCTTTAATATGTTCAAATACATAAGCTGCTGAATTAATTGAAAAACCAATTAAACCTGCAGTCATAATAGGGATCTTAATATTAAAAATATTAGGTAGCGCAAAATAAATAAGGCTGAGCTGTAGAATCACAGGTGTCCCCCTAATCACTGAGATATAAACTGTAACTAACAATCTAGTTATAGAATTTATTTGACTTAAAAAAGTTAAGCCTAGGCTAATTACTAAACCAAAGAAAGTTGCAAGATAAGCGTATTCTAGCGTTACAAACATACCTTCTGCAATAAATTTTATGTGCTTAGTCAGTTGGCTCTCTACTTTGTGGGTAGGCTGTTTTAAACTGCTATCAACTAACCATTTTTGCTCTAAACTTTTAAAAAAACCTTCTTCGGTTAGTTTTTTAATAATTTGGTTAATTTGATGAGTGAGCGTAGCTCCATGTTTTAAAGCAATTGCTATTTTCCCTGTAAATTCAGGAAGATCAGTAAAGGTAAAATCATTATTATGGTTTACAAAAAACTCTGCCTGAATTTTATCGATAATTAAATAACTTATTTTATCCTGCCTTAATTCCTCAAATAGCATAGGATATTTAGATAAAGAAAGCAGCCGTATATCAGGGTAAGTAAGCTTTAAATAGTCATGAAAATTAGTACCAAGTTGTACACCTACTATATGTGCCTGGTTGATATCTTTTAAGCTAATGAATTGATTCTTTTTCTTATAAAGTATGCTTACCTTATTAAAATAGTAGGGAAGGGTAAAATCTGCAGCTTTCTTTCTATCTGGGGTGTCTGTAATATTAGAAATTGCAATATCAATAATGTTAGAGTTAAGAGCGGGTATTAAGCCTGCGAAATCTATTTCTTTGATTTCAGGTTCTAAATTTAACTCTTGAGCAATACGTGTTGCTACATCAGCATCAAAGCCGCTAACCTTGCCATCAACCATCATATCAAACGGAGGATAGTCAGCTGAAATTCCAATTTTTAAGGTGTCTGCCTGAGCTAGATTGGCTAATATCACCAGGCTTAATAAAAATTTTAACCACATCATAATCTAGTATTGTTAATCTTGTTTGGTTGGGATAATATATTTATCATAATAATTTGTCTAAATAAAAGTTAACTTAATGTTAAGCTATCACCGTAATAACTTGCAGATTGTAGATTTTGCCAAGCAACTTGATTTGAAAATGATATTTTATATTAGTATCATCTCCGTTATTGGATTTTTTCTAATGTATTCTGCTGCTCAAGGTAGCATATTCCCTTGGACAGTAAAGCAACTCATCCATTTTTCTGTCGGATTTGTGTTAATGCTCATTGTAGCTAATATTAGGCCAATTTTCTGGTATCGTACTGCCTATTTATTCTATTTTGGTGCCTTGTTGCTGTTGGTTTTAGTGGAAGTTATGGGCCATACTGCAATGGGGGCTACTAGATGGCTGCAATTAGGGCCGATCAAATTACAGCCTGCTGAGTTGATGAAAATTGCAATTATTTTTGCGTTAGGTAGATATTTTCATAATGTGCATCCCCATAATATTACCAGGCTTAGTTATATTTTACTTCCTTTAAGCCTAGTAGCTTTGCCATTTATACTTATTTTAAAGCAACCTGACTTAGGTACAGCGATGATTTTATTACTGATCTCAGGAATAATATTTTTTGCAGCAGGGGTTGCATGGTGGAAATTTGCTACGGTATTTGTTTCAGGAATAATTGCCTTGCCTGTATTGTGGACCATGATGCATGATTATCAAAAGCAACGGATCTTAATATTTCTAAATCCAGAAATGGATAAATTAGGAGCCGGTTATAATATTATCCAATCAGAAATTGCCATTGGTTCCGGAGGGTTCTTAGGAAAAGGACTTTTAAACGGTACTCAAGTGCAGCTTAGCTTTTTACCGGAGCATCAGACAGATTTTATTTTTACTATGCTTAGTGAAGAATTAGGGTTTGTTGGGAGTGTTACCGTGATCACTCTATATGCTGCAATTATCTTTAGAATTTTTACCATGGCTTTGAATTCTAAAAATACCTTTAATCGTTTGCTAATTGTGGGTGTCATGTCTCTTTTTGGTTTGCATGTGGTAATTAATACTTCTATGGTGATGGGATTGATTCCTGTGGTTGGTGTGCCGCTGCCCCTTTTAACTTATGGTGGAACTATAATGCTTACCACGATGTTTGGTTTTGGGCTGATTTTTTCTGCTAATCTTTATTCAAATAAATTTGATCGGGATGTAGTATAACTTAAATCATTTAGGTTATGGTGAAATGCATACTTTTTATTTACATATTACTAATTCATTCTCTACCATATATTAGTTAGAATCATGTAAGAGTATAATATGATAAAGTCGTACATTAGATCACTTCTAGAGGCAAAACAAACAGCTTTTACAATTATTGAGCTTGCAATAGTTATGCTAATTATAGGCATTATTATGGGAGGAGTATTAGCAGGAAGGGGTATGTTATCCTCAGCTAGAGTTAATGCTATAATGGATCATGCCACCAAAATTACCAGAGCAGTAGATGAATTTGAAAAGCGTTATAATCAATTACCAGGAGATATGTATAATCCTGATGTAATTTTTTCAGCCAATGCTATAAATGGTAACCCGGCTACCACGCGCGGTAATGGAGATGGAGTGGTTAGTGGTGATGAAGGAATATATGCTTTTCAGCACTTAGCCCTTGCAGGGATATTGGAAGGTAATTTTAATGGTACCTGGAATTATAGTAACCTTTATCACGGTCCAATTGATAATAGTATATTTTACTTTGTGAATAATTATGATGATGCCATTGTGTTAAGATTTGCTAAAGCTACTATACCAAGCGGAGTGTTAACTGTTGCGCAACGTACGGGTGCGGTACTTACCGTTAAAGAAATGATGGAAATAGATAATAAATTTGATAACGGTAATCCTGCAACAGGTATGATTATTGCCTATACCGGCAGTGATGCTCCAGCTAATTCATGTGTAAACGGTGGAAGCTATAATAGTGCTTATATTAGTAGCGAGCGTCCTACCTGTTATTTTGAAATGCGAATAAAACGTAATTATTACTCGCTAGTTAATTAGGTTGTGTGAGCATTTCCTAATAAAAAATCATGGATAAGTTTCATTTTTCTTATCATTACTATCTATATTGCAGTTGCCTATCTAATTGTGGCCATTATCTCCGCGCTATTTTATAGATTCGTGTACCAACCTAAGGAGAACTTGCAGCATTTATTTGTGTATTAGCAAAAGTTTGGGTTTGCTTGGTTTGTGCAGTAAAGCTTATAGCATGGGGGCCTGCAAAACTTGCAATCTTATAAGAAATTACACTTTCTTCCTCTCCTAGATTATTAATATCAGGTTGTCTTGAGGCTTTAGATATAGAGTTTAAATACCAGTAATTGTATTTGTAGAATGTTTTGAAATAGGTAATTAGGTTCTTGGCAAAATTATCTAGTTCTTCGTGAGAATAAATATTTATTTTAAACTTCTTTTGAATGTTATTTTTAAGTTCTTCATTATTTTGGATAATAGCCATTATTTGTTGTTCATATTTAGCTACAAAAATACTGAATTTTTCAATTTTTTCTGGATCAAAAATCCGTTTAATATGATTAGCCCTACGTGCTTTTTCGGGATCTAGGAGTGCAGCCTCACAATCAGTATTTATGCTATCTAACAGTGTAGAGATTAGTTGGCTAAATTTCTTTTGGTTGATAGAAGGATTGGCAAGGCTCATTTCATCATTGTCATCATCACGTTCTATTAAATGGTAAATTATGCTGTAGTTTTCAATAATATGATCATTTATTGTATAGCAATGATAATGTTCGCCATTTATTTTGCTGGCATCAATAGGTGGGTTGATACTAAATGCCATTAAATAATGGTTATCTTTCAATGCAGATAAAAATTGAGAGGCATTATTACTTAGTTCCTCGTTTTCGGTAAAATCAACAATTCTTAAATCCGGATTGTTAGCTGATATTAAGTTGGCAACAGTGGTGGTGGCTTTTTCAGTAAAATTATTTTGCTTTAAACTCAAAAACCCTACTTTTGAACTGCAAATCAGGTTACATAAAATATTTAAATGAGCGTCATCTAATTTACAATTATCTAGTATTAAGTGCTCAAGCTGTTTTAATTTAGCAAAATTTTGTTCAAATAATTTAAGTGCTTGCTCATCTGTTTGAGGTGTGGCTAGATTGGCACTAATGATTTTAAGCTTTTTAGCTTGTGTCATATTACCTATCAGCTCTATAAGCTGAGTGGTATCTTCTGCACTTATTGCTATCTCCCTTAAATCTAGTGAAACTAATGAGTGGGAATTGAAATTTTTAACAAAAATTTGAGTCAGGCTTTCTTTTGTTAATATTTTATAAAATTTTACAAAACGTAATGAACAGCAAGAATTAAGCGCCGCTATTAACTGCTTAAAAGCTATCTCATCAATGGTGTCATGATTGATGTAATTATTACTATTATGCCACTCAAAATATTGCAGGTGAGCATTATCTTTTAGTAAAGTGGCAATTAGTTTAATAGTAAGATGCTGAAGATTATTATTGCCTAATTTAAGGCCAATAACCTGTTTATGTGTTTGAATAAATTCAAGGATTTGTATTAACTCTGCTTTTTTTAAAGGTAATTCGTGAAGATCTAAGATTAGCTTTAAAGTAGCGTTAGCATTAAGCTGTAATTTTAGATTATTAAAATACTCATCTAAGTTTACTGGGGCTATGTAACGGTAAATAAAAACATTGCTATCTTGAAAGGGAGGAAAAACTTGAAAGAGCTTTGACATATGAATCCTCATTAATAGGGATTATAATTTTAGATTAACATTTAAAGATTAATAAAATGTAAAGATTTTAAGCTTATGTCGATTTATTAGTTAAGCTATTTAAACAGATCAATAAGTTGTGTCAGTGTAGAATTGCCTAAATTTTCAAAATTATCGATTCTGGTTGATTTGGCATAAAATTTACTGATATCATGCCCGATACCGATTGCTACTAACTCTACTTTTTGTTGGCAGTTAATTAGGTTGATTGCTTGATGTAAATGATCTTCTAAGATGCGTGCAGGATTGTTCTGGCAAGTTTCTTCATCAAGCGGAGTGCCATCCGAAATTACCATGATAATTTTACGTGTCTGAGTGTTTTTAAGAATTCTTTGATAGCTCCATAGCAAAGCTTCACCGTCGATATTTTCTTTCAGTAATCCTTCCTTGAGCATTATAGCAATAGATTTTTTAGCTTTAACTAACGGATCAGCGAAAGACTTATAAACAATATGCAATAAATCATTAAGCCTGCCGGGAGTTATGGGAGCATTATTTTGTTGCCACATTTTTTTGGATTTGCCACCACGCCACTCTTTAGTAGTAAAGCCTAAAATTTCTACTTTAATGCCATAAGGTTCTAATATTTCAGCAATAAAGCTGGCAGTAAGGGCGGCAATCGTAATAAGTTTACCGCGCATTGAGCCTGAATTGTCAATTAATAGGGTAATACAAGTATCTAAATTGTTGGAAATTGCACTTTCTCTATAAATATTTTCTGCATTTTTAGAGGCTATTATTTGGCTTAAACGGTTGCTGTCGAGTAAGCCGTAACTGGCATTAGAAAAATAATTAAAATGGGCTTTAGTCTGCAAAATTCTAATAAGTTTTTTAGTCAGTTTAGAATCAAAAATTTTTATTAAATCTTTTTTACGTTGCAGAATTTTAAATAAATTATGCTTTTCAGCTGGAGTCACGAGTTGTGCCGCGTGCACTGTTTGATCAAATTGTTTAGTATAAATTTTATATTCAATACTCGCTTCATAATGACTAGCAGGGGACAAATTAGCAGCAATTTCTTGTTGTATATAATTGTTGTTATCAATTCGTGCTAAATCTTTTATTATTTTTTCTAAGTGGGTATCATGGATATTGTTTTCTAAAGTTTCTAGAGGCTGTTCGGGCTCTATAGGTTGTTTGTCGTTAGTATTATGCTCTGCTTGAAATTGATAATTGATATTATTAGGTAAAGTGAAATATTTGTCGAGAATAGTTTTACAACCTTGCTGCCAATGACCTTGATTGGTAACATTATTATATAAATATTTTAGCAGCTCATGATCTAATATGGTGGTAGGTAAAATTAAGTTTTGGTTCTGTGGTGTTAATAAGATAAATTCAGCAATTTCTTGATAAATACTAATAAAAAATTGATCTTTTTCTTCTATTTTAGAGATGTGGTTTAAAAAACTTAAAAATAAATTTTTACTCCCTGGATAAATAAGACAGCCAATTAAAATTGCCCTAAGCTGAATAAGCTTATTGAGTAGTTCTTGGTTGATTGAGCTATCACGCTCTTTTTCTAATAACGGGTTGCTATGAAACTTTTTAATAAAGGCTAACTGATCAAGCTGCGATCTTAGAAGATTGTTTTCAATCAGTCCAGGGGTGGTACTAAGCGCAGAATCAGCCTTTAACTCAGGAAAGATAAAAAATTGATCATTATAAGTTAAGTTAAGATTAGAATGAGCAAAAACCTTTAGAAAATTAGGGTTAATATCTACTACTTTGCTTGCCATTAATTTGATAAAAATATGATGAATATAATTATAATAATTCAGTGTGAGAAAAATTACAATAGAAGTGCTTACATAGAAGACCTTACAGGTCTAAATCTTAGCATTAATTATGTATTAAACTTAAGCTGCTTTAACTAAGTAGCCACTCTAAGGAGTGATAGTAGAATATTGTTTATTTAAACTTAGATGTGCTACACAATCTTTACCAAAGTTAGCAAGTAAGATTGTTCATTATAAGGTAAAACGGTACGTCTTTACCGGTTACATGCATTACTGGTGTATCTAGATAATCAAACGCCCCTTCCAATTAGTATTGTAGAAAATTATAAAGCTACATTTGAAAAATGCCTGCTATATTGTGAAAAAATTAAATAATAGTTAAAAAACCTAAGTTTATTAAAGATACTCTGTACAACAAGTGTAAAGATGTTAATATGTTGATGTTAATTCTAATTAAAAGGTTGTTATGACAAAAATAGAGAATCTATTTAGCATTTATCAAACAGAGCTAGCTTTATTAGAGAGTGAAGGAATAACTAGGGAGATGATATTATCTGAGTGTAGTAATGATAGTATTGATACTCTAAAGATATTGTTTATGAATTTCAATAAAGTAATTAAGCTTAATAAAGCTGGTATTAAATTTGCAGAAATAGCTGCTTTAGGAAGAGATAATAAAGATGCTTTGTGTGTTATACTAATTTATGCAAAAAGTGTAATAGAGGTAAAGAAAGCGGGTATTAAATTTGCAGAAATAGCTGTACTAGCAAGAGATAATCCGAATGCCTTGAAAATAATGCAATTTTATGCAGAAAACGTAATCAAATTAAAAGAAGCAGGTATTAAATTTGAAGAAATAGCTGAATTTGTAAAAGATAATCCGGATGCCTTGAAAATAATGCAATTTTATACAAAAAGTGTAATAAAGTTAAAAAAAGCAGGCATTGAATTTGCAGAAATAGCTGAATTTGTAAAAGATAATGAGGATGCTTTGTGTGCTGTGTTATTTAATTATACAAAAAGTGTAATAAAGTTAAAAGAAGCAGGTATTAAATTTGCAGAAATAGCTGCACTAGCAAAAGATAATCCGGATGCCTTGATGATAATGCAATTTTATGTAGAAAGCGTAATCAAATTAAAAGAAGCAGGTATTAAATTTGCAGAAATAGCTGCACTAGCAAAAGATAATCCGGATACCTTGATGATAATGCAATTTTATGTAGAAAGAGTAATCAAATTAAAAGAAGCAGGTATTAAATTTGCAGAAATAGCTGCACTAGCAAAAGATAATCCGGATACCTTGATGATAATGCAATTTTATGTAGAAAGCGTAATCAAATTAAAAGAAGCAGGTATTAAATTTGCAGAAATAGCGGCTTTAGGAAGAGATAATAAAGATGCTTTGGAGTTTGTGCTAAATGAGAAGACAACAGAAGTAATAGAATTAAAAGAAGCAGGTATTGAATTTGCAGAATTAGCTGTATTAGCAAAAGATAATTTGCATATTTTAGCGTATCTACTAAGTGAGAAGGCAAAAGTAATAGAGTTAAAAGAAGCAGGCATTAAATTTACAGAATTAGCTGTATTAGCAAAAGATAATTTGTATATTTTAGCGTATCTACTAAATGAAAAGACAACAGAAGTAATAGAATTAAAAGAAGCAGGTATTGAATTTGCAGAAATAGCTGCTTTAGCAAAAGATAATGAGGTTGCTTCGTGTGCTGTGTTACTTAGTTATACAAAAAGTATAATAGAGTTAAAGGAAGTGGGCATTGAATTTGCAGAATTAGCTGTATTAGCAAAAGATAATTTGCATATTTTAGCGTATCTACTAAGTGAGAAGGCAAAAGTAATAGAGTTAAAAGAAGCAGGCATTAAATTTACAGAAATAGTTGCCTTAGGAAGAGATAATAAGGATGCTGTGTATGGTGTGATGTTTTATACAACAAGTGTAATAGAGTTAAAAAAAGCAGGTATTGAATTTGCAGACATAGCTGCGTTAGCAAAAGATAATAAAGAGGCTTTGAGTGCTGTGATGTTTTATGCAAAAAGTGTAATAGAGTTAAAAAAAGCAGGTATTGAATTTGCAGAAATAGCTGCCTTAGGAAGAGATAATACGGATGCTTTGGTTGTTTTAGTTTCTCTGCTAGGTAATGCGGACATTATAATAAATCTATCAAAACAGAATATAATTTCTCCATCGGAGTACTTATCGGCCTGCTTTGAGCTTGTTAAGGATAATCAAGAATTATTTAATGAAGTAATAATAGCGGTAAAAGAAAATAAAAATCATCCTTGGCTTGCAGAGCAGGCAGAAAAAGCAAAAGCATATACTGAGGGTGCTACAGCCGGTGCTTTACATAATGCAACAAACATACCAGTAGAAATAGGCATGCATATTGGCAGCTTTCTTGATAATAAAAGCGGTATTTTAAATGCAAGAATTAATAAAGATGCCAATAATTTCGCCAAACAGCATAAAGCTCGAGTAATAAAGCAAATTAAACAGAGAAATCAAGAAAGCTGGGTTAAATCAGTGGAAGAGCAGGGTAATAAAGGTGAAAGAGCAATGGAAGGACCAGGCAGATAGTTAATTATAAACCAAAGACTATTACTAAATGTTTTAGCGTATTTAGTAATAGTCTTTGCTGAGTATAAAAATTAAAATACAACTGCTATTTATAACAAACTTTTCTAGCGGCTTCTACAATGTCAGCAACTTGCGGCAAAGCCATTTTCTCTAAATTAGCGGCATATGGGAGTGGTACGTCTTTACCGGTTACACGCATTACAGGAGCATCAAGATAATCAAACGCTTCTTCCATAAGTAGGGCTGTAATTTCTGAAGAAATTCCTGCAAATGGCCAACCTTCTTCTACACAAACAATACGGTTAGTTTTGCGTACCGATTCAATAATGGTATCCTTATCAAGTGGTCTTATGGTTCTTAAGTCAATGACTTCAGCATTAATATTATGTTCTTCTTTTAAAATTCTTTGTGCTTCAAGAGCATGGCGCACCATAAGTGAAAAAGCGGTAATAGTTACATCACTTCCTTCAGTTAACACATTTGCCTTACCAATTGGTATTAAGAAATCTTCATCTTCCGGAACTTCAAAACTTGAACCATATAAAAGTTCATTTTCTAAGAAAACTACAGGGTTTGGATTTCTAATTGCTGATTTAAGTAAGCCTTTGGCGTCACTTGCAGAATAAGGGGAAACAACGATCAGTCCTGGAACATGCGCATACCAGCTGGCATAGCATTGTGAATGTTGTGCACCAACGCGTGAGGCTGCTCCATTAGGACCTCTAAATACAATCGGGCACCTAACTTGGCCACCGGACATATAGTTAGTTTTAGCGGCGGAGTTAATAATTTGGTCAATTGCTTGCATTGCAAAATTAAAGGTCATAAATTCTACAATAGGTTTAAGCCCTGTAAAAGCAGCGCCTACGCCAATCCCTGCAAAGCCGTGTTCAGTAATAGGGGTGTCAATGACCCTGTTGCTGCCAAATTCATCAAGTAATCCTTGGGTTACTTTATAAGCACCTTGATATTCGGCAACTTCTTCACCCATTACAAACACGTCTCCGTCACGGCGCATTTCTTCTGCCATTGCATCGCGTAAAGCTTCTCTAACTGTAAGTGTAGCCATAAATTTTTGCTCTTATTTTTAATAATTTACGTAAATATCGGTATATAATTCGCCTGAGTCAGGTTCTGGGCTGTTTTTACAGAATTCAACTACTTCAGCCACTTGATTCTTAATATCCTTTTCGATTTCTTTGAATTGCTCTTCTGAAACATTAAATTCATTCATTAGATGGGCTTTGAGATTGATAATCGGATCTTTATTATCTTTATAATCATTTACTTCTTCTTTGGTACGGTATTTAGCAGGATCTGACATGGAGTGACCACGATAACGGTAAGTTTTCATCTCAAGTAATATCGGGCCGTTGCCAGCTTTTACAAATTCAACTGCTTCTTGTCCTGATTTGATAACTTCTAAAATATCCATACCGTTTATTTGCTTGCCTGGTATACCAAAAGATTCCCCTTTTTTATAAAGATCAGTCATTGCAGTAGACCTTTTAACCGAAGTACCCATAGCATATTCGTTATTTTCTAGGATATAAATTACCGGTAATTTCCATAGGGCTGCCATGTTAAATGATTCATATACTTGCCCTTGATGTGCTGCACCATCGCCAAAATAAGCTAAGCATACATTATTAGTTCCGCGGTATTTATTGGCAAAAGCTATACCAGTTCCTAAGGAAACCTGAGCACCTACAATACCATGGCCGCCATAAAATTTACGCTCTAAATCGAAAATATGCATCGAGCCCCCTTTACCTTTAGAGCAACCGGTTGCTTTACCCATAAGTTCTGCCATTACTGGCTTGGGATCGCTACCTGCAGCAAGAATATGTCCATGATCACGATAACTGGTAATTACTGAATCATCTTGATTAATAACTGATTGCATGCCAACTACTACAGCCTCTTGGCCAATATAAAGATGGCAAAACCCAGCAATCAGGCCCATTCCATAAAGTTGACCAGCCTTTTCTTCAAATCTTCTGATCATTAACATACCTTGGTAGGCTTTAATTAAGCTCTCTTTCGACAAGCCTTTAATATTTTTTGATTTTGCCACTATGATACCTTTTCTTCAAAACTCAAAAATTTTAACTTATTTTCTATATAATAAACAACTAAATAAGGCAATATCAATCTGAAAATTATATAAATTTACTATTATGCTAAATTATTTACATTATTTTTAGTAAAAATAAAAGTAAGGGCTGATACATTAGTAATAGTTTGCTCTTGTTTAGCAAGATTATAAGCAAGATTAAGGAGTTCTTGGTGCTTTGGAAATTCAGCAATTTTAAAAATCTCATCACCTGATTGATTAAGACCAATAATATCCCCGCCACCTCGTAGTAAAAAATCTTGCTCAGCAATATAAAAGCCATCATTAGAATTTTTCATGATTTTTAACCGCTCTTTTGCTACTTGAGAAAATTTATCGCCGTAAATTAATATGCAAAAAGATTGTAAATCATTTCTACCTACACGACCTCTAAGTTGGTGTAATTGAGCGAGGCCAAACCTTTCGGCATTTTCAATAATGATTAATGTGGAGCTTTTAACATCTACTCCAACTTCTATAACTGTTGTTGCCACTAAAATGTTTATTTGTGCAGATTCAGCAAAAGCTTGCATATTGGTTTGCTTTTCTTCTTGGGTAAGTTTACCGTGTAGTATAGTTACTTGCTCAGGAAAATATTTTTGTAAATATTCATATCTTTTGGTTGCACTCATCATTTTTAAGTTATCATCATGCTCTTGCTCTTCACTTTCTTCAATTAAAGGGCATACCCAATAAATTTTTTGTTTTTTGGCTAAAATATTTTTGAGTGATTTAATAATATCCGGAACTTTTTCTTGTGAAAAAGTAGTGGTAATAATTTCTTTTCTTCCTGCGGGCTTTGTTAAAATGCTTGATACGTCAATATCTCCAAGGGTTGCCATCAGCATAGTACGTGGAATTGGAGTAGCGCTCATTAAAATAGTTTCAACATCCTGACATTTGTTAATTAGCTCAGTTCTTTGCATAACTCCAAAACGATGTTGTTCGTCAATCACGGCTAGTTTTAAATTGTGAAATGCTACATTTTGTTGAATTATAGAATGGGTGCCAATTATAATTTTAGCATTGCCACTAGCAATTTCTTCAAGTGCTTCTTTTTTTTCGCGGGCTTTTAGGCTATTTTTAAGGATGATGGTTTTAATGCCTAAAGCATTAGTAATTTTGCTAATATTTTCAAAATGCTGAGTGGCTAAAATATCGGTAGGAACTAAAAGAGCTGCCTGAAATCCGTTATCCACCATGACCAACATTGCTATTAAAGCCACAATGGTTTTACCCGATCCCACATCACCTTGCACTAGTCTTAGCATAATATTGGGTGATTTAAGATCCTCAAATATTTCATTTAATACTTTTTGTTGTTCTGCCGTGAGTTTAAAGGGTAAGTTATTAAGAACTTTGCTTAGTAGTTCATTATTAATATTGATAGTATGCGCTTTAGTTTTGTGTTGTTCCATCCTAATTTTCTTCAGCATTTGCTGGCGGCTTAAAATCTCATCAAAGCTCAATCTTTCATGAGCCAGGTTATAGGATTTGTTATCATAAGGGGTAAGGAAATGTAAAATATTTAAAGCTTCCAGAAAGCTTGGCCATTTATGGTTTTTTAAAATTAAATATGGAATCCACTCTTCTTCATCAGCTAGTTTTAGCAATGCTTTTTGGACAAGTTTTTGAATTAATTGGTTAGTTATTCCGTAAGTTAGATGATATTTGGGCTCGGTTAAATTAATTAGCTTTGCTTGAGTAATAAGACAAAATTCAGGATGGGCTAATGTTAGATTATTATGAAACAATTTAAGCTTGCCGATGAATAAATATTCATGCTCCATTTGAATGCGGTTGATGATGTGGTAAGGTCTAAATTTAAAGAATACCACTTCTATTTTTTTGCCATCTTCGCTTAAAGTATGAATGATGGTGTTTTGGTTTCTGGGATTATAATCTATTTTGGTAACGGTTAACTTTATTATATAAGTTTTATCATAATCAATTGTTGTGTTTGCTTGATAAGTTTCTTTAACGCTCCGTGCATAGGGAATATATAAAATTAAATCCTTTAAAGTATGAATGTTAAGACGCGCAAAATTGACAAGAGTTTTGTTGCCCACTCCAGAAAGGGTAGAGAGTGATTGATTAAAGAGATTGACATTTCCTTGGTTCATAATGTTTTGTTTTTATATTCAGTATTTTCCGCTCATTATCTATTATTAACAAAAAGCTTTAACTTTGAAAAGTGATAAGAAAAATAGTAATTAATATATTAATTAATTGATTTGTAATTAATGATATGTTAATTATTATAGTAATATTTTTTATATAAGGGATAAATATTATGCCATCAATTACATCTAATGTTGATACTATGCAAAATGATTTGCAAGCTAGATTGGAGGCAAGAGACAGGCTAAAAGAAAATTTTTTGAAAGCAATTTCGGGAATGATTATGCAGGATGATGGTACTTATCAGCGGGTTACAGGAGAAAATGCTGATAATATTATTATTGAGCGCTTAACATTGTTATTGGACCAGGGCGTTGATATTAATACAGTTGACGATAAAATCTTTGGTCCTGTTTTACATAGGGCTGTAAGAATGAACAGCCTTAGGGTAGTTCAATTTTTGATTGATCGAGGTGCTAATATTGAAGCAAGAAACAATTGTCAAAGTGCTCCCTTACATGCAGCTGTAGAAGATGCAGGCACTGAAATGGTAAAATTGTTACTCGATAAAGGTGCTAATATTGAGGCAAAGGATCATTTCGACTGCACACCATTACATAAAGCTGTAGAACGGGGAATTAGAGCACTAGATGTAATAAAATTATTACTTAATTCTGGAGCAAGTGTAAATGCCAAAGATAAGTATAGATTGAATACTCCATTACATAAAGCTATTAAATCCAATTCTTTTTCAATAACAAACTTGTTAATAGACCATGGGGCTGATACTGAGGCAAAAAATAGTCGTGGCCAGACAGCATTGGATGTGGCCGTGGATAAAAATAATCAGGAAATTATTGATTTATTACTACAAAAAGGTGCTCTTAAAACCTATAATTACTATCGTACAATAGAAAAATGTAATATCTTTTCTGCTAACTTTCATCATTATTCTACTTATAAAAATTATGAATTTAAAAACTTGAGAGCAATTGCAGGAGCGGCTATGACTGCGGCTACTGTAGCAATAGGTGCATTTTTAGGATTTGGGGCGCTTCCCATTCTTGCCGGCCTTGCGGTAGGTAATATTGCCTTAAATGCTGCTAATTATATGTTAGTAGATCAAAAAATAACCCCAGACAATCATAGCAATCAAACTAAATGTGATTCTGTATCGCATTATGCGTGGAATACAATATTACCTAAATGGGTATGGAAAGTAACAGAGCCAAGGCAAACAGAAGCCCAGCAAGTTAGATAATATATTTTATATTAGTAAGGCTGATTTTATAGCAGCCTTACTTTGTTTCTACTATCAGCCATTAAGTTGTTCTTTTTTAACATCATTTTACCCGCGATATATACAAACATTATTCCACCAATAATGGCGAGCAATCCACCAAAACCCATTATTCCCATGCCAATTTTAGCTTTTAAAGTTAAGGGGTCGTAAGGATTTTTACGTAATGCACCATAACCACCAGACCATGCAAGACCTGAGATATGAATAATTTGCCCGATAGTATAAAGATATAGTTGATAAAAAATACTTTTTGGTATTTCTAAAAATCTCATTTGCTTAATCACTTGGATGGCAAATACCATTAAAATAACTGTTACCCCTACAATGGAACCGTGATAATGAGCGGGAATTACTACATTCACTCCATGGATTAAGTAGCCTAAAATCCCTCCGTAACTAAATAGCAGAAGACTCAAAACACTCCCATGCCATGACAATTTATCAATTTGTAGGCAACTACGCACAAGATGATAACCCACCATCATAATTAGGATTCCGGGTGCTATTCCACCAAAATAACGCATATGGTCAGTATATAAATTAATATAATTATGCATGATGTCATTGTTTAATATTTGCCAAAAAATTATGCCTGTTCCTAGGCACATGTTTAAAGCAAGTAGTAATTTTCCCCATTGTTCTTTTATTAGTTGTTGTTTGAAATTAATTAGATAAATTAAAGCTGCAATCATGCTTTGAGTAAAAGAGAATTGTAGGATATGCCCCATACCCCAAAATAGATATTCATAAATTTCATATAATGAAAATTCATGAGAATTGTGACTTAAAGCTTGGCTGGTTAAGAAAAGTGCAATAAAGCTGGTTAAGTTGATTATGGCTAAACTTAAGCTGATAAAAGAGCTAAAGTCATCAGATTTATATTTAGCATAAAAATAAATCACCATTAAAGAATTTAAAATAACTGCAGTGAAAAAGATACTCAGACCCAACAAGAATAATGGATTGTGATAAATAGGTATGTAGTTATTAAGATAAGCATTGCCATCAGTAAAAATTGAAATACTCATTAAAAATGCCCCAATTAAAGCTAGCAGCGGGGAAACCTTAAAAAAAGTATTAGAAGCTTTAATCATTACAGCCGACCAAATTGATCCAATTGAGAGCAACCACACTAAAACTGATAGATTTACATGAATAATTAGGGAGGTTTTAAAAAAATCTTTGTTACTAAATAAGTTTTGAATCCCAGGAGTACGCAAGAAAACGATCAGTATTGAGAAAAGCCCGGCAATGATGAGTGAAATTATTCCAACTGATAACCACCAGTTAACTTGATTTTTTTGCGGCTGTGATATATTTTCAAGAAAAGTACTATTCATATGGATTGCTAAGTAAATATTATGTTTAATAAAACTATTACTAATCGTTATTATGTCAACAACAAGCTAGTTAAGCCAATAAAGTTATGGCTGCTTGTTTCTATCTTATTGGTTTTTGCAATTATTGTGGTTGGGGGTATTACCAGACTTACCGACTCAGGGCTTTCAATTACTGAATGGAAACCGGTAACAGGAATCATTCCACCTTTCTCAGATGAGAACTGGATTCATGAATTCTCAAAGTATCAGGCATCACCGGAATATCTTAAAATCAATAAAGATATGACTTTAGGTGAATTCAAGTTTATTTATTTATGGGAATATGCTCATAGGTTGCTTGGAAGGTTGGTTGGTATATTTTTTGCCCTGCCGTTTGCCTATTTGCTGTACCGTAAGGCCATTGGTAAATATTTTATCAAGTTATTTGGTGGGATATTATTTTTAGGGTTTTTGCAAGGTTTTTTTGGATGGTTTATGGTCAAAAGCGGCCTTGTGGATTATCCGCATGTTAGCCAATATAGACTGGCTCTGCATTTTTCTACAGCAGTAATCATTAGTGTGATGCTTACTTGGGGATTGTTAAAAGTAGTGTTTAGAGATAAAAGATTTCATGCTAAATTTAATTATAAAATTTTAGGTTTGAATATTTGGATATTAGTGCAAATTATCAGCGGTGCTTTTGTAGCAGGTTTAGATGCAGGATTGGTTTATAACACTTTTCCATTAATGGATTCAAAGCTTATTCCTGATGGATTATTTGCTCTTACGCCATTTTATACAAACTTCTTTGAAAATATAGTGATGGTGCAGTTTATTCACAGGCTTAATGCTATGTTTGTTTTAGCTTATTCACTATATTTAGTTTGGTATTATCGCAATAATACATTACTTAAATTGCTTAAAATTAATGCCTTAATAGTATTAAGCCAAGCAGCGTTAGGGGTTTTAACTTTGATTTATCAAGTACCAATGGTGCTGGGGGTTCTTCATCAATTAAATGCAGTGATTGTAATGTTATTTGCATCTTTTGTGCTGTTTATCGCAAGTATAAACCGTAAAGCTACTGCTAAAAAAGCTTTTAAAACCTTTAATAAGAGGAATAATTATAACCGTAATCATAAGTTTTCCTCACCTAATTCATATAACAAAGCGTAATTATTATGCCATTTAGCGTAGATTATAATTTTCATTTTAAAGAAGCAATTGAGGCTTTAAAAGCCGAGGGAAGATATCGCTCGTTCTTTAATTTAGCTAGGTCAGTTGGTGAGTTTCCTTATGCTTATGATGCTGAAAATAATAATCGTAAAGTAGTGTTATGGTGTAGTAATGATTACTTAAACATGGGGCATCACCCAGATGTAATTAATGCGATGGTAGAAACTACCAAACAAATGGGTGCAGGTGCTGGTGGTACGCGTAATATTTCAGGAACTAATGCTCCGCTGGTTAATCTAGAACAAGAGCTTGCTGATTTACATAATAAGGAAGCGGCACTTGTGTTTACCTCAGGTTATGTCACTAATGATGCAGCAATTGCCACTTTAGGTAAATTGCTGCCTAATTTGGTGATATTTTCTGATGAGCAAAATCATGCCTCGATTATCGAAGGAGTCAAAAAAAGTGGTGTAGAAAAGCACATCTTTAGGCATAATGATGTAGAGCATCTTGAACAGTTAGTGAGTAGTATTGCTCCTAACCGCCCTAAATTGATTGTGTTTGAATCGCTTTATTCCATGAGCGGTACGGTTGCAAATGTTAATGCAATTGTGGAAATTGCTGAAAAATATCATGCTTTAACCTATATGGATGAAGTGCATGCTGTGGGGCTTTATGGCAAAAGAGGCGGCGGTATAGGTGATGAGCTAAACCTAATGGAACGAGTAGATATTATTCAAGGAACTTTAGCTAAAGCTATCGGGGTAATGGGTGGCTATATTGCTGCCAGCAAGGAGATTGTGGATGTCATTAGAAGTTATGCTAGTGGCTTTATATTTACTACAGCTATTCCTCCAGCGCTTGCGGCAGCATCCATTGCCAGCATTAAATATCTTAAGTCAAGCAATGTTGAGCGTGAAAGATTGCAAGATAGAGTAGGGTTGTTAAAGCATAAGCTTTATGAAAAAGGCATAAACTTTATCCCTAATAATAGTCATATTGTTTCAATTGTAGTGGGTGAACCTAATTTAACTAGGAAAGCTTCCAGAATGCTACTCGAAGAGTATGGTTGCTATGTTCAACCGATCAATTATCCTACTGTACCGCGCGGTACCGAACGTTTGCGTGTTACTGCTTCTCCTGCTCATACTGATGAAATGATAGATCAATTAGTAATAGCGTTAGATACTGTATTTGAAAATTTGTTAATTAAGCAAGCCGCCTAACACATGCTCATAACGTTTGATAATCTAAGCTTTGAATATGGTGATCAAATTATTTTTGAAAACCTTTCATTTAGCACCTGGCAGGGTAATGTAGTTAGAATCATTGGTAGTAATGGTAGTGGCAAAACAACCTTGTTAAAAACCATTGCGGGAATTCATAAAGCAAAAAGTGGTAGAGTATTATTAGATGGTAAATCAGAACTGTCTAAAGTTAGTTACTTAGGGCATAAACTAGGTTTGAATCTCGAATTATCAGTGATTGATAATATTATTTTTTGGGCAGAGTTAAATGATTCTGTCGAGTTAATTAGAGCTGCGCTAAGTTACTTCAAACTAGGGGTTTTAGCGGATGAAAAATGCTGTAACTTATCGCAAGGTCAGTTAAAGAGGGTGGCTTTAGCTAGGCTTATGGTAGTACCATCTAACATCTGGGTGCTAGATGAGCCTGAAATTAACCTAGACCCTGAATTTCAAGAAAGGTTGTTTCATGTCATTAGAGTTAGGGCAATGGAAGGGGGAATAATTTTTATCGCCTCTCACTTAAGCTTGCCAATTGAGAACATGATTAGTATTCATATGGATTATTTTGCGCCTATTCTAGAGGGCGTAGAATAATGAGAAAAATATGGATATTATTAAAAAACGATTTGTTGTTACCAAGCTTTTTAAATTTGCTAGCGATTAATATATTTTTTATAGCTTTTTTGTTCATTATATTTGGGTTTACATTAAATAATGTTAAAGATCCAGAATTTCAAATTCCAGTTATTATTATCTGGGTTAGTTATCTCATTAATATAGCTTTTCTGTACCCCAAAGTTTATCAAGATGATGTTGCAAGTGGCAGAATGGAAAGCTTCCTAGCAAACAAAATCAGTGCTAAGCAAATATTTATATCGAAATTCTGCTATGTTTTGATTGCTTTAAGTGTTATGAATTTAGTATTAATACCTCTCGCTTGTTTGCTGTATGAAATACCAACTATTACGCTAAATAATATCATTATTGCTACTATAATTACCAATCCAATTCTTGCTATGCTGATTAATATTTTTGCAAGTGTTTTAGTACAAGTGTCGCAATTTTTAGGAGTAATTATATTGCCGATGCTTTTACCAGTAACAATTCTTGCAATTCTTGCCAGTTTTGGTATGAGTTTCAGTATCAAGATTTTATTAGGAATAAATTTAATTTTATTGCCTCTAAGTATAAATTTATCTAAATTGCTAATTGAAGATTAAGAATAATTAAATTAAAGGCTATATGTATGTTTATCCAAATAGAAACTACGCCTAATCCTCAAACTCTTAAATTTATACCGGGAATAGAAGTGACTGGTGGCGAGCCATTTAACTTTCCGACTAAAGAAACTGCGCATACTTCTCCTCTTGCACAGATTTTATTTGAGATTCCTGATGTAGCCTCAGTATTTTTAGGGTTTGACTTTGTAACTATTACTAAAAAAGATCAAGCGGAGTGGGATACTTTAAAGCCAATATTACTTGCGACTATCATGGATCATTTTATCAGTAATAAGCCGGTTTTAAGTGCTGATCAATTATCAACAACCTCTACTAGCCAAATTAATGCAAATGATAGTGAAATAGTAAAGCAAATTAAAGAGATTATTGAAACTAAAGTAAGACCTGCTGTGGCGCAAGATGGTGGTGATATTGTCTATCATAGTTTTGAAGATGGGGTAGTTAAGCTTGAGTTGCACGGGTCTTGCTCGGGTTGCCCAAGCTCTACCATAACTTTAAAAAATGGAATTGAAAATATGCTCAAGCATTATGTGCCTGAGGTGGAAGCAGTAGAGGCAATTCAACCGCATGAGTTTTAATAATAATTTTATTGATGATTAAATTAAGATAACTACATAATATAAAGAGAATAAATGTCAGAAATAATTACTAGCGATGTTGCAGTTATAGGAGCAGGGCCAACCGGACTCTTTGCCATTTTTGAACTGGGAATGCTTAAAATAAAATCTGTAGTCATTGATGCACTCGATTTTGTAGGGGGGCAATGTTCAGCACTTTACCCTGAAAAGCCTATATATGATATACCTGCACATCCTAAAATAGCAGCGCAAGATTTAATTGAAAATTTAAAAGCTCAGGCTGAACCTTTTAATCCACAATATTTATTTAACCAGCAAGTGGTTAATGTGGTTAAGGAAGGTGAGTGGTTTACTCTTACTACTTCTAAAAATACGATTGTAAAAGTTAAAGCGATTATTATTGCAGGTGGTTGCGGATCTTTTGGTCCTAACCGTCCTCCACTTCAAAATATTGAAAGCTATGAAAAAAGCTCTGTCTTTTATATGATCAATAAGCGTGATATATTTAAAGATAAAAAGGTGGTAATTGCAGGTGGTGGAGATTCTGCCGTTGATTGGGCATTAAATTTGGCAGATATTGCTGAAAAAATTTATGTAGTACATAGAAGACCTAAATTTAGATGTGCTCCTGAAAGTGCTGATCAAATGTATAATATTGCTAAGCTGTCTGGTAGGATAGAGATGGTTATTCCTTACCAATTAGATGGTCTGTTAGGTGATAATGGCCAGCTTTCACATGTGGTGGTAAAAGACTTAGAGGGCAATACTAAAAATTTAGAAGCCGATTATTTACTGCCATTTTTTGGTTTAGCAATGGAACTTGGTCCTATTAGGGATTGGGGGCTCAATATTAATAAAACTCATATTGAAGTAGTACAAAATACTATGAGTACTAATGTGCCGGGAATATATGCAATTGGTGATATAGCTCACTATCCTGGGAAATTAAAATTAATTTTAACTGGATTTGCTGAAGCTGCTCATGCAGCATATGATATTTATAATATTATATTTCCTAATCAAGCATTACATTTTGAATATTCGACTACCAAGGGAGTTGCAGCAAGCTAAAATAAGATGACAGCAAAAATTATTGACGGTAAAGCTCTTGCTGAAAAATTTAATCAGCTAACTAAGCAGCAATTGAAGGAGCTAAAGAAGAAATTTAAATTAGTTCCTTCTTTAGCTGTAATCTTAGTTGGTAAAAACCCAGCCAGCCATATTTATGTAAAACGTAAAGTTGCTAAATGTAATGAATTAGGTATTAAATCTTTGCAGTATTTGCTACCTGAAGAAGTACAAGAAGAGGAATTGATTGAACTACTTTCAAGAATTAACTCTAATCCTACTATTAATGGCATTTTAATTCAATTGCCGCTTCCAACACATATTAATACCAGGAAAATTATTAATCATATTCATCCTACCAAAGACGTTGATGGCTTTACTCCTACTAATGTTGGTAAGTTAGTTTTAGGCCAAGATACCTTAATTCCGTGCACGCCCTTTGGTTGCTTGATGCTCATTAAGTCAGTTAATGATGATATTACAGGAAAACATGTGGTAATTATGGGTCGTTCCAATATTGTAGGTAGGCCGCTGGCTCAATTGATGATAAAAGAAAATGCTACAGTTACAGTGACACATAGTTATAGTGAAAATTTGAATGCTATAACCAAGCAAGCGGATATTTTAATTGTCGCAGTAGGTAAAAGTGGCATTGTAACCAAAGACATGGTGAAGTCAGGAGCGATAGTTATTGATGTAGGGATTAACCGCCTTACAGATGGCAGTTTAAGTGGTGACGTTGATTTTAATAATGTGAAAGAAGTTGCTAGCTTCATAACTCCTGTACCGGGAGGGGTGGGACCTATGACCATAGCAATGCTTATGCATAATGCTTATAAGGCGTGTTTAATGCAAAATTCATTGCTAGTTGAGGAATAAATAGTGAACAAATTTGATGTTATTATAATAGGTAATGGCCCTTCTGGTGGTGCGTTAGCTGCTGCTTTAGCCAATATGGATTTAAAAATTGCCTTAATTGATATTAAGCCGCTTATCGGCGGTGAAACCCAGGTTAAGCCAGATCCAAGAACTTCAGCAATTGCCAATTATTCTGCTAAGATTTTGGACAATCTAGGGTTATGGCAGGATCTAGGAGAAAAATCTGGTTTAATCGAACAGATTAGAATTACTGATAATGATAGTCCGTTGTTTCTGCATTTTGATAATATCCTTATTAATCACCAAGTGATGGGATATATTGTATATAACCAAGATATGCTCTCAATCTTCCATCAAAAAATATTAAATTCAAATAATATTACGTTTTTTAATCATGCGGTCGTAAGTGTTAGTAGTGATGCTTATAAAGCGACTGTGACCTTAGATGATGGTAGAATAATCTCTGCTGCTTTAGCTATTGCAGCGGATGGTAGAATGTCTAAGGTTAGAGAGTTGTATAATTTTGAAATTAGGCAGAAAGACTATGGCCATTCGGCCATGATTGGTTATGTAACTCATGAAAAACCTCATAATAATATAGCATTAGAAAAATTTTACTCATCTAGCGGCCCTTTTGCAGTATTACCATTAAAAGATCAGCATACTTCTAATTTTGTTTGGACAGAAACTCATCTATCATCTACGGCGATTTTAAAATTAACGCCAGAGAAGCAAGCGGAATTACTTAATGATAAATTCGGTTATCATTGGGGTAAAGTAACGCTTGCTTCTAAGTTATATTCTTATCCACTTAGTTTAGTGCATGTTAATAGATATTTTCAAGATAGAGTATTGTTATTTGGTGATGCCGCTCATGGCATTCACCCAATTGCCGGCCAAGGCTATAATTTAAGCCTTAGAGATTTAGAGATCCTAGTGGCCAAGATTAGTGAGCAGCTAAGCATTGGTGGTGATTTAGGTTCTTATCAGATGCTAGAAAGCTATGAACTTGCAAGAAAAACCGATGATACTAATATGATTATGATTACAGATCTATTAAATGCTTTGTTTTTATCGGATAATCCATTGGTTAAATTATCAAGGCAGGTGGGTTTAAAGCTAATTAATACTATCTCTCCGCTAAAACAGTTTTTTATGAATTATGCTATGGGTAAACGCAATGATTAATGGTCCTGAGGTGCCACCAATTAGTGGTAATGCTCCTAAACAATTATGTATTATTCTTCACGGCTATGGTGCAGATGGATTTAATTTAATAGATCTGGCGCGCATTATAGGGCAGGAATTTCCGGATATGCAATTTATAGCTCCTAATGCTCCTCATCCGTTTGAAATGGGTGATGAAGGACATCAGTGGTTTAGTTTGTATGAGCGTTCTGATGAATCATATTACCAAGGGGTACTGAGTGCTGAAAAACATCTTAATGAATTTTTAGATTATCAGCTAAAAAGGTTTAATTTGGCTGAAGAAAATTTAATTGTAATGGGTTTTTCGCAGGGTTGTATGACAGCGGTGCATACTATGCTGAGGCGGGAAAAGGCTTGTGCATTGGTTGTAGGATTTTCAGGAAGGATGCTTGGTAGCATGGATCAAATTAAATCATCATTAAAATCTAAGCCGACAATCTGCTTAATTCATGGTAAAGAAGACGAGGTAGTGATGTTTGAGTATTTTAATGAGGCCAAATCTAAATTAAAAGATTGCGGTGTTGAATGTAATCACCTTGCTGTAGATCGCTTGGGGCATTCTATTGATTACCAAGGTCTCAAATTTGCAGTAAAACATATTAGGCAAGCTATCTAACGTGAATCATCAGTTTCATAATAAAACCTATTATATTATAGGCTTAGGTAAAAGCGGGCTTGCAAGCTATAATTTTCTAAAGCCTTTTGCTAAGCAAATTTATGTTTGGGATGATAAAAATATTCCTGAAATCCTGCAGGATTATGCTTGTTCACCTGATGCAATTCTACCAAAAACCATTTTAAATCAAGTAGATGATTTTGAAGGCGAGCCTGTAAAAGAGAGTAAAAAATACACGCATAAAGGTGAAGACTGTAAAAATCATCTAGGTCATTTAACAAAGAGAAGTGGTGTTAGCTGGCAAGAGATTGACTATGTATTGGTATCTCCAGGTATTCCTACTCTTTTTCCTAAACCTCACAGAGCGACCGAGCTTGCGGTAAATAATAATATTCCAATTATTTCTGATCTCGAACTGTTGTTTGCGTTTGCGTCAAATGCTCAATTTATTGGGATTACTGGCACTAATGGTAAGTCTACTACCACCAGTTTAATTTATCATATTCTCAAAGAAAATGGTTTAAAAGTAGCATTGGGTGGTAATATAGGTATACCAGTATTAGAGCTACCTATTAATAATTCCAGTGATTTTATTTATGTGCTTGAGCTTTCCTCATACCAATTAGAGTTATTAAAAGAATATCATTTAAATTTAGCGATATTGCTAAATATTACTAAAGACCATATTGAGCGTCACGGCAATATGGAAAATTATATTCAGGCCAAGTGTAAGATATTTGAAGGACAAAATGCGAGTGACTTGCAAATAGTGAGTATGGATAGCCCAATTCTTAAAGAAATAATAGGTGGGTTGCAACTTAGCTCTAAAGCACAGTTAACGCAAATTAGCACTGAAACTATTTTAGAGCATGGTATTAATTTTAAAGATAATAATTTATTTATCAACCACGATAAAATAACAGATATAGAATTTAAACATTTACCAGGTAGGCATAATAAGGAAAATATAGCAGCTGCTGTCGCAGCCACTTTGTTTATGGGGTTAGAACTTACAAAAATTTTAGAATCTATAAAAAGTTTTAAACCTTTAAAGCATCGTTTTGAGTATATAACAACGGTTAATAATGTGGAATATTATAATGACAGTAAGGCGACTAATGCAGAGGCTGCAATGGCAGCTATTACTTCGTTTGATCAAATATACTGGATTTTAGGTGGCGTACCTAAAGAAGGTGGGATTGATATTTTAATTCCTTATTTTAAATGCATTAAAAAGGCCTATTTAATCGGAGAGGCTAAAGAAGAGTTTGCTAGAACCTTAGTTGAGCACAAGGTGGAATATGTGATTAATGGTACCCTGGATAAGGCATTACTTAATGCCAAAAAAGATGCCGAAATGGAAGAGGGGATTAAAAGGGTGGTGTTTTCACCAGCTTGCGCTTCTTTTGATCAATTTAAAAATTTTGAGCATCGTGGTGAAGAGTTTATAAAAATAATTTACAAATGGCTTGACAACTAGGTGTGTTACTGGGTATACTCCATCAGGTTCAAAATATAGGTTTAGTATGAAAGTTTGTAGCTCTCTTAAATCAGCAAAAAAGCGTGATAAAAATTGTCGTGTCGTTAAAAGAAAAGGCAAGATCTACGTTATTAATAAGAAAAATCCTAGATTTAAAGCCCGTCAAGGCTAATCTAAGATATATGGTGAGTATTCTACCATAAAATTCCTCCTCCCTTTGCCCCTCTGAAAAGAGGGGTTTTTTGTTTTTAAAGCTGTATAATATATGCTTGTGGATAGTCTTAGTCGTTAGGCCCCTTGCTTCCCCACCTTGGATAATAATTTTGCTATTGAAATGCTGGTTGTTCCTCAAATGTGCTTAATTGTTCTCCCGTGATCATCTTTATTGTTTTAAAAATTAATTTGTTAACCTTTTATTTTTATGCTATAATAAATTTAATAAATTAAAATAGGTAACTTATGGCTAAGGGTAGTAAAAACGATAATTTTGCAAATCCTATTATTCCAGCAACAGATGTGCGGAGTAAAGCGCAAAAAAGAAAAGACAAAAAAGCAGAAGAAAAAGATAATAATTCTAATGTTGCTTTTGAAGGGAGAGACTCTAAAGAGAGGGTGAGTACTAAAAAATTAACCGCTACTGAACGCCAAAAGCAAAATCATATTAAAGCAGAACAGAAAAGAACAGAAGATAAAGCAAGGAAATTAACTGAGAAAGCTCAAGCGCAAGCACAGGCGCAACTGAAAGCAGAAAAGAAAAGAGCAGAAGAAGAGAGAGCAAGAAAACTAACTGAAGAAGCTCAAATACAAGTGCAACGCAAAACAGGGAAGATTGCTGCCCAGAAAGCTAAAATGGAAGATAGCGACAATAAACTACAGGAAGGCAAAAAAAAGGCACATGAGGACAATCAAAAAAGAATTAATATACTAAAGCGTACTGCAACGGAAAAAAAGCAGGAAAATGCGATATCTCAACAGGGCGAGATAGCAGCAATGGGACCAGGGAAACAAAAACTCACATTTGCTACAAGAGCTAAAAAGCCTACAAGAGGAGTTCCAAGCGCTATAACAACAGCAAAAAGTAAATCCTATTTTACTCCTGGGGTAAGAACCAAAGTGGTGGGTGGCTTTACAGCTAAAGTCATTGGCGGTAGAGATGGTGATAGCCTCAAAATACCAGGTAAAGCTGTAACTTGGAAAATTCAGAGTGCTAGAAATCATATTACCAATATTTTAAATGATTTAAATTATGCAGTAGGGATTTATAACGTTCAGAAAAAACAATTTGAGCTGCCATTGAGTGGTGGGTTCAAATCAGGTTGGCATACTCTAAAATCAGCTGCTAATGCTTTAAAAGAAACAATAATGTTAGTAGAGAACCTTACTGTAGGTAACCTCTCTTATATTAACCCTAACCATCAGCCAAGCAAGCATGTTGGACAAAGATTATGGGAGATTGGTTCAAGTATTGCTCATGTGGTAAAAGAATTTTCTAAAGCTACTGTTATCCCTAAAATTGGTTATGAATTAGTAGCTGCCATCACTAAAGTAGCGGTAGGTTTAATGAGCGGTGTGGTGTTTTTATTTATGTATGGTGTAGATAAAGGTCTTATTGAGCCAAGTATAAGTGCTAAAGAAAGGATATTTAAAGAAGCTAAAACTACTCATGCATCAGCAGAAAAAATAGCTAAAGATATAGGAGCCATACATGACGCTAAAAATGATAATATATCTTTACAAATTGAGTTGAATCATCTTGCTGGCTCAGCTGGTATCGATATGGCTAGTAGAGGTCAATAATTTAATTTATAGGCTGGCACATTAAGAGTACCTCATTAGTTATGTGAAGTGCTCTTAATTTGTAAATTTTATATTAATCAATTATTCCAAACTTCGATAGATCTTAATAGTTATGCTCATTTAATAATTTAGATATTTTTTTATAAAGAATAGCATTTTAGTCTTTTTTAACTACTAGTGATAAATGAGCAACAATATTAAAATATTAATAAAATTGATAAAAACCACGATCCCTAGGAATTCTTAAGCAGTAAATATGTCAATTAGTTTATTTGAAAAAAAATAAAAAAGTTTAGTTTACGCTTTGCATTTTTTTTTTGATTATAGGTACTCATTTATAAAATTTTAAATCGAGGTGATTTTGTGAACAATTTGCACGCTCAAGGTGATGCATCTTGCGAAAGAATAGACAATAGTGTCTTATCCATAGAGGCTTTTTCTAAGCTTCAATCAGACTCTAAAGCTATATTGCTCGATGTAAGAACCCAAGAAGAATGGCAAACAATAGGTTCACCAGATTTATCTTCTATTAGTAGGCAAGCTGTTAAAATTAGCTGGCGTAGATCACCTGATATGGAAATTAACCCCCATTTTTTAGATGAGATTATGCATATTTTAAATTCAAAACAACCAACTATCTATGTAATGTGTCGTTCAGGCGCTAGGTCATTTCAAGCTAGTGAATTTTTAAAACATCATGGATTTAATGCAATAAATATTATGGACGGTTTTGAAGGTTCAACTAAGGGCCAAGGCTGGAAAAATAGTAATTTACCGTGGGGCTTGTAAAATGATTGAAACAGCCGTAATGGATACAATGCTAAGTGACCAAAAAAACATTCAAATACAAAGATGGGTTTTTGTTAAACAGCAACTTCAAAGTTATTATAATGATAATATCTATGAAAATTGGCTAGCCGGGTTAGAACTGGTAAGTGTAGATGGTGGTAAGGTTGTTATTAAAGCTTCTTCTCGTTTTGTACGTGATTGGGTCATTAATAACTATCTAACTGTAATCAGGCAGCATTGGCAGATTGTTGATAGTAACGTTATAGCTGTAAGTGTTATTACAGATAATAATACCGTATCAGCTAATTTGGGTGCTAATGAGGTGGCAACAGTTAGCAATCATATAACAGTAGAGAACCATCCTAAGAAAGCAGAAATTGTTAATGGTACTTTAGATTCAAAACTTACCTTTGATAACTTTGTAGTAGGTAAGTCCAATCAATTTGCCTTCGCAGCAGCTAAAGCAATGGCAGCAATGGATAATAGGTTAGAATTTAATCCATTGTTTTTTTATAGCCCGGTGGGTCATGGTAAAACTCATTTAATTCAGGCGATTGCGCATGAGATTATTCAATTATATCCTGAAAAGAATATTTGTTATTTGACTGCTGAGCGCTTTATGTTCCAATTTGTGCGTTCGCTAAAAAATAAAGATATCATTACCTTTAAAGAGCATTTTAGAGGAGTGGATGTATTAATAATTGATGATTTGCAGTTTATTTGCGGTAAGGAATCTACCCAGGAAGAATTCTTTCATACCTTTAATACATTAATAGAAGATGGTAAGAAGATTATTTTAGCCTGTGATAGATCACCCAATGATCTTGAGGGGTTAGATTTTAGGTTTAAATCACGTTTAACTTCAGGGTTAGTGGCAGATATCGCACCAAGTGATTATGATTTGCGTGCTAAAATCGTTGAACAAAAAGCTAAAGTTCAAAATTTAAGCTTAAATAAAAACATCATTGATATGCTGGCCAATAAAATTACTACCTCAATTAGAGAATTAGAGGGGGCAATTAATAAAATTGCCGCTTATAGCACTTTCTTAGGGCTTAAAGTAACTTTAGAAACAGTTGAGGACTTGCTTAAAGATTTACTCAGAGCTAGCAGCCGTAGTATTACTGTTCAGGCAATTCAGCAAAAGATTGCAGAATATTATAAAATAAAAATAGGTGATTTATCTTCAACCAGCCGTCAGCGCGAAGTGGCGCGTCCAAGGCAGCTGGCAATGTTTTTAGCTAAAAAACATACTACACATAGTTTGGTAGAGATTGGTAAAAAATTTGGTGGTAGAGATCATACCACCGTTATGCACGCCATTAAGCAAATTGAAAAATTAATTACCGGTAATAGTGAGCTGGTTAATGATATGGTGGCAATAGAGCGCGCAATGGCGTCATAAAAAGAGCTTTAGATATAGTTAAAAAAGCCTAGGACGTACCAAATTTCTAGGCTTTTTTGTTTTTTAATTGGTATTATAGTTCTTGGCTGTTACCTTTATTTTTGCTAGCTTGAAGGCGCTCTTCATGGGTTGCTTTGGTGGGCGCTATCTTAGATTTTGGAGTTAGTAATAATTTTGTAGTATCTTCATCTAAAAAAGAAACAATCTTATGGCGCGCAACATCTAAGGGAATTAGCATTCCTTCTTTGGTGTAATTAGTAGTAATAAATTTAAGTTTATTTTGATTAATTAACTCTACTTGTTTGAGCACCTGATTTACTTCTGCCTTTTTGGTTTGCAATAACTCAACTTGGTCTTCTCTACCTTCTAATTCGTTTATTTCGCTTTGTAGCCTGTTAATTATAATATTATGAATACCGCTGAGAAGTAAGGCATAAGCTTGAGCAATTTTTGGGCGTATATCCTGAAATAAAACTGCATTATGTAGTTCTTCTTCATTAATATTAAGTGTTTTAAATTCTGCTATTTTTTGTTCTATACCTTGATTAAAACTTAAATAGTTTTCCTTTATCTCTTCGCTCAGATAATCTTCAGCCGTTTTATTATGTATATTTTGTAGAGTAGGATTAACTCCAGCTAGTAGTAATTCCTTACATACTGTTAGAATATTTGATCTTGGTAGAAAATAACGTGCAGTATGATGTAATATAGTGTTCTTAAGGGTATCTTTGGTATTAGGGTCAGCACCTTGTTCTAATAGTACTTTTAACATCTCAAGATTTGCTGGTCTATATAATGGAGTGTGCTCATCGTTATTTTTAGCATTAGGATCAGCGCCTCGTTCTAATAAAGCTTTTGTTAGCTCAATATCACCCTTTTGTACTGCAAGATGTAATGAAGTATCATTATTGACATCTCGGGCATTAGGATCAGCACCTTGCTCTAATAAAACTTTGGTCATCTCAGTATAACCAACTGCTATTGCGTAATATAAAGGGGTTCGATTATTGTCTATTATAGTGGTAACATCAATATCCGCACCTAGTTTGATAGCAGACCAAGCTAACCAGGGATAATTCTTTATTACTGCATAACATAAAATTTTAGTACGATAATTACTCATTTTAATCATCTAATAATAGTTAAATATTTAACTATTATGACATAAAAAAACCTATCAAGCTAGCAACATGTAAAAATTTTGATTATGTAAGAATTAAGAACTGTTAATTTATAAGATTTCTTGAATAGACGTGCTTTTAATATATATATCATTTGAAAGGGAGAATAAGATGGATAATGAAGATATAAAATATATTAATAAAATTGAAGCGCCGATAAATCGTGCATTAATTTTGGTATGTGAAAAATGTGGGCAAAAATTGACTGATAGTACGAGCAAAGAAGATAATCCCTCCTTTAAATTACAGCAGCAATTAAAGCAAGAAATTAATGTTAACCGTAATCCTAAAGAATTGCGTGCAGTATTAACTAGCTGTTTAAGTGTGTGCCCGAAAGAAAGTATTACAGTTGGAATCTTAGCTACTGACAATGCTACGCAGGCAAATCAATTTTTTACTATTCCTAAAAATAATTTGAATGAAAAACTTACCCAATTTATATTTAACCAAGCGGATGCAGAAGCTATTGAGAAATAAGATTATTTTTTAAATATCACTGCTTAACATTGATAATTAATTAGTGGTGAGCTCAAGCTATATCAGCTAATTAATTACAATCTAACAAAAAAACTTTTTACAAAATAAATATAAGCTTTAAAGTTATATGCATTAACTAACTATCAATTAAAGAGGCTTTCAACCATGACACTGGTGGATAATTTACTAGACCTTGATTTAAGTATTGATTTCTCAATTTCTAAAGGCAATTTACTTGCTGCGGTTTCTCACCTGGAAGGAGTAGTAGAGAAGAAAAATACTATAGCTATTTTGGGTAATATTTTAATTGAAGCAAATGAGGATAATACTCTAACGCTTACCACCACTGATATGGATATTTTAGCTTCAGAAACTATTGAAGCAAATGTAAGAAAAGCTGGTAAAATTACTATTCATGTACAAACTCTCTTTGATATTTTGCGTAAGCTTAAGAAAGATGATGATGTTAATATTACGCTTAAAAATGCTCCTAATCCAATTGTTGAGCTTTCAGCGGGTAAGTTTAATATTAAAATGCCGTTTTTAAACGCTGAAAATTTTCCATTAATCAGTATGGATGATTACTCTTCAATGTTTGAGCTGCCTGCAGTTGATTTAAAATATATGATAGAATCTACACAGTTTTCTATTTCTCAAGAAGAAACTAGATATTATCTAAATGGTATTTATCTTCATAATGATGAAGGATTTTTAGCAGCAGTTAGTACTGATCTGCACCGCCTTTCTAAAGCGAAAGTATTATTACCCCAAGGAGCGCAAAATTTTACTGGTATTATCATTCCTAAGAAATCAGTTATGGAGATTAACAAGCTGCTTGAAGGTTTCACTGGTAATATAGTGATTAAGATTTCTGCGGCAAAATTTTCAATGGAATTTGAAAATATTAAATTTATTAGCAAGCTGATAGATGGGCAATTCCCGGATTACGTTTCGGTCATTCCGCAAACTTCCCCAAATCAAATTATTCTTGATCGGGTAGAACTTAAAAAAACCATCGAGCTAATGATAGTGGTGGCGGATGATAAAACTAAAAATATTAAATTTAGTATAATTCCTAATAAGATTATTATTTCAGTATATTCCGAATTGCATGGTAATGCTAAAGAGGAGCTGGAAATTGATTATAATGGTCCTGAAACTGACATAAGCTTTAATGCAAAATATGTTTTAGATATACTTGCTGTTATTTCAGGTAATAAAATTAATTTTAATTTTAACGATGCCTATTCAGCCGTGTGTATTATTGATAATGATGAAAAAGAAGATAAAGCGCGCTTTATCGTTATGCCAACCCGTAACTAATAATAGCTTGTGTTAACTTACGAGCAAGAATCTACTCATACCTATCATAAAGAAGTCACTGTTTTGCATGCGGTGACTTCTCTTTATTTAGAGAATTTTCGTAATTATCAAACTCTATCTTTAGTAGTTAGGCCAGTTCCAGTATTCCTTAAAGGTGATAATGGAGCAGGCAAAACTTCTATTTTAGAGGCTATCTCACTATTAATGCCTGGAAGAGGGCTTAAAAGTGTAGATAATAATGAATTAAAACGTGATCACCAACATAATTGGCTAATTTCATCTCATGTTAAAACCCAGGAAGAGGAATACCAAATCGGTACAGGGTTAATTAATATTCAAGGTAAAGTAAAGAGGGTTATTAAGGTCAATGGTGAGCATTTGAAAACAGCAAGTGAGCTTAGCAATTACCTAAATATTATTTGGCTTACCCCGCAACTGGAGCAATCACTACTTGAAAGTAGTGGTAATAGACGCAGGCTTTTTGATCGGATGGTATATAATTTTTATTCTAATCATGCCTCTTTAGTGCTGCAATATGAAAAGAAGGTGAAAGAACGTCAGCATATTTTTAAAATGGGTAGAGTAGATGAAAAATGGCTTGAGATTATTGAAATAGATTTAGCAGAGCTAAATTATCAAATCGCCCATAATCGCCTTCATACTTTGAACTTAATCAATGAAACTATCAGTAAGTTAGATATTCCATTTCCTAAGCTTTATCTTAAAATCAAAGGTAATGTAGAAGATCTCATTGAACAGCAACAAGTTGATAAAGAACAGTTGTTAGAGTTAATTAAGAAAAATCGCAAGCTTGATCAATTATCAGGTAAAACTACTTTTGGGGTACATAGAACCGATCTGGAAATTTATCATTATGAATTCAATAGGTTGATCAATTTTTGCTCAACTGGAGAGCAAAAGGCCATGGTATTATCACTGATTTTATTTCAGGCTTTTGCTAAAAAAATGCAAAGTGGTTTTGCGCCTATTATGCTGTTAGATGAAGTGATGGTGCATTTAGATGGTAATAAACGTCATGCATTACTTGATACTTTGCAAGTTTTAGAAGCTCAAAGTTGGATAACTAGTACTGATGATGATTTTTGGGGTATGGTCAATTTCGAAGCAGAATATTTTGAGATTAGCAATGGTAAAATCAAGCATCCGACCTAGCTTTTTAAAAGATTTTTTTAAATTTATTGTAATACTTAAAAATTGAATGAATCTCTTCTTAAGATAGTAGGGACAAAATAATATGAAATCTGATAGCTCTACTCCTGGGATTTTTGGTTATATAGTAGCTTGTATGAAAAATGGTGATAGTGAGAGAGCTATAGCAGCAATCAACGATCTGCCTGAAAGTGAAATTCATAATATCAATCTTAACAATGGTATGTCGTTATTGGAGTGGGCGTATGTTTATAAGCAAATTTAAGTAGCCAGAGCCTTGTTCATCAAGGGTATAGGTAACAAACATGATGGTTGGAAACATATGATAATGTATGGAAATAGTTTATGTAACAATGAATGGCGAAAACTATTTTTACCGCGTATATCGGCTGAGTTTTTAGATCAAAAGCTAAGTATGATAGTAGATGGCATAATTGATCGCGGGATTAATTTACTTAATCATCAATCTTCTTTGTATATAGTTTTAGAATGTTTAAGAGAAAAAATGGTTCAAGAGCAATTTGATGATAAAGTACGTTCTATATTTTTAACCTTTATGTCTAGCTTACAAGGCAAGACTTTCCACTTTGATAGAGCATATTGCAGGCCATTGCCTGAGTTTCTTTTGATTAATTATGGTGAAAGTCTTGCTCTCTTATTTAAAAGTAAACAATTAATAAATCTTGATCAAGTAATACCCATTAAGCTTGTTATACGTAGCAATGAATTTGTAGATATATTTTTAAATGATTTTAATGTGCTTTCATTTGCGATAATTTGCCATTTTAAAGTGGAAGCTGTTAGAGCTATTTTAGCAATTAGCCCACACTTATTAACGCAAGAGATAAAAAGTAATCGGCAGGCATTACCACCTCTCTGTCATGCTTTACTTTTCAGAACATTCGACTTAGCTAACATGTTATTAGATTATACTCCAGAATTGGATAAGGAAAGCAGTTATCTTTATTGGAAAAAAATATTAGATATAGCAATAAAAACCAAAAATTGGAAATTTATTAAAGCAATGCTCACGCGTAAGCTAATTACTTCTCCTTTTATAGATAGTGGCTCGCTAGCACAATTAAAATCAATGCTGGAATTTGATTATTTTGATGAAATAGAAGATGAGCTTGTAGATAAGCCTGCTGAGCATCTAGAAGCGCTAAAATCTATTATTAATAATCAGGAGCCTAGGATGGAACTATCAAGCAGAACGAAAGAAGCATTAGAGGGCTTAAGAGAGCTTTATCAAGGAAGACATCAGTTTATAAATGAATTTGTCACTGCTCTTTCAAGGCAGCAAACTTATGTTAAAAATGATAGTGGTGAAAGCTTACTAGGGTATGAACAACCACCAATAGAATTAGCTAATTTTCAATTAGGAATTTATGCATTAGTTTTAAAAAAAAGGGCGCAACTTGAATTGGAGATAGATAATAAATATCAAGACCATACTGCTAAAATTGTTAAAATTCAAAGATGCTGGCGTGATTATGTTGTTAGTAAAAGAGAGAGGAGTAACGTTGAGCAGATGATTAACTCTGCTTGTGTACTTTCTACAAGGTAGCGTCTACTTAATCTAAGTGCATAGAACCTAAAGTGGCTATATTATTCTTATTGCTATAGTTAGTAATTTAGCATTTGGGCTTTTGCACCTATTATGTTGTTAGATGAAGTGATGGTGCATTTAGATAGTAATAAACGTCATGCATTACTTGATACTTTGCAAGTTTTAGGAGCTCAAAGTTGGATAACTAGTACTGATGATGATTTTTGGGGTATGATTCGTTTTAATGCTGAGTTTTTTGAGATTAAAAATGCTAGCATTGTGGCAAAAAATGCTGTAACTTAAACGCACAAATATTAGGCCATTTGCATAACTTAAAAGTAGGCAATAAAGTCTTAGTAGGAACTTAGATGAGTATCCCCCAATGCTTAAAAGTATTTATGGAACCAAGGCTAAGTTTGACTATAAAATTACTGCTTATGTGGGTTATACAATAAAGTCTGTTAGATCACTAATTAAATAAAGGTTCTATGACAAACTCAAATTCAGTACCAAAGATGGAACAAGAATATACTGCAAGCTCTATTACAGTATTAAAAGGTTTAGAAGCGGTTCGTAAACGTCCAGGAATGTATATTGGCGATACTGATGATGGTTCTGGGCTTCATCATATGATTTATGAGGTGGTAGACAACTCAATTGATGAATCACTGGCTGGTCATTGCGATTTAGTCAGTATTATTCTTAATAAAGAAGGATCAATAACCGTTAGTGATAACGGCCGTGGTATTCCTACGGATATTCATCAAGGTGAAGGGGTTTCGGCAGCTGAAGTAATTATGACTCAGCTACATGCTGGTGGTAAATTTGATCATAATTCTTATAAAGTATCAGGTGGTTTACACGGGGTTGGTGTCTCGGTTGTTAATGCGTTGTCTGTATGGCTTAAGCTTAATATTTATCGTGGTGGGAAAGAATATTTTATGTCTTTCCACAATGGTGTGGCTGACGCTCCTTTAACGGTAGTGGGTGACGCTGGCGGTAACAAAGGAACTGTTGTTACCTTTATGCCATCAACGGAAATATTTTCAAATATCATTTTTGAAAGAAGTAGGCTGGAGCAAAGATTTAGAGAGCTCGCTTTCTTGAATTCAGGAGTGCGAATTAAACTGGTGGATTTACGGGAAGAAGAAGCTCATGAACAAATATTTTATTATGAAGGCGGAACAGAAGAGTTTGTTAAATATTTAGATCGTACTAAAACCGCTGTACATCCTTGTATTAAAGTGAGTGGTGAGAGCAATGGTATTTATTGTGAAGTAGCTCTTGAGTGGAATGATAGCTACCATGAGAATATTTTAACTTTTACTAATAACATCCGTCAAAATGATGGTGGAACTCACTTAATAGGCTTTAAATCAGCATTAACCAGGGTAATTAATAGTTATGCTAATTCAACCGGCTTACTTAAAAAAGAAAAAGTAACTATTAATGGTGATGATGCTAGAGAAGGGATGACTGCAGTAGTTGCCGTGAAAGTTCCCGACCCTAAATTTTCTTCGCAAACTAAAGATAAATTGGTGAGTTCGGAAGTAAGAACTGTAGTAGAAGATATGGTTTCAGAAAAGCTGGAACGTTGGCTTGAAGAGCATCCTACTGAAGGCAAAATTATTATCGGTAAAGTGATTGAGGCCGCAGTTGCAAGGGAAGCAGCACGTAAGGCGCGTGAATTAACTCGCCGTAAAACGGCATTAGATGTGGCTAATCTTCCGGGAAAGCTAGCTGATTGCCAGGAAAAAGATCCAAGTAAAAGTGAACTATTTATAGTAGAGGGTGATTCGGCAGGTGGTTCGGCTAAACAGGGTAGAGATAGAAAATTCCAGGCTATTTTACCACTTAGAGGTAAAATCCTTAACGTAGAACGGGCTAGATTTGATAAAATTTTATCCTCCGATCAGATTGGAACTTTAATAACTGCACTTGGTACCGGTATTGGTAAAGAAGAATTTGACCTTATCAAAACCAGATATCATAAAATTGTTATCATGACTGATGCAGACGTGGATGGTGCACATATCAGAACCTTGTTGTTAACTTTCTTCTATCGTCATATGCGAGAGGTAGTTGATGCAGGCTATTTGTATATAGCCCAACCGCCATTATATAAATTAAAGCGCGGTAGTAGCGAAAGATACTTACAAAATGAGCAAGCATTACAAGCTTATCTCTTAAGTGTAGTAACTGAAGATGCTGAGGTGAAAGCGAGCTCTAATCAATTGAAAGCTGTCGAGTTAGAAAGTTTTATTAAAAATATCTTCAAATTTAATAGCTATATAGGATTTAAGCAAAAATATTTAGAAAAACAACTGTTAGAAGCATTGGTAATATCTGGACTACTTGAAAATGCTCAGCAAAATTTTGCAGCTAAACAAGCTAGATTTAATCAAATAGCAGTACAAATGAATTATGAACCATTGCCAGTAGTTGAGCTTAAAGATAACCACGTAGCTCTTAGTTATGTACTAAATGGGAAAGATTATCATTTTAATTTTAATCAAGAATTATGCGAGCAAATCGGGGTGAGTGATATTCTTAAACTTTATCAGCCGATTAAAGCTTATTTTGAAAGTGAGGCCATGTATACGCGTAAATCATTTAGCTGCGCGGTTGAAATTCCATCAGACTTTATTACTCAAGTATTTGATAACGCTAAAAAAGGTGTGAGCATGCAGCGTTTTAAAGGTCTTGGGGAAATGAATGCTGATCAGTTATGGGATACTACTTTAAATCCACAGAATAGAACGCTACTACAGGTTAAAGTTCATAGTAATGATACTGCTGAAGAGGTGTTTACTACGCTGATGGGTGGTATTGTTGAACCTAGAAAAGAATTCATTCAGCAAAATGCATTAAAAGTAGAGAATATTGATATATAAAAGCTAAGCTTATTATATAATAATATTATTGTTTGTAAGGCGGTATATTACCCAATATGCCGCCTTTTCATTTTCTTTGCTTGTTGTAAATATAAGAAGCTCGACTGATTTTCTTAAATGTTCTTAAAACAGCATAGGGTCAATTCATCTATTCCCAGTTACAATGTAGTTTAGGTTTTTTAATCTATGAACAATCATTGCCTTATTGAAATAAGCTCATCAAAAAAATCTGGACTATTTAAAGAGCCCTTAAAACTCCCGTAATGGTGGTATTTATATACTTTAAAAAAACAAAGCTTGTACAGTATAGGCTTGGGGGATAGCCGTTGGTGGTATAACGCCAATTTATTTTATTAGTTTGTACCAAGAGTATAGATTAAATTTTATGATGGCTATCTCTTCTTCGTCACAGCTTAAAGTTCTATTTTATCCTAAACTGGCATATTTAAATATCTTTCATCTACACTTACTTATATAGGATGTAACCAAATCTAAAAAGCCGGTCTATATTTTGTTAATTGCACTAGCTTGAATTTTGTAAACCATAACCTAGCCTACTTATTTATAGCTTAAGTTTTTGTCAATATAATTAAATTTAAGTTAATCTAGTATATCAAACAAAGCATTTTGTTATTGATATTAAAATAGTCATTTACAAATGGTAATAAAATATTAATAATGCCTGTTGTTTAATGGGTTGTTTATATAATAAAATTAAAGGTAATTTATTAGCTTAGTTTTATTATTGTAAGATGTAAGCTAAGGGTAATAAGTTGGTCAAAATAGAGCTGGATAAATTAAACGTATATGATTTTGAATTTGATGATAAAAAGCCAGATGGTGTGGCTCCTGGTTCAATAGTTCGTTTAAAAGAGCATAAAGGTAAAAGGTTTTTAACTAAACATGTTTCTCCTGAAATTAGTGATAGAAGAAAAAAAAGTATAGCAACAGGATTTAGAGTAGAAAACCTAGTTGCACGAATTTATAGAAAAATTTTTAACCCTCATGCGCCTAAAACATTAATATTACGTGATGAGGAAGAAGTAAAATTTTATAGTAAGATAAAAAAGAATTCTATTTCATTACAAGATTTTTTGTATAAAAAACCAAGCCATATTAAATTACCTAAAACAAGTAATGGAAAAAGCTATATTCCAGGATTAGGCAGAGATTTAATAGCTAGCGCTGTACTTGGCGATTCAGATTGTAATCCAGGAAACTTTTTATTAATTTTTAATGAAGAAGGTTTGGTTACAGATAGTACGCGTATTGATTTTGGTTGGGCTTTTGATTATAACACGGCAATGAATTCCGGTGCAAAATCAACACAGTTATTTAATGCAAGCTACTTTGATAGTGTGTTTTGTATGTTATATTTTTTAAACAAACGAAACTTGATTATGACAGAAGCAAAATATACTCTTTATTTAAATTTTGTAGATCAAGAAGAAATAAATAAATGGTTATTATTAATCAGTAGTAATAATCATGAAATATATAATTTACAAAATATCGTTCCTACACTTACTGCTAACCCTGAAGATTTAACTATTTTTAATCGCTATCATAATAGATTAAGTGAGTTTTTATTTGCTTTACAAAGGATTGGGCAAAGCAGTTTATCCTCTAAGCCTGAAATAGCATTTGATTATTCTAAACTTAATGAGGATTATTATCCAAAATTTTTTGAGATAAAGCAATATTTGATTGAGATTTCAAAATACTTAAGAATGATTGACTTAGATTGGCCAACCAAAACCATTAATAGAATAGGAGAGTATATATTAAAAGGGGAAGTAGACCAAATAAAGTTATTACTGGATTCTATTAAAGCTAGAATTAAGGTGTTGCAATCCAAAAATTTAAATTTATTATTGCCTAGGTCAAGTGCCCAGCAAAGAGCCTATCTAGCAGAAAATCAATATTATTATTTTGAGTTACCTAAGCAAGCAGCATTAAAGAAGCTAGGCAGGTTAGTATATATTATTGCAGAAACAACCAACCATCTTTACTCTTATAGAAAAAACAATCAAACTATAAAAAGTTTACTTTTTGCTGATCCTTATACAATTTATGCTGAAGGTTTAGAAGTATTGCAAGAAGTATTAATTCCGCCTATTCCTCAAGACGCAGTTAATGCGTGCTCTCAATCGTCATCAAGAGTAAGTGGAAAATCATCACTAATGAAACAGAAGCCAGCTCAGTCAGTTAAGTTTGACATTGATGGCTTAATCCTTGTTAGTAGTAAAGAATCTCTTAAAATTGCTCCCTCCAGTAAAAAGCAAGAGGTGCTATCTAAGCACAAGAGAACTTATACCAGTTTAGTTGAAGATGAAAAGCATTCCCAGCTAGTGCACGTACGCTACTAATATTAGAGGAAAGCTTTATAAAAATATATGTGAAGCGACTAATGATACAAGGTGTAGGCTAATAAGCCCAGCTGGCAACCTTAAGAGAAGGCCGCCTCAATGTTGGTTCTTGGTTTATGCATTTATCATGCTATAGGGCTGTTTCGGCTTTTTCTAGCTATAAATGTTTATTGGTTGCTTGAAACATACTTACTATTACTACAAAGCAAGCCAGCTTTTTACTGAAAAATCGCTTAAAATAGCCCTTATCTAGATAAGGAGCTTAACTTAAAACTTTTTTACAAAATAAGTTTTATATTCTTTATCAAGAATTACTGCCGTAGGATTAAAAGTTTCTAAGGATTTGATATCATACATGCTGACATCAGTCTTGGAGTTTACAAATAATTTTTGTTCAATAGGTAAAAATAATACTTCGCCTGGAGCAATTTTTTTCTCGATAATTAGCCTGCTTTTTTGGTCAAATACTTTAAGACGAGTCGATTCATTGGCTACTACAACATATTCGTTTTCATCACTTTTTTGGAATATTTCAGTTTGATCCAGTTTAGCAGGAGTGAAGCCGTGATGGAAGCTGCTCATTAAGGCAAGATCATGAGCCAATTTCTGTTCCAGAAGGGTTACTATATCCTTAGAGTCCTTAGTTTTTATAGTATAGTAAGCAAAGTAAAATAAAATAAAAACTAATATGCATGCAACAGGCAATATTTTTCTAATATATTTAGTAGATAAATCTTCTTTAATTAAAATGATTTCTGATTGCTGTTCTATTGGTTTAGGTGGAGAGGGAAGCAAATCATTGTAAATAAAAAACTTTATATTGATATTAAAATATTTTGCATAACTTTTAATGTAACCATACCTATAAACTGCCTCTACTAACCTACTGATATTATTTTCTTCAATGGCTTTAATATACTTGCTGTTAATTTTAGTGGCTTTAGCTATATCATTTATAGAAAGTCCTTTCTCTATTCTTTTTTGTTTAAAAAGAATGCCAAGTTCTTGCTCATCTAATGACGTTTCATCTCGATGTTGTTGTTCACTTGGTAGGCTAGCCATTTGTTATACCTAAGTTACTTTTTTAACTGTTGTATTATTAATCTTAAAAAGCGTTTTTTATTAAATCAAGTATAAAATTTTAATTTTTATAAAAAATTTAATAATTTTAGATTATTTGGATAAAATTCATCAAAATAAGAGAGAATTATTAGCTGAGAGCTAAATTGGGAACATATTTTAGACTTTGTAAGTTAATAAATTTTGGATAAGTAGCATATAAATATAAGTGGTAATTGAAAATTTTAAGTTGTTATAACCATCTGCCTGCTTCCTATTTAAATATTATTGAATCATTTTTGGTTTTTTTATAATACGGTTACTATATTATTAGTTAGGTTGCTTAACAATAATAAGGAGGGATTATTTATGAGTGGTGTAAGCCGATCAAATGTTGCAGATTTTGAACAAGTTGGTTCAATTCAAAATAATGAAGATAGGGTTTTTATTTATACCCTCAAAGGTGATAATTCTGGCAATAAATATATAATTAAAAAATTGCAAACAAGAGAAGAGCTGTACCACCAACTTTATTATCCTAGATTAAAAATTAAGTATAATGAAGAAGATGTGTTTTTTGATTATTCTGGAATATTGGGTAAAAGTTTTAAGCAACTTCAAGAAGATTTTGATAACAAGCATTATCCACGTTATTTAGAGTCTATGCGTCTTGGCTTTAAGATAGAAGTATTTACTGCTAGGTTATATCGTAATTTATTTAATCTTAATGGGGCAGAGAATTTTTTAATACCGGATTTAGAGAATGATATATGCGTAGTGTCTAAGCTTATACCTGATTGTAAAAATTTGGAAGATTATCAAGGGCCAGGGATAGTTAAGGGTTTAGGAAGAGATAGCATAATTTCTTTGCTGTTTGGTGAGTCAGATGCCAATAACAGAAATTTTCTAGTAAATAATGAAGGTGAGTCTATTCGAATTGACCTTGAACGTTGTTTCCAGTTTCGTAAAAGTGGTGTTAGAAAATTTTATAACAGCAAGGACCGTATAATAAATAAACCAAATAACCTTTTGTCATTATTATGTTATTTAGTTGAGGGATCTTACTACAATCCTTTTGTAAATTTTAATAAAATTGATTTAAAAGAGGTGGTTGATACTATTCATGAAATTGCAAGTAGCAAAGAGAAAATAATTTCTGAAGTCGTAGCAATGAATGATATAATGAGGGCGGTATCATCAAAGAAAATTATACAGTTTAAAGTTATGATTGAACATATTTGTTCTATATCTGAAGAAATTGAGCAAGATAGCCACCAAATAAAACCAATAAACATCGATGAATTAAAGCTTGAGCAACGAAAATTATATCAATTTTTAGTAAATATTAACAAACAAGTTCAGTATTTTAACCCAAACTGGGTAGATAAGAGTTTTAATATATTAATGGGATATATCTATACAAATAAGAAAAAAGAATTTAAGCAATTTATAAAAAGCATAAGAAGCGATTTTCCGCCGTTGATAGAATGCGGGGAGAGAAGTGCTAGGGAATATTTTAATAATTGTATGGTTTTATTGGATATAGAGTCTCTGCTTTACTTTGCTCGTAACAAAATCGACGGGATTAATCCTTCAGGACAATTTTCTGTTCAAGCAAAAAGCCCAAAGGTTTATTCTTTTGCAGCAACGATCAGTAATGTTGCTACACAAAGTAAAAGCCTTTTGTATAACCTGGCAGGCAATATAAAAAATGATACGTGTTATCATAAATAGAATAATATTACCATGCAGTTAGGTAGGTAAATTTGTAAAAGATTAGATCTTTATGTGGCTCTTCTACTGTTTTTTAGAGAGTAATGCTGTAAAATTTTAGGTTAAGTGCTTTATTTTGTATTTCTGTTAAATGGTATAAGATTTTTCTTTTTTTAATTCGGTGCTACGCTTAATTTATTCAGCATCCCTCACGAAACTTAATCTAGGCTAAAGAATCTAAGATTAATCTAGCTTTTTCTTGAGGATTTGGATGGTTAGTAATTGGCCTACCAATAACTAGGTAAGTGCTACCTAAGATCAATGCTTCTTTAGGGGGCATTACTCTTTTTTGATCATCAGGCCCAATATCCTCATAAGTTCGGATCCCAGGAGTTACGATAATAAAATCTTGGCCAAAATTTTTTCTAATCATGAATAATTCTTGAGGAGAGCAAACAATACCATCTGCGCCATTATTTAGTGCTAGTTCAGTAAGTTTTAAGATTTGGGATTCAATATCTTTCATACCTAAAGAAGCCAGATCATCTTCATCTAAGCTAGTTAAAATAGTTACTGTAATTAGCTTGGTTTGTGTATTATTTGTGACTTCTTTAGCCTTGCTAATCATGTTAGCTCCGCCTAGTGCATGAATGGTTATTAGCAATGGATTAAGCTCCATTACGTTGCTTAAGCCCTTGTAAACAGTGTTGGGTATGTCATGTAGTTTAAGGTCTAAAAATAAAGGTATATTATGATGTTTTTGGATAAGATTTTGGACTCCTTCCTTGCCATATTTGTTCCAAAATTCGAGTCCTAGCTTAATCCCACCAATATAGTCTTTAGTCTGGGTAATAAGCTGCTCGATTGTGCTAATCTCAGTATGGTCAATAGCAAGAAGTATAGGATTGTTAGGCTTAATTAAATTCATAAACTAAATGTCCATTCACAAAAGTTTTAATAGCTCTACCTCTAACTTTTCTACCGTCAAAAGGGGTGTTGTTTGATCTAGATGCAAATTTTTTTGCCTCTATAGTCCACTCTAAATCCAGATCAATCACCGTTAAGTCAGCAGGATAGTTTTTGGCAATTTGGCCAGCTTTAACTCTAATAATCTCGGCTGGTTTGTTGGTCATGAGTGATATCAGATCAATTAAATCAACTCCGTAGTTAAAATGCAACTCAAGAGATAAAGGTAGCATGGTCTCAAGCCCTACAATCCCAAATGTAGCACGGGTTAAAGGTTGATCTTTACTTGCAGCGTCGTGCGGTGCATGATCGGTCGCAATAGCATCTACTACTCCTTGCTTGATGGCGTCGATCAGGTTTAAGCGATCTTCTTCACTTCTTAAAGGAGGGTTCATTTTAGCTAACGTACCTTTTTCAAGTACCGTTTGATCAGTAAGTAAAAAATGATGAGGAGCCACTTCACAGGTGACATTTAATCCTTCAGCTTTAGCTAGCTGTATATGTTTAATAGCCTCTTTGGTAGATACGTGAAGTACGTGATAATAACCACCAGTTAGCCTTGTTAAATCGATGTCGCGTGCTACTATTACAGATTCACTGGCGTTAGGAATGCCTGGAACTCCCAGTTCAAATGAAACTACTCCCTCATTAATAGCGCCGCCGTTAGTTAAGTTTAAATCTTCTGCATGTTGAGCAATAGGAACATTGAGAATTTTAGAATATTCAAGAGCACGTCTCATCATTAATGCATTCATTACAGGCAATCCATCATCAGTAAAGCCTACCGCACCATGCTCTTTTAATAATGCAAATTCTGAAAGTTCTTTACCTTCCATATTTTTAGAAATGCTGGCATAACTGTGGATGTGGATATATGATTCGGCTTTAGCTTTATAGTTTATATAATCTAATGTAGCAGGGCTATCTATTACTGGCTTAGTATTAGGCTGGCATACCACCCTGGTAATTCCCCCGCTTGCCGCAGATTTACTACCGCTGATGATATCTTCCTTATGTGTCTGGCCAGGATCTCTAAAATGCACTTGGATATCAAGCAAGCCGGGAACAATCAATTTTTGCTGAATATCATGTTTGATTTCAGCCTCTATCGATTCTTTGGTAAACAAATGTTTGCCAAAATCGATAATCAGACCATTTTTAATTAATATACCACCCATAATATCAGCACGAGTTGCTGGATCTATTATCCGTGCATTATATAGTAAGGTTGTTGGATGGGAATTATGAGGAAGATACCAATTTTGTGTCATGAGTTTTCCAAATTTAATAAAATTGCTTGTCTAATTAATATGCCATTATTTACCTGTTGTAAAATATGGCTGTGCTCAGAGTTAGCTAAGTCGCTTGATATTTCTATAGTACGGTTAATAGGTCCTGGGTGTAGTATAATTACCCGGTCGTTTGCATATTTTAAGGTTTGATGATTCACTTGATAAAGACGAGCATAATCACTGAGTGAGGGGATATATAAGTTATTCATCCGCTCTTGTTGTAGCCTTAAACACATAATAACATCTGTATTTTCTACAGCTTGCTCAAGGTTGCTATATAGCTTAATTTTTGTATTTGACAGAGATGAGGGTAAAAGTGATAAAGGGGCCGCCAAGCGAATGTTAGCACCTAGCTTGCCAAGCAACTTAATATTAGACCTTGCTACCCTACTGTGGATGATATCACCAATGATAGTAATATTTAATCCTTGTATGCTGCCAAAATGGTTACTTATAGTATATGCGTCTGTTAAGGCCTGGCTTGGATGTTCATTCCAGCCATCACCTGCATTAATAATATGAATGTCCTGAACTTGGTTTGCTAGCTTTTTATGGATACCGCTATCAAAGTGCCTAATAACAAAATAGTTTATGTCTAAGGCTTTTAAATTATTTATAGTATCTAATAAGGTTTCACCTTTTTGAGCAGAAGATTTATCAATATCTAAATTAATTACTTTAGCGCCAAGCTTGATTGCAGCATTTTCAAATGAGGCTCGAGTACGAGTTGAATTCTCATAGAATAAATTGCACAGAGTGGTATTTTTTAAGAAATTATTAGGCTCTCTTCCTAGCTTGCTAGCCATGTTTAATATTTGGCTAATTGCTTGCAAGGTAAGGTCATCGATAGAAATTAAATGTGTTAAGCCCATAAATTTTATTTCCCTATGAAAAAATAACTTTACAAAACTCAAGAGATTTGTTAGTTAAGTGGGTATCGGGGCATAGCGCAGCCTGGTAGCGCATCTGGTTTGGGACCAGAGGGTCGGGAGTTCGAATCTCTCTGCCCCGACCATTTCTAAAGTTATTTCAATAAATCTTCCAACTTTCCTTGATCATTTAAAGTGTGTAAATCATCACAGCCGCCTACATGGTAATCACCAATGAAAATTTGTGGTACAGTTTTACGGCCTTTAGCTTTAGTTACCAGCTCAATTCTTGCATGATCATCACCTGTTAAATCAATTTCTTTAAAATTAATATTTTTCATCTTCAGCAATTCTTTAGCTTTAACACAGTATGGACAATAATTGGTAGTATATACTAAAACTTCTTTCATAGCTTTCTCCGTTGGTTTTGCTTCCATTAGGTTAATTAAACAAAAAATTGTAGCAATGAAAGTAACAATCTTCAAAGCATTATTTATCATGATCTTTCAAGTGCCTTTTTTGCTAAATCAATTGTATTATTTATTCCAAATAAGGCAATAAAAGTTCCCCAGCGTGGGCCTTGATCTTGCCCTAGTAGCATATTATAAAGGGTTTTAAACAAGTCTTTAGATTCAATGTTTTCTTCTCTAGCTAGATCGTATAAACAATTTTGAATCTCATCATTTGTGGCAGTAGCAGTTAATTTGCTAAGTTTAGTAATAAGATTATTAATGGTTTGTTTATCTATTTCTTGCAGTAGAGGATATTTTTTGTTGGGCTTAATAAAGTCATTATAATATTTAACAGCAAAGTCCACCATTTTAGTAAGCATAGGGGAGTTCTGCAAGTTTACATCTGGAGCGTATTTAGAGATAAAACCCCATAATACGGTGCTATTTTCAGGATTACATACCGAAGCTAAGTTAAGCAATAAAGAGAAGCTGATATTATGCGGCTCAAGTTTAGGAGGATTGCCTTGATGAATATGCCATACTGGATTTTCAACCTGCTGGACAAGATCTTGAGTATAATATTTATTTAAATAAATTAAATATTCATCCATATTTTTAGGTATAACATCAAAAAAAAGTCTTTTAGCTTTTTTAGGTGATTGATACATATACAAGCTTAAACTTTCTTCGGGAGCATAAGTAAGCCATTCATCCATGCTTAAACCATTACCTTTAGATTTAGAAATTTTTTGGCCCTTCTCATCTAAAAATAACTCATAGTTAAATAATACTGGTTCTTGATATCCTAAAATGCGGGCTATTTTAGTTGAAAGCTCGGCAGTAGGAATTAAATCTTTGCCATACATTTCATAATCCACATCTAAAGCACACCAACGCATCGCCCAATCAGCCTTCCATTGTAATTTACACTGACCGCCGGTTACCTGTTGTTCAATAATAACACCTTTAGAGTTTTTAAATGTAATAGTACCTTTTGCTACATTTTTCTCTAAGATTGGTACTTGTAAAACTTCGCCGGATTCAGGACAGATTGGTAAAATAGGAGAATAGGTTTGCTGGCGTTCTTCGCCTAAAGTTGGCAGCATGACATTCATGATTGCATCGAAATGTTGTAAAGTCTTAAGCAATAAAGCATCAAACTTACCGGCTTTATAATAATCAGTAGCACTTTGAAATTCATATTCGAAGCCAAATTGATCTAAAAATTGTCTTAGTCGGTTATTCATGTGATGGCCAAAACTTTCATGAGTGCCAAAAGGATCAGGTATAGAAGTTAAAGGTTTACCAAGGTAAGTTCTAACCATATCTTTGTTTGGTATATTATCCGGTACCTTTCTAAGCCCATCCATATCGTCGGAAAAGGCAAAAAGTCTGGTTGGAATGCCAGAAATTTTAGTAAAAGCATGTCTGATGATGCTGGTTCTTGCCACTTCACCAAAAGTCCCAATATGTGGTAATCCTGAAGGGCCATAGCCAGTTTCAAATAATACATATCCTTTGGCAGGTATTTTGTTACCGATTCTTTCTAAAATTTTTTTTGCTTCTTGTGCAGGCCAGCAGTTGCTACTTTCTAAAATATTTTGTAAGTTTGACATGGATATACTCTTAAGGATATTTTTTACAGATATTACAAAATATATAAATTATGACAATAAAATCTTTGGTTAAGCAAATTTTAATTAGACTGGATATAATAGCACTAGCTAGTACTATTGTGGCGATGGGCTTGGTACTTATAATGCAATATGGCTTTAATTTTTTACCATGTAAATTATGTGTGTGGCAACGTTACATCTTTTTAAGCTTAATTGGCATAATAATTATCAAATTATTAAAAAAAAATAACAACATGGATTATTTAATTATAATAGTATTACTGCTTTCGAGTTTACTTGCAGGCTACCAAGCTTTACTGGAACTGGGTTTGGTTAGTGATTGGTTTAGTTGTAGTATAGATCTTAATACCGCTTTAGATTTAGATTCAATTTTAAGCAATGCTCCGCAAGTGAGTTGTAAGCAGGCTGATAAAATTTTAGGGCTAACGCTTTCTAATATCTCATTATTATATTCTTTAGGATTAATGATGTTATATATTTTTAAAAAATATAGGGGTAATTATTAATGGTTAAATTTGATGATTATTTACCAGGTGATAAAAATACTTCTCACAAGCTCAAGGAAATCTTACGAGTCAATCATGCCGGTGAGTATGGTGCTAAAAGGATATATGAAGGGCAACTAAAAACTTTAGGCGATAACCCTGAAATAAAGCATATGTATAACCAAGAATTAGAACATTTACAGTTTTTTGAGCAAGAATTAATTAAGCATAATGTAAGACCGAGTATACTTTCCCCATTATGGCATATAGGTGGGTATATGCTTGGTAGAGCTACTAGTCTACTAGGCGAAAAAGCAGCTATGGCTTGCACCGAGGCAGTAGAGGAAGTAATTGATGAGCATTATAGCGAGCAAATTGAAGAGCTAAAAAATTATGCACCAGCATTATCAGCAAAGCTGGAGCAATTTAGGCAAGAGGAATTAGAACATCGTGATCTTGCACGCAAGGAAGGAGCAACCGAAGCCCCATGCTATTCTTTATTAAATGCAGGAATTAAAACGCTAAGCAAAATAGCGATTAGGATTGCAAAAAAATATTAATGTTAATTATATACATATTGAATAAATGTTAACTTTATGTTAACCTGTGCGGCAAATGTAATTTAATGGTAATAACATGCCAAGTTCAAGCTCAAGCTCAGGTTCAAGCTCAGGTTCAAGCTCAAGCTCAAGCTTACGCCAATCACCGCAAACCAGCGTACAGCCTGGAAATAACACTTCAAATATGGAGAGGAAATATAGTGAAGAAACCCTTAGTAAAGTAGCAACAATATTTGCTAAAATTGAGCTTTATGCACAGCAAGAATATAGAAAACAAAGCTTTTTACAAAGTTATAAGGAAGTTCTTATTAGTCTTGCTAAAAACAATGGGTTAGATGATGATAGTTCGCTTGCATGCTTGTGTGATATTTATAGAGCAGGAATAAGAGAGGGTAAAGGTACTGGTAATTCAGAAGCAATAGAACAAGAGTGGTTGATTAAAGCTCTTAATGAAGCGCGGGTTGAGGTGGCAATTACGGATGTGTGTAACAAGCTTTCTAATCTAACATCAGATAGGAATGATATAGTCGGTGTTATTAGAAATTATCTTAAGACAGAAAGACATTTACCAGAGGAACTAGCTAACAAAGTAATGCAAAACCCAGTGATTGATAATAAAATAGCAAATTATCTATTAATCAACCAACCACAACAGATAAAGAAAACACCCTCTTCAGCGATACATAGTATTAGTAAAAACCAAGCTCCGACAGCGGCCTCTAAGCCTGCTCTGCAGTCCGCTTCTTCATCAGCAACAACAGCAGTTAGGCCTTTAAGTGAAATTGAGCAGGAGATTAAAAATCTGAGTGGCAATCTGTCAAAAATTAAAAAGCAGGCTCATGATAGAGAGGAAATAGAAATAGATCCTTATGAAGAGAATGTGAGTAAAAATATATTTGCTCAAGAAATACGCAAGTATTTGCAGCGTAAAGGGTTAAACAATAAAGAAATTTCAACTGTACTTATGCATGAAACGATTAAAAATCAATTAAGGATTTATATAAAAGAAGTAACACAAAAAGCGGTTAAAGAAAGTAAGAGAGTAGATGCATTAGTAAAAAAATATAGAGAAGAGGAAGGCATGAACCCACCAACATCAGCTGCCGAAGCTACAAATGGTATGTCAGAAACGCCACCTGCAGCAGCAAATAGTACAACAGAGACAAATGGTATGTCAGAAACGCCACCTGCAGCAGCAAATAGTACAACAGAGACAATTTTAGAAAATGTTGCTGTAAGTGAGAATAGTGATTCTGTAGAAGTATCAGAGAGCCCTGATACAGATTTATATTCTGAGGCAGGAAGTGATACTGATGCCGAAGATGATCTGGAGGGTCAAGTTCAAACATTTGAGAAAGCAAGAGAAGTATTACTTGATAAGATTGCCAATGTTAATTGTTCTTACGCTGAAATTGATGGGTTATTTAATAGCACAGTCACAATAAAGGTTGGTGGCAAATCAAAAAATGTTAAATTTTTTGATCACTTAGATCCTGCATTTATATTTGAAGCTCAAGATGAGAATACTAATATTTATACTGATTTACTTCGTAATATTAACCAAAATCCAACTTGCCTGGCAATTCTATATAAACTCTTTCAAGAGAAAAAGCCAGATTCTAAGGTGCTTTGTATTTATTATGAAGAGGATTCACAGCATCCAGGACAGTTTATTGAATATAAGTATCCTTTATTGCATTATGCCATTCTTAGACAGTCTTATGAAGCAATTAAACTAGCAATGAGTTGTGATTCATTAGTAAATGATCCGCAATTTGTTTCTTCTGAAATTGTTAAGAATGCTAATGGCCAGTTTATAAGCGCTTCTGATTCAGCTTTAAGTTATTTGCGACAAGGCTATGAGCAGATGATAAGAACAAATAATACGATCGATAGATTTACAAAAACTAATAAAGATTTAGCAGATAAAAATATTGAATACGCGAAAAAGATAGTTAATTCAGTTGATGAGTTTGAAAAAAATTATTATCAACAATTAATATGGAGCATAAGAGATAATATTATTAATGCTAATGGTGAAGAGCAGAATACCAAAGAAACATTAAGTAATATTAAAAGCTATTGGAATCTTAAAAGAGAAGAAGCTTTACTTGTACAAAAAATAGAAAAGATAAAAAATAGTGGATGGTATTCATTATTAATGAGAATTTGGCATTTAAATTTTGACCAAGAAGCCCTCATTGTAGATTTAGAAAATAGAACTCAAAAGATTGAAGATGCAATTGAAGAAAGAGATAAGAAAATCAAAGATGCGATAAGGCCAGATTCAACTAATAATAATTCTAGATCCCTTGATCTTATTACACAGGAGCTTGAATCTTATTCGCGTATTACTTATCCATTATTCTTTAGCAAGATAAAATATAAGTCAATTTATGCAGTTTTAGCAATAGTTATCGCTGGTATTACTTATGCTCAGTTGATGGCTGCAGGAGTGTTGGTTGCTCCAACTATTTTCCTAAGTGCTTTAGCTTCTGTAACAAGTGTTATAGTATTGAAGAAGGTGGCAGAAATTATCGAATTTGAAATATTAAAAACATCTTTGTTTAAAGTCCTGTTTGGTTCTCCTTTGAAAAGCTTACGTACGATTGCTTTAGGTCTGCTAAGCTTGCCTTTATTAGGGGTGGCTTTTATGTTCCCTATTGTACAATTAATTGCTGCATGTTATGTAATATACAAATGTATTAAATTTATTGCTAATGTTCTGATTAATTCAGCAAACAGTATAGGTAAAAGGGCTAGTTACTTGGCGGTAAGTATGGTTACAGTTTTCTCTGTTATAGGGACTGTGGTAAGCATTAAAGTGGTGGGTAGAGTTATTTTAGCTCCGTTATCTAAAAGGTTGCCTGGATTTGTTACTATATTGCCTAGATTGTTAGCTAAGTCTCCAATGACGTTAGCCTTGGGGGTAATTGTTGGTGGGATAGTGGCTTATTATTCTTCTAAGATTTTTGCTAATAAAGGGTATTCTATAGTTGATGAAAGTAAGAATGAAAATCTTACTACACAAGAAAGGGAAAGCATAAAAGATCAAAATGCATTAAATAAATTTAAGCAAAGAGAGCTTTTGAAATCATACCTTATTTCTGCTGGGGGCTCATTAGGTGGTATTGCTGGGGGGATATTACTTAGTATGGTTGGTTGCGCTCCGGCAACTATAGTGTTTGCAGCTTTGCTAATTGAGTGGGTTGCATCTCATGTATCATTAAATTATAATCCTGAACAAGCACAATCTATGGGCTATGCATTAAGGCAAGAGAAGATAGAGGTGCCGGTTCAACCTGTACAAGAAAACCAACCGCAACAAACTCGTACTGATATACATTATAGTTATGAATATCTTTCAGGTAAACAGAGTGTTTTTGGAAATCAAAAACTGCAATATGCTCTAGATTCTATTAGTCCTTTAGGATCTTTTGTAGAAAGGTTTAAAGAAGCTGATAAAGCTAGTATATCAAGAACGGATGCTTAAAATGAAATTAAGCCTGTATTATATAACAATGCAGGCTTAATTTTTAAATATAGGTTATTTGTTTGCTTTATTACTAGCAGCCTGAGAGCTGCGATATTTTCTAACATTTTCTAAATGTTCTGTAAGATTTTTTGCAAAGTAATGTTCTCCATTATTTTGACTGACAAAATATAGATAATAAGTACTGGCAGGTTTTAGTGCTGCAATGATAGAGGCTTTGCCTGGATTGCATATAGGAGTAGGTGGTAGCCCGGCAAATTTATAAGTATTGTATCTAGATTGGTTTAACTCAATATCTTTACGAGTTAAAATATAATTAAAATCTTCTCCGCGTCTTATATCATAAATAAGAGTAGGATCAGCCTGTAAAATCATGTTAATTTTTAATCTGTTATGATATACGCTGCTAATAATTTCTCGTTCTTCATTAACTTTAGCTTCTTTTTCGATAATTGAAGCTAACGTAAGTAGTTCTTCGTACTTTGTTATATAGCTTGGTAAAATGGAAGAGTTAATATTAAGAAAACTTTGCTGTGATTTAATCATTCGAGATAATAGATTGGTTCTAGTATCTCCTAAAGTATAATCATAAGTTTCCGGTAGTATGCTTCCTTCTTTGATGGGTATTTCGATATTGCCAGTAAGTTTCGGTAAATTGTTTAAAATTTGAATAATTTGTTTATTGGTCAATCCTTCGGGGATAGTAACAAAGTTTATTTTAATTTCCCCTTGGGTAATTTTTCTAATAATCAGCTTTAAATTAAATTTTCCTTTAAATTCATATTCGCCATGCTTAATTGATGCATTAGTAAAAAAAGCATATAATGCAAATAATACCTTAGTAAAATGCGGAGAAGAAATAATTTTCTGTTTAGCTAAATTATCAATAACTTTAAAAGCAGGCTCGCCTTTATTAATAATAAAACTTTCAATTTCTAAGTTTTTAAGGTGATAAGTATTATGATAAGTTAAAAAGCTACTGATTATTAAGGTAATAATCAGTAGCTTTTTAATCATTAAAATATCACTCTTTTAAATTTTTGTGAAAATCAAAGAAGCATTAGTACCGCCAAAGCCAAATGAGTTAGACAAGGCATACTCAATTTTTCTTTCTTTTGCAGTTAAGGGAACTAAATCTATATCGCATCCTTCAGATGGATTATGTAGATTAAGAGTTGGAGGAGCAATTTGATCTCGAAGTGCAAGAATAGAAAATATTGCTTCTACACTTCCTGTAGCGCCTAGTAAATGCCCAACAGCAGATTTGGTTGAAGACATGGATATATTATATGCATGTTCTCCAAATAATCTTTTTACTGCATTTAACTCAATTTGGTCACCCAGAGGAGTGGAAGTGCCATGAGCATTAATATAATCTATCTTATCGCTAGAAATCTGAGCGTTATTTAATGCAGCTTTCATAGCCCTAAAGCCGCCATCACCTTCAGGATGAGGAGCAGTAATATGGTAACCATCCCCTGATAAACCATATCCAATCACCTCTGCATAAATTTTAGCGCCACGTTTTTTAGCATGCTCATATTCTTCAAGTACTAAAACGCCAGCTCCTTCTCCCATAACAAAGCCATCACGGTCTTTATCCCATGGGCGTGAAGCTTCAGTAGGGCGATCATTAAAACCTGTTGAAAGAGCTCGTGCTGCAGCAAAACCTGCAAGCCCTAATCTACAAACAGCAGCTTCAGCTCCACCTGCTACCATAACATCTGCATCTCCATAAGTTATAAGGCGAGCAGCATCACCAATAGCATGAGCACCCGTTGCGCAAGCGGTAACTACTGCATGATTAGGGCCTTTAAACCCATATTTAATTGAAACATGCCCTGAGATAAGATTAATTAAAGAAGCTGGTATGAAAAAAGGACTGATTCTTCGAGGGCCTTCTTCTTTTAATAACTGAGCATTATATTCGATAGTAGATAATCCACCAATTCCAGAACCAATTAATACGCCGGTTCTGATTAATGAATCTTCATCTGTTGGCTTCCATCCTGCATCTTCTACTGCTTGTATTGCAGCAGCGATACCATAGGTAATAAAAGGATCTATTTTTCTTTGTTCTTTTGCTGAAATATAAAGATCTGGATCAAATCCATCAATTTCTTCCTTGGAAGGGACTAATCCTGCAACTTTAGCTGCAAGATCACTGACATCAAAACGATCAATCTTTTTAAGACCTGATTTTCCAGCAATAATATTGTTCCAGCAAGAAGTAACACCACTACCAAGCGGCGTTACTAATCCTAAACCTGTTATAACTACTCTTTTCATAATAGGGCAATTTCTATTAGAATGATTGTTTATTAGTTAGCATTTTCTATGTTGGCACGAATAAAGCTTACAGCATCACGAACTGTAGCAATTTTTTCTGCAGCATCATCAGGGATTGCAATACCAAATTTATCTTCAAAAGCCATAACTAGTTCAACTTGGTCAAGACTATCAGCGCCTAAATCATCAACAAAAGATGAATTTTCAGTAATTTTTGTTTCATCAATATCTAAGTGTTCAGCAACAATCTTACGAACTTGAGCTTCGATTTCATTCATTTTATAAATCCTTAATTAAGTTAATTGGTTAAACCATGATTAATCCGCCGTTGACGTGGATAGTCTGGCCTGTAATATATTTTGCTTCATCACTTGCTAAAAATAAACAAGCAGCTGCAACATCTTCTTTAGTGCCAAATTCACCACGCGGAATTTTAGAAAAAAACTTTTGTTTCATTTCGTCGTTTAAAACATCTGTCATAGGGGAGGTTATAAATCCAGGTGCAACGCAATTAATGGTAATACCTTTGCTAGCCACTTCTTGTGCTAATGATTTACTCATGCCAGTAAGACCAGCTTTTGAAGCAGCATAATTAGCTTGACCTGCATTTCCCATTGCCGCAACTACAGAAGTCATATTTATGATTCTACCATATTTTTGTTTGAGCATTAATTTAATCGATGCTCTATTGATAGCAAACGCAGATTTTAAATTAACAGTTAGCACTTCGTCAAAATATTCATCGCTCATTCTCAATGCCAAAGTATCCTTAGTTATCCCAGCATTGCAAATTACAATGTCCAGGCCACCTAATTTACTATGTGCCTGCTCAATTAAATAAGAAGCCTCTTTGACTTCCTTTAAATTGGCAACCACAAAATGATCAATTGAGGTTTGCTTAGAAAATTCAACTAATTTACGTTCATTACTTCCTGAAATGCAAACGGTAGCTCCTTGTTTTGCAAATGCTTCAACAATTCCTGCGCCAATGCCGCCAGTTCCGCCAGTAACTAAAACTTTTTTATTTTGGAAATTAAAAAGCATCAAATTTACTTTTAATTTTATATCATTAAACTCTTTAAACTAAATTACCCAATTGTCAAGGAAAAGTGATTTTACTTATCTGCCAATAGTAGGTTCTGGTTTTTTACTTGGAGTTTCTGAGCGTTTTGATAATTTTTGATTGAAAGTTTCTTTAGTTAGATCACATTTATTTGACATAACACCTTGAAGGGTTTCTTTGATTTGACTAAATTCTATAGATTCATCTTTTGTTACCTCTTTTAAGCTTTTTGCTTGGTCTTTGTTTTGCTCTTTTTGTAATTCTTTTTTTAATCCATCAACAAACTTAGAAATTTCATCAGATAATTCTTTTGTTTCGCTTTTGTTGAGTTTAAATTTTTTTTGTTCTGTGAGTTGTTGCCGTACAGCCACATTGGTTAAAGTTTTATTTATAAAATATGAAGTACTAAGGCCTAAAGAGAGAGGTAGTAGTAATTCTATCAAGCTTAACCCGCCGGTCGCTGCAATGCCTAACCCGACGCTTGCTGATATTAAGGCGGCAATTAAAGTTTTGCGTCCTATATTTTTCTTTTGTTCAGGTTTTAAATGTGCCGCTTGGATTTGTTGAAGAATATTTGCAATAATGCTTGCTAATTTGTTTTTGTGTCTAAGTAGTTTGGCAAAGGCTCTTAGTTTCTTTTCATATTTCGGTTCTTGCTCTATTTCATTTTCGCTCAATTCTACTTCTGTATTTTGCTCAATAGCTTTATCAATCTCTTGATTGATTTGTTTATTAAATTCTAGCTTTTTAGGCTGGTCGGTACCCTTGCCTAATTCTTGGATAATAGCAGTATAGATTTGTTCTTTGCTAAAATCCTTCATTAATTGATTATGTTCTTTGGCTCTGGAAACCCCAAAAGCTACAAAACTTAGGAAGGTTCCTTGTTCTTCTGTCTCCATGTTAGCTATTTTCTTTAGTGATTCTGGTTCATTAAAGAAATTTTGTAAATTTTTAATATATTTATTGATTGCCTGATCTTCTTCCTGATCATTAGAATTCATTATTCCTAAAATTGATGCTATGATAGCTTTACTTTTATCATTAATTTTATTATCAAAGGAATGCTTTAATCTGTTAAAGATTTTTTTAGCTAAATTAGACTGCATTCTGAAACTTATTGAAGTTAGATAATTAATTATAATCAATATATTGTAGAAATTAAAGGGGTAATATGCAAAACCACCATTTTAAAAGCGGATTTTTAAAAGAATTTTGTGCTAGAGGTTATTTTTATCAAGCTACTGACTTAGCGCAATTAGATGAGTTATTTGCTTCCAAAAGTGCTATTGTATATTTAGGTTTTGATTGTACTGCTAAGTCTCTTCATGTAGGCAGTCTTATGCAGATTATGATTTTAAGACTATTACAAAAACATGGGCACAAACCAATAGTTTTGATGGGAGGAGGTACTACCTTAATAGGTGATCCATCATTTAAAGATCAAGAACGTAAAATGCTGGCTACAACTGCCATTCAGGAAAATATGGATGGTATGAAACAAATTTTTGCAAAATATATTAAATTCGGTAGTGATACAAATGATGCTAAAATGGTTAATAATGCCGATTGGTTATGTAAGCTAAACTACTTAGAGTTTTTAAGGGATTATGGGCGCCATTTTTCAGTCAATCGGATGCTTACTATGGATAGTGTCAAATTACGTTTAGAAAGAGAGCAAAGCCTTTCATTTTTAGAATTTAATTACATGCTATTGCAAGCCTATGACTTTGCCTATTTAAATGAACATTCTCAGTGCCAAGTGCAAATTGGTGGCAGTGATCAATGGAGCAATATAATTAACGGGGTGGATTTATCACGAAAATTGGCTCTTAAGGAATGTTTTGGCTTAACCACTCCTCTTATTACTACTGCCGGTGGTGCTAAAATGGGTAAAACTGAAAATGGAGCTGTATGGCTTAATGGTGATATGCTCGCACCATATGATTATTGGCAATTTTGGCGTAACGTTGATGATCGGGATGTAATAAAGTTTTTAAAAATGTTTACTGATCTGGAAGTTGAAAAGATTGATCAGTTAGCATTAGAAACACAAAATATTAATGAGCTTAAGAAGATGTTAGCCGACGAAGCTACTAAACTTTGCCATGGCGAGGAGGAAACCCAAAAAGCTCGCGCTACTGCAGAAAATACTTTCGGCTCAGCAAAATCTGGTGAGGGTTTACCTGAATTTGAGCTGAGTAAAGAAGAATTAACGGATGGCAGATTACTTTTTGATATTATCAGAGCTGCTGGATTAACCCCAAATGGAGCTGAAGCAAAAAGAATGATCAAAAGTAACGCTGTTAAAATTAATGATCAACCAATTACAGAAGAATTATATAAAGTGAGTGTAAGTGATTTTGTGGAAGAGCAAAAAACAAAATTATCTGTAGGTAAGAAAAAACATATTCTGCTAGTATTAAAATAAAAAGGTAAAAATTTCAGTGGATCAAGTGAGAGTATCGTTAGAAAAATTACAAAACCCCAATTGTTTAATTATAGTTCCTTTCCAAAAATTTAATATATCTGCTCAAATGGCAGAATATAAAAGTAAAGAAGCTTTTGGTTTGGCTCGTTCAATAGATTTAAATGTAATCGATGTTATTACCTTTAGGGTAAATAGCTTTAAACCGGGCTGTTTGTTAAAAAAAGGCAAAATTGAAGAGATTGATTCTGTTATTAAAAAAGAAGATATATCTTTGGTATATATTGATTTAAGTCTTACCCCAGTACAGCAGCGTAATTTAGAAAAAGCCTGGAATGTTAAGGTGATTGACCGTACAGGCTTGATTATAGAAATTTTCGCTTCCAGGGCTAATACGAGTGAAGGTAAGTTGCAAGTGCGTCTTGCACAGCTAGATTATCAAAAATCTAGATTAGTAAGATTGTGGACCCACCTAGAACGCCAAAGGGGAGGGTTGGGTAATATCGGTGGCCCGGGTGAAACGCAAATAGAAGCTGATAAGCGTATGATTAAAGAGGAGATGCAGCGCATTAGAAAACAGCTTGAGAAAGTTAAAACTACTCGTGAACTGCATCGTAAATCTCGTGAAATTGTACCATATCCGGTTATAGCTATAGTTGGTTATACTAATGCTGGCAAATCTACATTGTTTAATTTACTCACCAAAGCTAGCGTTATTGCAGAGGATAAATTATTTGCAACGCTTGATCCTACTATGCGAATTGTGAAACTTCCTTCAAGAAAAACCGTAATACTTTCAGATACAGTAGGCTTTATCTCAGAATTGCCAACTCAGTTAATTGCTGCGTTTAGAGCTACTTTAGAAGAGGTAATTGCTGCTGATATCATTTTACATGTAATTGATTCAACCAGCCCTAGTTTGGTAAATCATATTCAAAATGTTGAAGAGATACTTACCGAATTAGGTATAGAAGAAAAATGGCGATATCAAACCCTTCATGTGTATAATAAAATGGATGCCAAAAAAATAGATTTTATTAAACCAATTGATGGTTTAGAAATTTCTGCCTTAGAAAATAAAAACATAGATTTATTGCTTCAGCAGCTGGATGCATGCCTTGCCGTTGATGAAATTAACATGGAAATAACAATAAAATCTAATGAAGGAGAAAAATTAGCATGGATTTATCGTCATGCTAATGTAATTTCAGTTGAACATGCAGATTTAGAAATTAAACTATTAGTATTGATTTCGCGTGTTAACCTAGCAAAATGGCAAGCTAAGTATGTCTTACCTTCTTGATCAACTTGATAATAACCCTCTTTTTATTAATCAATCTTTTGTAAATGGTACTTTTATAGCTTCTTCGGAAGTGCAAGAAGTATTAAACCCAGCTGATAACAAAGTAATTGGCAATGTAACAATCGTTAATGAAAGCCTAGTATATCAGGCAATTGCTGCTAGCGAAAAAGCCTTAAAGGATTTAGCCAAAACTTCTTTCATAGAGCGTGCAAATATACTGATACACTGGGGGGTTTTGATAGAGAACAATTTAGAAAATTTAGCACATATTATTACTTTAGAACAAGGTAAAACTTTAAAAGAATCTAGAAGTGAGGTGCAGTATGCCTTATCATATATTCGCCATTTTGCCTTAATAATTAAGACTAATCCAAATTACTTTGTCACTTCAAATGATATCTTTAAAACTAGAACGGTAATACATGAACCGGTAGGAGTAACAGCAAGTATTACGCCGTGGAACTTTCCCATAGCTATGTATATAAGAAAATTTGCAGCTAGTTTTGCAGCAAGCTGCCCTATGCTTGTTAAGCTATCAGAATTAACTCCTTTTTCAGCACTTGCTACTTTAAATCTTTTTCTTAAAACAACAGCTCCTATTAATTCTTTACAAATGCTAGTAGGAAATGCAGTTGAAATAGGAAAAATCTTGACTCAAGATTTCAGAATTAGAAAACTAAGCTTCACCGGCTCCACCCGAGTTGGAAAAATATTGATGAACCAATCGAGCGGCACACTAAAACGTCTATCTATGGAATTAGGAGGCAATGCTCCTTTTGTAGTGTTTAAAGATGCTAACCTTAATAAAGCCATTGATATGTTGATGAATGGTAAGTTTAGAAACAATGGTCAGAGCTGTATAGCTATTAACCGTGTATTGATAGATAAAGAGATAGTAGATCAATTTATTGAAAAAATTTATGATCGAATAAAATCTTTAAAAGTAGGTAACGGGCTTGATGAGCAAAATGATTTAGGAGCACTCATTAATTTTTCAGCTATTAATAATATAGAAAAATTAATAAAAGATGCCAAACAAGAAGGTGCCACAATGTTGTTTGGAGCAGAGAGAATAGGCAAGCAAGGCTGCTTTTTTAGCCCAGGGATTGTAACAGGGGTTACTCCTAGCATGGATATTTTTAAGCAAGAAATTTTTGGTCCAGTGGTGACTATTACTACTTTTGATAATGAAGAGCAGGTGCTAGCCCTTGCTAATCAAACTGAGTATGGGCTTGCTGCTTATATTTGCGGTGAAGATGAAGGTAGGAATTATAACTTTGCTACTAATTTAGAATTTGGCATGATAGGTATTAATGATGCTCGTATTTCTGATTCTTTAATACCTTTTGGAGGAATTAAAGCCTCTGGGTTTGGTAGAGAAGGTGGAAAGGAAGGGATATTTGAATATCTTAATACAAAATATATTGGATTTTAAAACTATATGCTGTTGATATAATACAGTATAATTAAAATATTAATTCATTTTCTTTTAAGTTTAGTATATAATAATCAATATAACTTTAACTTAATTTAAAAAAATGCTCTCAATAATTGGTATTATCGTAACTTTTATCATGGTGTTTGGTGGGTATGGGCTTGCTGGAGGTAAATTTGCGGTAATTCTTCATGCTCTTCCACATGAAATGATAACTATATGCGGAGCAGTGGTAGGGGCTTTTTTAGTTGCAAATAAATCGGATATTGTTAAGGCTACATTGCGTGATTTTAAAGTTATTTTTGTTAAACCAGCTTGGACAAAAGATGATTATCTTGATCTATTATGGATGTTGTTCCAAATTTGTAAAACTATGCGTAGTAAAGGTTTGCTTGAAATTGAAAAGCACCTAGAAAAACCTGAGGAAAGTGAGCTTTTTAATCAAAATGCTAAAATATTGCACGATCATTTTGCCCTAGATTTTATAGTAAGCACATTAAGGCTTATGACGATGAATATGGATAACCCATATCAGATGGATGATTTGCTTGAGGCTCAAATAGAGAAACATCATCATGAGTCTTTAGAAACTTCTCATGCGCTCCAAAGTGTAGCGGATGGATTGCCTGCCATTGGTATCGTAGCTGCGGTTCTTGGGGTAATTAAAACCATGGCCAGTATTGATCAACCTCCTACAATATTGGGTGCAATGATTGGTGGGGCGTTGGTAGGAACGTTTTTAGGGGTGTTCTTAGCTTATTGTTTTATTGGACCAATGTCTCAAAAAGTTAAAGCTTACTATGACGACCATTCTAAGCTTTATATAGTGATTAAAAAAGTTTTTGTAGCGCATCTGCAAGGGCATGCGCCTCAAATTTCTTGTGAAATGGGTAGAAGTAATATTCCCACTCATGAACAACCAACTTTCTTAGAAGTTGAAGAAATGCAGCAGAATCGTAAATAAATATTATAAGTAGTTATTGCATTTTAATATTTTTTGTTTTTAATAACAAATAAATAGTTTTAAAATTTAGTTTCAATGTTTAGATATTTTTATATTATAGCCTTTTTATTTATTAATAATGCTCATGCTGGCTTTGATTTTTTTAAAAAACCAGATTTACCAACCGTCTTAAACCTAGAAAATTATATTATTTATAGCAAAAATAATGCTAAACCCATTGATTTAGTTAAGCAATATGGTGAAAATCTAGATGGCTTAAATATGGGCAAAGTATATGCACGCCAGATAGTAGTAGAATCAGCAAGTTTAAAAGAATCTAATTTTGATCTTACTAACATTGAGCAAGGGTATTTTCAAGATGTTAAAATGCGAGGTGCAACATTTAAAGCGGCTGATGCTAGTAGTGCCATATTTATTGGAGTTGATTTTAGAGACGCAGATTTTGGGTTGGCTGATTTGAGTTTTGCTAGCTTTGTTAATTGCAATCTTAATAATGCTAAATTTTCAGGTGCTAATTTGACTAGTGCTGTATTTTTTAATTCTACGTTAAGCGGAGTGCAATTTGACGGTGCTAACTTAGAAAATGTTAAACTTGCAGGAAATGACCTAAGTTTAAGTAATTTTAATAATGCAAAATTAATTAAAGCAAATCTTGTAAATGCTAATTTGGAAAGAAGCACTTTTAAAAGAGCTAATTTATTTATGGCTAAATTAAATAATGCTAATGTTAAAGATGCAGAATTTTACGAATGTGATTTAACAAGAGCAGATATTCGTGGCATTAGAATAAAAGAAGCAAAATTTAGTGATAATAAGCTTACTAGGACAAAAACCTATCCTCTTAAAAATGTCGATTATGAATATCAAAAAGTAATAGAAGATTATACCTATAACAATTAATAAATTAACTTATTTATTAATTGTGCTTTAAGGTTAAAAAGTGATATAATTATTAATATATTTATATATTGGTAATTATGCCTAGTAAATTTTATTCCAGCCTTAAAAAATACAGACAAGAATATAATAGCAAATCTGTAGAAGAGATTGTTAGTTATGCCGCCGATCAGTTTAAAGATACTTTAGATGTTAGCAGTTGGAAGGTTGATTCAAAGTCGTTATCTCAAGGGCAAGAGCCTCAGTTAGATCCTAAAGCAGCAGTGAATATTAAAGCCAATACAGTATTAGTGAATGCCCTTACGTTAGTGCAGCAAGGGTTAGAAGTTAGAGGAAATCCAGAAGATGGAACAAAAGATTTAGCCAATCCATTTATTTATATGCAAATAGGTGGCAGAATAATGATTACTTATGATGCTAATGATAAAAATTTTTTTGAACGATTCATAGGAGGTGTAAAGCAAGATGTAACTTCAACTAAATATCATAGTGAAGATGCAATCAAAGAAAATAAAGCAATTTTTAAACGAACAGCCTCTACCCATGAATTAAAATGGGATGAACAGAAGGGGGAATTTGAAGAAATTAAAACTAGAGGGATATTCAAAGCAATTCGTAATCTTGCCGATGAATATTCTCAAAAATATCCAAATTTAATACCATTAAAAAATTTTATACATAATATTATACCAGAGCCAACTTTTGAAGAATATGGAATGGTAATTGCTTCTGGCGGGCTTGGTAATCAAGATATTTTAGGTAATAAAATTGATATTACCGGTGGTCATGGGCATATATTAATTCACCATCAAAAGCCAGATATTGCAAAAGGTATTCCTGGTGGAATAATGATTGGTATTGAAACGGCAGAGCATGGTAGTAAATCACAATCCCAACCATTTGGTAAGCACTCCTCACTTGGCCATGCCAATGAATTTTCCTCTTTTGGTATAGGAAAAATGAAAGACTTGGCAAAGAAAATAGTGAAAGAAAGTGCTAATATAGCCGCCCCTCAGTCAAAGTATAATTGTATGAGAGTGGATTTAACCAAAGAGCAAAATAAAGAGTTGGCTAAAAATTTTGATAATGTTGGTAAAAAATATCAAGAAGAAGTACAGCAAGTGCTTAAATCGGGCGTAGGCAAAGCAGCTGGGTTTCTAAATAACCTGCTTAAAACTTTTTCAAAACCTATTAATATTGAAACTAGAAAAGAATTTAAAGATACTTGTATAAATAGTGTACCAAAATCTCTACCCCCTAGAAAAGTATCACGTAAGATGCAACCAATAACAGAAGTTTCTGCAAAGATTAATAAAGATTTTCCTCCTCAAGACCAAGAAAAACTTGATAAATTAAAAAATGATTTAGGTAAAATGGTAAAAAGAAGAGAGAATAACGTACATTCTTCACCGGCGGCAATGAATCCACAAGTAAAGAAAAGAAGCAATACTATAACCTAACAAATAGAAATAAAAAGTAAATTTTTTATTGAGCTGTCCAGCCACCATCTAAGGTTAAATTTGTTCCGGTAATATTATTACCAGCTTCGGTAGTCAAAAATACTACCATATCCCCAATATCGCCAGGTTTAGTAAAAATTTTAGATGGTTGCTTTTCTGCAAGTAATTTAATGGTCGCTTCTTCATTGGTAAGGTGGTTTTGTTCAGCGATTGCATCAATCTGTTTTTGGACTAAGGGAGTATGCACCCACCCAGGGCAGATAGCATTACAAGTAATGCCGCTACCGGCAGTTTCAAGAGCGGTAACTTTAGTTAGTCCGATAATGCCATGCTTGCTTGCCACATATGCAGATTTGTTGACTGAAGCAACTTGACCGTGAGTGGAGGCAATATTAATAATTCTTCCCCATTGTTGCTGTCTCATAATGGGTAAAGCATGTTTAATACTATAAAAAACTGCTGAAAGGTTAATATCAATTATTTGTTGCCACTTAGCATCAGGAAATTCTTCAATAGGTGAGACATATTGAATGCCTGCGTTATTAACAAGTACATCTATTTTATTAAAAGTTTTATAAGTATACTCAATAAGTTCTGTTACTTGTTCCTTTTTACTTAAATCTGCAGGGTGATAAACTGTGGTAATATTAAATTCATCACTTAGTTGTAAGCATAGTTTGTTAATCTCTTGTAGGTCGCCAAATCCATTGATGCATAAATTAAATCCGGCTTTGGCTAATTTCTCAGCTATAGCTAGGCCAATACCACTTGTAGATCCGGTAACAAGAGCTGTTTTCATAAATTACTCTAAAATAAATATTAATGGTGGATTTCTTAAAAAGTAATAGAATTTTTTAAAAACATCAAATCAAACTTATCTTAATAGTTTAGTATAAAATCTTTGCAAATTAATGAAAAAATAATAGATTGAATTTTTAAAGAATATATTAAATATAAAATTAGCAAAAAATATGCGCGGTAAGCCTAAAAATATTAAATCACTTATAATAAATGGTAACCTTTATCTTAAATATGAAGATGAGGAACAATTAGCTATTCCTCAAAAAGGGGATATTATGTTTTATCTTAATGATGATGCTAGCCCTAAAAGTGGGATGCTAGGTAATTATTTTGATAAAGGTTATGCCGGATATTTTAAGATGGATATTTTTGATGGAAAAGAGTGGCAGGGTTTAAATATGGAAGAATTTTTTGACCATAAAGAATATCAATTCCATAAAAAAGAAGTTCCTATTGATTGCTATAATTTATGCAAGGAGGCAATGGAGAATTTTACCAACCTTCCTGTATATTACAACTATAGAGGACATTATACTAACCATCTACATGTTCAAAACGATTATATAAGGAATAAAAAACAACTTACGAAAAAAAAGAAAAAATTAACAAAGTGATGGTTTAGCTGGTCATTTAAATTGATTCTTCTATTTCATGAATAATTTATGTAATAGTTACTTCGTTTAACGACTTATGAATCTTATATTCATCATCTGGGCTTTAAAGGAAATAACAATATTATTTTTTAAGCTTTGAAAGAATTTCCTGAATCATAGCAGTGTTTGCTGTTTACTATTTGTGCAGAATAGTAGCTAATAAAATGATTATCTTGGTTTTTTATATTCTGAATTTAGTAAACAATTTCATTTCTGATCGTAATAATTATACATATAATTATTACCTAAGCCTTTAAGCTTAATAAATAGTTATAAAAAATATTATTTCACGTTGAGCGAAGATTTTAATATTTCATAATAGATTTAATAAGCGGGTGAATATTCATCTTTTTATTAAAATCAATATAATAAATTATATTAAAATTTTCAATGAGGTTTACTATGTGGGATACAATTACAAATACGGTTAAATCAGGTGCAGAGCTAATGAAATCGATGCTACTGTTTTTATGGAGGACAGTAGCATTTCCAATTTTATTAGCAATAGGTGTAGAGGTAACTTTAAAGCTTTTAGCAAATTTTCTGTTAGGTGTTAACTTACCGATGTTAAAAAATATAGCTCCAACTAAAGTTGTGGCTGTGCAGCCTACCCCTTCTGTGGCTGGAAAAAATCTAGCTATGTGGTCTGAAATAGTATCAAACTTATCTACTAAGAGAGAAGTGATACAAGGTGCTATAAATATTGCTAGCTACATAGCAGCTGGCGTAGCAGGACTTGTAGGTATAAAAAAAGAGATTTCTACAAGAGAGACTTTTGTCGATCAATTGGGAAATTACAGTTGGGTTAAGACGCTAATGGGAACTAACGACGACAATAACAAGGCTCCTACTGTAGAAAAAACGCATATCGGTGTAGAATTGAAGCCGGTTGGCGATCAAGTTAAGCGTGTGAATACAACAATAAACGATACGCAGCAAGAACACATTCGATCTGAGGAGGTGAAGGTAGAAAGAAGTAATACTGCTCCTGGAACTGCAGCCACCGCAGCGGCTGCACAGCAATCCACCACTGGTGCAGTGAATAGTTCTGGGACAGCTAACACCAATAAAAATAAAGCTGCTACCTTTGCTGAGGCTGTTGATGCTTCTAAAGCTAACACTAATAATGGAGCTCAGGCTGGAGTTGGAGTGAGCGCTTAATTTTAAGTTCTGTTTCAATTAAAAAGCTCATTTTGAATTTATTCAAGTGGGCTTTTTATAAGTAAACTTTATATTAGATTGAGCTCAAATTTAATTTAAGTATTTAAGCTTACATGCTATATTATATTTAAACTAATTAACAAATTTATAAAAAATGATGATCTTGAAAGATATTATAAAAGCATTTTCAATATTAGCTGTAAGAATGCTAGTGCCAATAGTAATACATTTATTGGTCAACAATGGGTTAAAAATTTTAAGTAATTTGTTATTAAATACTGGTTTTAAATTAAATTTTTCTCTTGCCGAAATAGCTAGAGATGAAGAAGATGAAAATTATTTTGAGCAATCGGTAATTAAAGATAATGATTTAGCACAACAATATGTATGCGGTGCTATCAATCTTGTTACATTAGTATTGGATTTTGCGGCTATCGGAGCGGCAGGATACCATGAGATGAATTCACCAAAAAGCTTTACTCGAATGTTGGCTGATAATAATATCATGAAAAAGCTACTGCTGGTAAGAGGGGATGTATCTTCCAGGTCCAATAGGTAGGATTGTTGATGTAATTAATAAATTGATAAAAGGAATGGTAATAGGGTTTCATGCCGTGATAAAATAGGTGTGTGTATGAATAAGTTGGTTAATACTTTGCTAGGGTTCTTTGTTATATCACCAAAATTTGTATAAGAATAATTTGGGTATCTAGGGTATGTAAGTAAAGATTATCCAATATTGATCTAAAGTCTTTAAATAATATTAACACTAATCAAAAGTAATAACCTTCTATAGTTAAATAATAAGATAAAAATATTGATGCTTGCTAAGAATGTCGAGGGGACCATTAGATAGGTAAATATCAGACCAATAATTAAAAAGCTAGGAAACATTGGCTTAAAGGTAATGACATCTTTTGATTTTTTAACACTAATTAGGACCAATAAAAGAAACTTCTTAATGGTTTAATCATAAATTTTCTCTTTAATATCAATAAAAACTTATATTTTTCATTTTCTCCACTTGAATAAAGAAAAAGCACTATTATATAGCTTTATCAGAAGCAGTGCTTCACGATATGCTTAAATTTTTTTTATGGAGAGATAAAAAATGGCAAAATTTGTTCCACTAAAGGATCGTGTTGCTATCGAACGTATTGACGAAGAGAGCACCACCGCAGGAGGAATTATTATTCCAGATACAGCCAAAGAAAAACCATCAAAGGGCAAAGTAATAGCTGTTGGCCAAGGTGTTAGGGATGAAAATGGTAAGTTAATTTCACTTGATGTTAAAGTTGGCGACACCGTATTGTTTGCTAAATGGGCTGGTACAGAAATCAAGCTTGATGGCAAAGAAGTATTAGTTATGAAAGAAAGTGACCTTATTGGTATTTTAGAAAATTAATCCTAGGAGAATAAATATATGTCCGCAAAAATAATTGAACATAATATGAGTGTTCGTCAAAAAATGATTGAGGGTGCAAATCAGCTTGCTGATGCTGTTGCTGTAACTCTTGGTCCTAAAGGTCGTAATGTTGTTATTGAAAAGAAATTTGGTGCGCCGCATATTACTAAAGATGGTGTAACGGTTGCTAAAGCAATTGAGCTTAAAGATCCTTTCTTAAATTTGGGTGCACAACTTGTTAAAGAAGTGGCCTCTAAAACTAATGATTTAACAGGCGACGGTACTACTACAGCAACCGTCCTAGCACGTGCAATTATTAATGAAGGTCATAAGATCGTCAGTGCTGGTTACAATCCTATGGATGTTAAGCGTGGTATTGATAAAGCAGTTGATGCAATTAAAGAACATATTGCTAAAGTTAGTAAGTCAATTGGTTCTGAGAATGAAATTTCTCAAGTTGCTACCATTTCTGCCAATGGCGATAAAGAAATTGGCGAAAAACTTGCTGAAGCAATGAAAAGAGTAGGCAAAGAAGGTGTAATCACTGTTGAAGAAAACAAAGGTTTAGGCTTTGATATTGACGTGGTTGAAGGTATGATGTTTGACCGTGGATATCTTTCACCATATTTTGTAACCAATGGTGAAAAAATGACTGCTGAGCTTGATAGGCCTTTCATTCTTCTTTACGAAAAAAAGCTTACAGCTCTCCAACCAATGTTACCACTTTTAGAAGCGGTAGTACAATCAGGTCGTCCGCTTTTAATTATAGCTGAAGATATTGAAGGTGAAGCACTTGCAACTTTAGTAGTTAATAGGCTTCGTGGTGGTCTTAAAGTGGCTGCTGTAAAAGCTCCAGGTTTTGGTGATAGAAGAAAAGCAATGTTAGATGATATTGCAATTCTTACTGGCGGGCAAGTAATTAGCGAAGACCTTGGCATGAAACTTGAGAGTGTCAATGTAAGCATGCTTGGTACTTGTAAACGTGTAGTTATTACTAAAGATCATACTACAATTGTAGATGGCGAAGGTGATAAAAATGATATTCAAGCAAGATGTAATCAAATTCGTAAGCAAGTTGAAGAAACTACTTCTGATTATGATCGTGAAAAGCTACAAGAGCGTTTGGCTAAACTTTCAGGCGGTGTAGCTGTACTTAAAGTTGGTGGTGCTACTGAAGTTGAAGTGAAAGAGCGTAAAGATCGTGTAGATGACGCATTAAATGCAACTCGTGCAGCAGTAGCTGAAGGTGTGGTTGCAGGTGGTGGTGTAACACTTTTTTATGCAGCTAGAATTCTTGAAAATCTTCAAGTAGAAAATGATGATCAAAAGGCCGGTGTAAAAATTATTAAACGTGCACTTGAAGCTCCGCTTCGTCAAATTGCAGCTAATGCAGGAATTGATGGTGCAGTAGTGGTTTCAAAGTTAGTTGATAGCAAGGATAATAATTATGGTTTTGATGCTCAAAATCATGAATATGTTGATATGCTTAAAGCTGGTATCATTGATCCAACTAAAGTAGTACGTACTGCACTTGAAGATGCAGCTTCTGTTGCTGGTCTCTTTATTACTACTGAGGCAGCAATTGTTGATATGCCTGAAGATAATAAGCCTGCTGGGATGCCAGCTGGTGGAATGGGTGGCATGGGTGGCATGGGCGGAATGGATTTCTAATTCAACCCCCCCACTACATTTATCACGTTAAAGAGGAGTGTTTTAAACACTCCTCTTTTTATTTGAATTTGCTAACTGCAATAATAACTTTCAACAAAAATAAGGCCTGTTTCTAAACCAAAAGTAAAGTTCCTAGATTGTGTGTACCTATCTTAGCCAAATAATGACAGAGGCCTTCTTATTAAGCTTTAAGAAAATCCGTTTGAAAGGTTTAATTTTATTAAAAAAGCATTTGATCAGAGATGTTCTTTATAACAATAATTATCGTAATATGTAAAAATTTTATGGTTTTTTCTTGGGAAGCCTGACAAGGCTATAAATTTATAATTTAATTTGTTCAATCAGAGTATTTGTATATCCACAGGCCTTTACTAACAGCTACATAAGAAGCTTAAAAGCTACCGATCAATAAGCATAAATAGTATAATGACGGTTGCTGAGGTTAAGGCAAGACGTAAACTTGTCCTAAAGCATTGCCACGTGCAGATCTGAGTAATAAAAACATTATTTGATAACCCAAATATTTCTTGTTATTAGAATCCTTTTGTATGCGTCATAAATAATAGTGAAATCTTTTAAATTTGCTACTAAGAAAGAAGTTGCTCTGAGAGGCATGTATATATGCAAAAATAGCAAGAAAAAATTCTTCTTCTGAATATTATGGTGATGTAAAAAACCATTGTAATTTAATTATCAAAAATAAAGTTGGGCTAATACCATGCTATTGCTTCTTGGATAATAGCCATTAGGGTTGTAGATTAGGTATTATCAATTATTTGTGTAAGCTGGCCGCCATATTTAGTATTACTAATACCTAAATCTTTCTGGCCATCACAACTACACTTATTTGACCAATATCGCCGAAATAATTCTTATTAAGTTCAATATTTCTATAAAATTGCTCACTATTATTTTACTGTTTGAGAGCAACCTTTCCTGGCAGTTTATGAAAATATCTAATTGCTAAATTATTATCAAGGTTAGTAATATTTTTTATATTTCAGTAGAAGAGATTCAAAAAATCTATAATTTTATTGAGTTTTATAACACCCTAATAATTTTTGTTATCAAACACTGCCTTTAGCAAGGATTTTATTTTTTTACTTTGCATCGTTTGGGCATCAAGGTGAATATAAAAAAAGGCCAGCAACTTGCTGGCCTTTTAAGAAAGTATGTATTATTTAGTAAGACCATTCAGCAGAAGGATATATTCCTTTAACTTTATTACTATCCTCACTTGATATATTATTTTCAAGCCCAATAGAATAATCCATATTCATGCTTGGATAAAGCCCGCTATTTTGATAAGAAAATTTCTTATAATCGTTGTTATCTGCTGTGGTAGTGCCGCCATTATCCATCCAAGCTTCCATAGGTGGAGCTGATGGAGCTGTATTGTTTACCATTTCCTCATTTATCCAATCTTCTGTAGGTGGAGCTGATGGAGCTATATTGTTTATCATTTCCTCATTTATCCAAGCTTCCATAGGTGGAGCTGATGGAGCTGTATTGTTAAAATCATTTTGAACATCATATATTTTTTCAATATGGTTAAGGAACGGATTGTTATCATTATAATCAAAATGATATCCGTTATTTTTGCCTACTAGCTCTTGAGGAGAAGCTGAAGGTGACTCTTCATAATTGAAATGATAGCCATTATTATATGTTGGTAATAACTCAGCTGGTGAAGGCGAGATAACTAGATCTTCTTTGAGTAAATCTTCCATAGAAGGAGTAGAAGAAGCAACATCAACATAAGAAATATTAGTGTTAGGATAAATCCCGCTATTATAATTATCTGCAGGATTAGGTTGAATATAGCCGGCTTTGTTTCCTTCAGGCTGGTCATAATTTTCCCAAGTACTATTCTCCGATACAATTTGGTAAGGAGTATACTGATATTGCTCAGAAATTTGGGTATCAATCTTGGATAAATATAAATCAACAACCTTTAATTTAGTATCAGAGTTGAAATAGCCTTTATGTACCTGTTGTAGATTATATTTGATAGCTTCCAATTCAAATTTAGCTTGTAATAAAGATTTGGTGCTATTTTCATAAATAGCTTTTTCGGCTATCTTTTTGATTTGTATCTCATTGTAGTTAGTATAAGTAGGAGTAATAGGTGAACTTTTAGAAGTTAAAGAACCCTGAATCTTATTAATTTTATCATTAAACTTGTATAGATACATACTATTAATTAAGCCATTTGCAGCTACTTCTTCATAAGTATATAATAAACCATTAAGCTCCCAACCGCCTTTTACTAATAGTGAGTTATAAGTATCTGTAAGCTTATTTATATCTTTGGTGGTTGCAAGTATCTGTTCATAATGAACTACATCCGCAATAGATTTGTTGATAAATTGCTTGAAATGAATATTATATTTTTGGGTAGCTTGCTCTTTAAGCATGTTAAGCGAATGCTGCCATTCTAATTTAATTTTAAAGTTCATTTGGCTATCAGCTTTAATCTCCTTAAGCTTTTCATTTAATTCTGAAAAGAGCTCTTTATCTTTTTTTAATGATAAAGAGTAAGAAATAGATTTGCCATAATTGTTAAAATAATCTTGAATCATGTGGTGATGCAACTCATCAGCCCTTTCTTCAAGCTCGCTAGCTTTAATAAGCATAATTTTATTCATTTGAGGGTCTAAATTTGGATTATTCTTATTCACTGATTTTGCAAATAGTTTGAATTGATAATAATCTTTAACCTCATGGCATTGATAAAAATTGATAAATAGATTCAAATTAGTATTAAATTCAGGTAACTGGGTAAGTCCATCAATCTGTTGCGAGGTCAGTTGGCGCATAGAATAAGTAAAAAAGTCACTTAAATATTTTTTATTGGGAATGATATTAAAATAGTTATCAAGGTTGGTAATTAGGTCGTTAGCTAGGTCTAAATGTTGCTCAGAAGTATATTGTAAATCTTGTGCAATTTGTGAACAAATTTTATTTAAAGAATTTTTACTCAAATCAAAAGCATTAAGCATTTCATTTAAATAAATCACACTAGTATTAATTTTAGATTCACCTATCATTTTAGCTACTTTGGTGTCTACATGAAAAATGCTAGCTAAAATTTCAGATTTTTGTTCTTTATTAAAAGGACTTTCATTAAAAGTTTTAGAGAGAATTTTGATCGCATTTTGACCAAAGATTTTATAGAAAAAAGTTTGGTCACTTACTCTTAATAATAAACCTTTTATATTATTTTCTAATAATTTATGATTTACAAATTTGTGAACATGTTCACTATTAATATCTTGAAAGTAATACAGATGATCTAGCAATTCATCCAAATCTTGTTGGGATAATTTACTATCTTCGTTTATATCCAATAAATTCATTATTGAGTTAGCATGATCTACGTCCGACCAAAATAATTTTTTACGTAAGTAGTCAAATGGAGAAAAGATTTTATAAAATACTGACATATAACATCCTAGCAATTAATGGTTCTATATTAATATTTAAAATTTAATATTTATGCCAGCAAAATTATAATAAATAAGATAGTTGAGTTCTTTTTTAATAAAAAGAGGAGAATTAATTCTCCTCCTCACTAATTCTTCTTAGGCAATAACCAAGGGACCTAATAGTTTCTATAATAGGTAGTTCATCAGGATTATTTTTAAGTGCTGTACGTAACCTATTGATATGTACATCTATTGTACGAGATTCAATAGGGTTGGTCTTACCCCATACATAAGACATAATAAAATCACGTGACAAAACATTTTTAGGGTATTCTAAAAAGCATTGCAAAATTTTAAATTCTGTAGGGCCTAATTTAATTTCACGATTATTGCGGGTAACACGATAGGTGTTAAGGTTAAGCTCTATATCGTGATGCCTTAAAATTCTTGCTGACTCAGGTGAGCGATAGGCTTTATAATATTCTTTAATTTTATAAATCATCGAACCAGCTTCAACATATTCAATATATTCTTGCGGCCCGCCTTCTTCCAACGATACCTTGTTAATATAAGATTTAGTTGAAGTTATGATAAAAATCACACTAAATTTCAATCTCTCAATGGTTCTAGCATAAAGACATAGTTCATTTGCTGTCATGCCATCGAGTTCTTCAGCTATAATAATAATATTAGGAACGCTGTTTTTTAAATATCTCATAGCTTGTTGGGCAGAGGTTTCATATGTAGTAATGAAGCCGCTATCTCTTAAGCTCTTTTCTAAGTTTACTTTCGATAAACTCAAATTTTTATCATCTGCAATCAACACTAAAGGGCTGAAAGGACTTTTTACTGCTGTAGTCATAATTTTTAACTAATTAATATTTTTCTTTAAGATTAACATAAACTTAACTTTAATTTGAAATATAAACAAGAATAATCTTTTTGTAAAGATAAAATTTACAAATTACACTTATTTGTTAACCAAAGTTTATTATAGCTATTAGCTTAAAGGATTGGTAAAACAATTGTTATTAAGGTCTGTTGATAGTATGGCCTACATTATAACAATCAATAAAGTTAATTTGTTATTAATATTAAATTTTAACATAATAAGATTAATATATATTTAGCATTATAGAAGTGGTACATGAAATTTGAAGAGCTTTTAAGAGAGATGTTAAAAAAAGAAATAGATATTAATAAATTTAGGAACCTTTGGGATCAAGATAGAGTTTTATAAATGCTAAAAATCAATTTGGGCGCATTTTATTACCTGCATCAGCTCAAGGGATAGTACGGTTGTTATTATCTTTTGATAGTATTAATCCTAATATAAAAGATGTTTTAACTTATATATCTTTACATTTCATGCGCATAAATGAATTTAGTTTCAGAGGTTCCCAATGATAAGCTTGATCAAAAAAATCAAGCGCGTAATAGAGTTGTTGAGTTGTTGTTGGGACATAAAGATACAGATGTGAATATTTTAGATAATTCAAAAACTAGTCCTTTAGGATATACGCTACCTTCATATAAGATGGATATTTTTAAAAAGATAGTAAATCACAAAAATTTTGACTCTTCAGTAAGTAAAATATCCGGCCCAGATATTAAGCAACATATCTTAGATAACATAGGAGAAGATAAGAGAGATCTTACAGGCGACCTTAAAGTTAGATATGTGACTGAGCTGGAAAGTATGTTAGATAGTTTTAACCAAGCAGAAGAAATGGAAAGCGCATAACCGCCAGAATAGCTTGATTAAAATCGCAAGTGACAGAAGGTAGAGCTAACATTGTATCTCAAACGATATGTACTACTATTTTAGAGCAGGGGTGCCTCTTCCAGTTTTGTTGCTGGTAGTAAAGTAAATACAAATAGCGTTGAGAGAAATTAAAAAGAATCAATTAATGCCATTAACTATAATAAGCTTTTTAAAGCTTATTATAGTTAATTAAGTAATTTATATATTTTCAAAATAATATAAGTGCTACCCATATCTTCCGGTTATATAATCTTGCGTAATACTTTGCTCTGGATTGGTAAAAATATTCTGGGTAGTATTATATTCTACTATTTTACCTAAATTAAAGAATGCCGTGTAATCAGAAGTGCGGGCGGCTTGCTGCATTGAATGAGTGACAATAATAATGGTATATTTAAGTTTTAAATCCTCAATCAAAGCTTCAATTTTAGTAGTAGATATAGGGTCTAAAGCTGAACAAGGTTCATCCATTAAAATTACTTCAGGTTTAATCGCTATAGCTCTTGCAATGCATAAACGTTGCTGTTGTCCACCAGAAAGGTTGGTTGCAGGTGAATGAAGCCTATCTTTAACTTCATCAAAAAGGCCCGTTTGTATTAAGCTTTGTTCAACTAGTTCTTGTTCTTCTTTAGAGTTCTTTTTAACCAATCCATGTATACGTGGTGCATAAACTATATTTTCATAAATTGAACGTGGAAAGGGATTGGGTTTTTGAAAAACCATCCCAACTTTAGTTCTAAGTCTTACTACATCAAGGTTTTTTTCTAAAATGTTATGACGATCTATTAGTATTTGTCCGGTAACGCTGCAACCTTCTATTAAATCATTCATACGGTTTAAACAACGTAAGAAGGAAGATTTGCCACAGCCAGATGGTCCTATAAGAGCAGTAACTTTATGCTGATAAATCTCCATGTTTATATCGAATAAAGCTTGTTTATCGTTATAAAATAAGTTAACAGCTTGTACGGTTACTTTAGGGTTTAATTTATTGTTAGTAATGTCACTACCAGCGATACTCATATTTTTTCCTTATTATAAATGCTGATAAATTTAGTAAAGAAATTACGATTAGTAATACCATAATGGCTGTAAAAGTTTTGGTAATATAGGCTTTCTCAATACCTATTGACCATAAATAAATTTGTACAGTCAACGTGGTAGTAGGTTCAAGAATATTCGTTGCAGTATTGGCAATAAAAGCGACCAAGCCAAGCATTAATAAAGGTGCAGTTTCACCTAATATTCTACTTACCGTAAAGATTGTACCACTCATAATACCAGGAATAGTTAATGGCAAAAGATGGTCAATAATAAGTTGGCTTTGTGAAATACCCAATGCGGTTACACCTTGTCTTAAACTTTGGGGAATTGCCTTTAATGATTGCCTAGTACTGATAATAATTAGTGGTAAGGTCATGATGCTCATAGATAATCCAGCAAGTAATGCGGAAGACCTGGGTATATGAAAAATAGCTATAAAAATACTTAATCCTAGCAGCCCATAAATAATTGAGGGTATGGCTGCAAGATTATTAATATTGGCTTCTATTAGGTTTTTTAACCAGTTGTTTTTTGCAATTTCTTCAAGATAAATGCCTGTGATCACCCCAATTGGCAAGCTAATTAGTAATGCTACCATTACTGTCAGTAATGATCCGGTAATTGAGCCAAGCAATCCAGTATTTTCAGGATATCGTGAATCATTATTAATAATAATATCAAAATTGATTTTTCTGATAATTCTTTTCTGGCTCTTAAAAGACTTATATAGCTTCTTTATCTCTACATGTTCTCTGGTTAGGGACGGCATATTATCAGTAAGTTTAAGCTCATATTTAGTCTTAATTCCAAGGTTACCTTTAAGCAATCTTTTGAGTTGATTGTGCCCTAAAATCCTTTGGATTATTGGTAATTCCTCTGGGGTAAAATTATAAGTAAGGAGCTGTTCTTCGGTTAAATTTTTCAGTTCCTGATCCGGTAAATCAATTTTAAGATAATATGAAGAAAATCCACTAAGCCCATTAATAAAAATAGTACCCATCATAACAACAAGGACAAGCATAATAAAATAGAGTGATAATTTAATTTTTCGCTCAAATTTGCGCTGTTTTTGATAACGTTTGGATAAATTAGAAATTGTAGCCATATTTCTCTTTATAATGTTTTACAATTTTATTAGCAATTAAGTTGAGCGTCATAGTAAATATAATTAAGATAAGCGCAAGTGCGAATGCAGATAAAGTTTTAGGGCTATCAAATGCATCATCTCCTATCAGTAAATTAGTAATCTGCGCGGTAAAGGTAGAAACTGCTTGAAATGGATTTACTTTAATTTCTGAATTTAAACCTGCGCACATTATAACAATCATCGTTTCGCCAACAGCTCGTGAAATAGCTAAGATAATTACTGCTAAGATTCCTGGCTTTGCTGCGGGTATAATTACATTTTTAATAGTTTCGTGTTTAGTAAGACCAAGCGCCAAAGCGGAAAATCTTAAATCTTTAGGAATACTTCTAATGACATCATCACTTAAAGACATAATCATTGGAATCATCATCATTCCGATCAGTAAACCAGTCGAAAGAGTATTTTCAGTGGTAGCAGAAAGATGGATTGTTTCCCCGATAATTTTAATAACAGGGGAAATATATATTAAACCTAAATACCCATAAACTATTGAAGGAATAGCAGCTAGCATTTCTACTGCGGGTTTTAGCAGGTTTCTTACTTTTTTCCCTGAATATTCACTAAGATAAATGGCTGCATTAATAGCTATAGGGGCTGCAAATCCAATTGCAATAGCGCTAATATAAAAAGTTCCAAATAGTAGAGGCATAATACCAAAAGCGTGTGATAAATCCTTATCCGCCATAGTGGGATTCCAGGTGAGGCCAAATAAGAAATCAAAAAAATTTACTTTTGCAAAAAACTGTAAACTATAATTAAGTATAATGCCAATTGTGGCTATTACTCCCAGTATACTTATAGAGCTTATACTTAGAATAAATATTTTAAACCATTTCTCTAAATGAAATTGAGCATTAAATGAACGATTCAAGCTAAATATGCATAATATTAATGTTATAAAGCTCAAATTTATAGGTAGATATTTAATTAATTTATGAGAAGCTGCGCCTTCGGCATAATAAGCAACCAGTAAACCTACTACTGCAGCGAGAGTAGTATATAGAAAGGTTATATACCCGTAATATTTTAACTGAGAAACGCTCTTACGTGAGGGAGACGTTTGGTATCTTATTCTATAAACAGCAATAAAGTAGCCAAAAAAGCCTAAAATACCTGATAAAAATGAAGTGAAATGGCTAATACTCATTATACAACTGCTTCTAATAATTTTTTTGGTAATTTAAATTTCATACTTTCTTCTACGCCACTCATAGTGGTAACCTCCATATTGCTAATAGATAGAATATGGCTAATCACTTGCTCAACCAATTGTTCAGGGGCAGAAGCACCAGCGGTAATACCAACAGCCTTTTTACTGCTAAGAATCCATTGAGAATTAATATCATGATAGGTATTAATTAGATAGCTTTTTACACCTAGCTCATTACCTAAATCACACAGTCTATTAGAGTTTGAGCTATTTTCTGAACCAATTACTAACAGTAGGTCGATATCTTTACATAGCTCTCTTACTGCATTTTGTCGGTTTTGGGTGGCATAACAAATATCTTTTAAATCAGGTCCTTTAATTGTAGGAAAGCGCTGTTTTAAGGCATCAATAATTTCTCTGGTTTCATCTACACTTAAAGTTGTCTGCGTAATATAACCTAGGTTGTCTGGGTTTTTAACTTCTATTTGCGTTACATCACTTAACCCCGAAACTAAAGTAACTTCCTGGGTTACTCTACCAGAAGTGCCGATTACCTCAGGATGATTGGTGTGTCCTATCATAATAATTTGTCTGCCCATAGCTTCTAAGCTTTGAGCTTCTCTATGAACTTTAGTAACAAGCGGGCATGTGGCATCAATAACATCTAATTTTCTTTGATTGGCGTTAATCTCAACCATTTCAGATACTCCGTGAGCGCTAAAAATCGTTATAGCACCTGTTGGAATTTCATCAATTTCCTCTACAAAGATAGCCCCTTTTTTTCTAAGGTCTTCAACTACATATTTATTATGTACTATTTCATGTCTTACATAAACTGGAGGGCCATATTTTTGTATGGTTTGTTCAACTATATCTATTGCTCTTTCGACCCCTGCGCAAAATCCTCGTGGTTGAGCTAGAATAATTTTCATTAACGCGCCTTAAATTATAATTTGTGATTAATATAGTTTCGTGTTTGCATTTCGTAAAGCCTGGAAATTGTTCTGGCAAATTCGAATGCTCCTTTTCCTTCTGTATAAAGAAGATTTATTGCACATTCAAGACTAAGAATTAATATTACTTGATGAATATACGCTTGATCAATAAACATTAGAAATCGTTTAGCTTCATTATGCATTTCAGTAGAGAGTTTAGGCACATTTTTTACTATGATGATTTTAAAATGTTTACAAATCTCAATATAGTCATTTTGGCTAAAATGTTGCCTGCATAGCTCATCAAAATCAGTGATTAATAACTGATTAAGAGTTTTTTGAAAATTTATATTTCTATCAAATACTTTTAAACTAGCTGCTTTTAAAGTCTTTTTTTCAGTTAAGTTTTCAATAATTGTATCAATTTTTTGATTGTTCTCTGAATCATTAGGTGTATAAAATAATTCCTGTGCGGAAAGCGTTTTCTGAAGACGATAATCTTGTTCTCCATCCAAAGATAAGATTGTATGATGGTTACGAATTAAGCTAATAAGCTTGCTAACATGCTCTCTTCCAAAGCTGTCATGATATAGATCACTTGGTTCACGATTAGAAGTAAAAACCATTATAGATTTAGAGTTAAAAATCTTTTCAAATATCCTAAGGAGAATCATAGCGTCAGAAATATCTAAAATTTGAAACTCATCTAAAACAATGAGATTATACTGATTAATTAAGAATTCTGCAGTAGCTAGTACAGGATCAATTTGAGGAGAAGTTGTCTTATGTTGGTGGATTTGTTCATGAATCAATTTAATCAAAGCATGATAATGGATAAATAGAATGGAAGCAGCATTGCAAGCATTTAAATATTTAGCAAAAAGTGAACCAATTAATGTTTTCCCGCGTCCTACACTACCAAATAGATAAATTCCTTGAGGTTTTTTTTCAGCTAAAATTTTATGTAACCATTTTTTTGAAGTAAGATAATATTTTAGTGCATCTGTAAGTTTTACAAATTGTTCTATTGTTTCAAGTTGCCATTCATCTTGCTTTAAGTTATTTTCCTCTAAATGTTTAAGGTAATATTCTTTAAAACTAATAGTTTGCTGATTATTCATGGATATAAATTTACAAAATGAGCTTAAAAACTGTTATTTAGAACAGTATAATTTAATTAATAACTGTTTAAATAACCAAAAAATAAACAGTTGGATTATAACAGGCAAAAAGGGAATTGGTAAAGCTTCTTTAGTAAAATTAATTGCTAAGGAAGTATTTAATCAAAGTAATGCTCATATTGAACTTTCTAACCATCCAGATTTTAAGCTAATAGAAAAAATAGAAGATAAAGAAATATCTATCGAGCAGATTAGAGAAATTATTGGCTTTGCTAGAATTACTAGTTCTATTTCTGCTAAAAAAATTGTGATCATAGATGATATAGATTTTCTTAATAAAAATGCAGCTAATGCTTTGCTTAAGATATTAGAAGAACCTCCAAAAAATTTATTTATATTTTTAATTACCCATCAGCCGCATACCGTATTGGAAACTATTAATTCAAGATGCGCTAAAATTAAGCTTGCTCTTAACGACCATGATTATGCTAAAACCATTCTGGTAGAAAAGCTTGGATTTGATGAAGAAGAAGCTTTGATGTATTTAGTGCTAACTAACAATTCAATAGGTGAAGCGGTAGCTTTTAAAGAGATTAAGATAAAATCATTTTATGAAGAATTATTACAGAGCCTGCAAAACTTGAGTTTAAATGATATAAGCAAATTGACTCAGGTAAATAATAAAGTTTTATATTTTATAACCTTACGACTTTCGAGGTTATTATTCGGGTTTTTTGATAATAAATATATTTTAAGTTGTGAAAAAGATTTTTTACAAAACATGAATTACCTAAATATACCCATAGCTTATAAGCTAGAGCTGTGGGAGGATATAAATAAGAAATTTTTAGCTTTAGAATATGCAAATTTAGATTATAAGCATTGTTTATATTTAATTTTAAATCAGATTAGGCAAGTAAGTTTATGAATAACTTTTATATTACTACCCCCATTTATTATGTAAATGACATACCACATATTGGTCATGCTTATACTTCTGTGGCAGCCGATGTTCTGGCCCGATATCATAGAATGAGAAATGAAGAGGTGTATTTTTTAACAGGGACTGATGAACATGGCCAAAAAATCGCCTCTAGTGCATTGAAAAATAATAAAGATCCGCAGGAGTTCACAGATTTTTATTCACAGAAATTTCGTGATTTAACTATTGCTCTAAATTTATCCAATAATGATTTTATTAGAACTACTGAAGAAAGGCATAAAAAAGCTGCAAGCTTTCTATGGGAAAGATTAGTTGAAAGCGGTAATATTTACTTAGATTCTTATAGTGGTTGGTATGCGGTAAGAGATGAGGCATTTTATCAAGAGAGCGAGCTTATTGATGGCAAGGCTCCTACAGGAGCGCCAGTAGAATGGGTAGAAGAACCTAGTTATTTTTTTGCGCTGTCTAAATGGCAAGATAAGTTATTAGAGCTTTATGAGCAAAACCCAGATTTTATTTGGCCTAAAGCACGCCGTAATGAAGTTATTAGCTTTGTGAAATCCGGGCTTAAAGATTTATCAGTTTCGCGTACTAGTTTTAATTGGGGCGTGCCTGTGCCTGGCAATGATAAGCATATTATGTATGTGTGGCTTGATGCTTTAACTAACTATATTTCTGCTCTAGGTTATCCTGAAGATACAGAATTGATGAAAAAATTTTGGCCCGGAATTCATATGGTGGGTAAGGATATTTTAAGATTCCATACTGTTTATTGGCCGGCATTTTTGATGGCTGCAAATCTTCCGGTTCCTAAACAGATTATAGCTCATGGTTGGTGGACTAATGAAGGCCAAAAAATATCTAAATCGCTTGGTAATGTTATTGATCCTTATGAGTTGATCAAAATCTATGGACTGGATCAAACCAGATATTTTATGTTACGCGAAGTCCCTTTCGGCAATGACGGAAATTATTCAAAATCCAGTTGTATTAGACGCTTAAATAGTGAACTCTCTAACAATTTTGGCAACTTAATGCAGCGAGTAGTATCATTTATTCATAAAAATTGTGAATCTAGGATACCTAAAGGGCAGCATGATCCTATTTTTTTACAAGTAGCGGAGCTAGTAAAAAATTATCATAATTTTATGGAGAATTATGAGTTTCATAATGCTTTAGAGGTGGTAGTTAATATTGGCAACTTAGCTAATATCTATATTGATGAACAAGCACCATGGAACCTAAGGAAAGATAATCCTGAGAAAATGGCCCATGTATTGTTTGTATTAATTAATATTATTAAGCAGATTGCAATATTGCTTTTACCTTTTATGCCTACTCTATCTCAAATAATGCTTGAAGTACTTAATGTTGAGGCAAACGATTTTTCAGAATTAGAAGATTTATTGCCAATAGGCGGGCTGCTTAAGGAAGTTCAACCAATTTTCCCAAGAATAGAGGAAGCTGTTTAAATGTATATTGTGGATTCGCATTGTCATTTAAATTTTCCTGATTTTCAGGAAGACTTTCAAGAAATGCTCAAGCGAGCTTTACAAAATGATGTAAAATGTATGCTGAGCATTTGTACTAAATTAAGTGAGTTTGAAACAGTTTATCACATTGCAAAAAGCTATCCTCATATTTATGCATCTGTTGGGGTTCATCCCTGTGAAGTAGAAAAAGAGGGAATAGCAAGTATTAAAGAGTTGCTGGAAAAAACCCAATTATCTAAAGTCATTGGTATTGGTGAAACGGGGTTAGATTATTTCCATCAACCGTTTGATAAAATTAAGCAAATAGAGAATTTTATTAATCATATTAAAGTTGCTCAAGAAACCGGCTTACCTTTAATTGTGCACACCAGGGATGCAGAAGAAGATACGGTTAGAATATTAAAAGAGCAATTTGAACAAAAACCATTTAAAGCGATTATTCATTGTTTTACTGGAACGGAATATTTAAAAAACGAAGTTTTAGCGTTGGGATTTACTATTTCTATTTCTGGAATTGTTACTTTTAAAAATGCCAAAGATTTACAACAAACTATTGCTCAAGTACCTTTAGAATTGATGCTGGTTGAAACTGATGCTCCATATCTTGCACCAACCCCTATGCGTGGTAAACGTAATGAGCCGGGTTTTACTAAGCATACTGTGGAATGTCTAAGTAAATTACTTGGTATAGAAGCAGAAAAAGTTGCTCAAATAACTACAGATAATTTTTTTAAGCTATTTAGTAAAGCTCAGAGAATATAATAACCTTTTGCTTATAAGATGGGTTGTAGAACTTGCAGTAACCATAGGGTTATTCTGAATTTTGCTGACTGCAAAAGCTGATTGTTTTTTTGCCAATTAGAAGTCATAATTCCTGTAAAATAAGCTGGATTTTTTATTTAAAAATTTCTTTCCATTAAATATCTAGAGTTTTCTACAGCTTTTCTATATATTGCAACATTTGCAAGTGTTAAATAATCCAGATAATTTTTTATAGCACTAATCTTTCTTCCTATTATTGATACATTTTTAAAAATAGTATTTTTTTATATCTAATATCAGCTAATAAATACTTATGTAAAACCTAACAGCTATAAATTACCAAAAGAATTTAGAAATTTATATTAAAATTTAAAGTAGCTTAATTTATATTGAGGAATATTATTTTTTATAACTTCAATAAAATTTTCTAATTGGTAAATAGGATTTAGCACTAAAAGGCCGCATTTATTCATTTTATCATTAGGGATTGATAAGTTAGTAATATCAATAGCAAGCTTTTCTATTTCTAATCCAACAAATTGCTGCTGAAAGCTATGAACTAAATCAGCATCTTTATTAGGATACCATATAATAATCTGAGCTTGTGCAAATTTTTTGAGTAACTTTAATATATTGGTACTAGCTTGCTGCCAGTCGCCTTTATCTTCAAACGCTGGATCGATTAAAATTATTGCTCTTTTTTCTTGGCCAGGTAGCAAGGAAGGCAGGCTGCTAAAACCATCACGCTGATGAAGTTGAATATCATTATCCTTATAAGCTGATAAGTTATGCTTTAATTTAGTAAAATGCTTCTCAGATTTTTCAATAAGTATCAGTCTATCTTGTGGGGCCATTAGTTCGGCAAAAATGGTTGGAGAACCAGGATATTTATCAATCTGCACTTTCTGGTTGAGTTTTTGCACTTTCTGGTTGAATTTTAAAATTATTTTTTTATACTCGGCTGAAATTTTTTCTAGATTGTCAACTATGCTTGCAATGCCTGTAATAAACTCGCCTGTTCTTAGTGCCTCATGTTCGCTTAAGTTATACATGCCTTGGCCTGCATGTGAATCAAAAAAAACAATTGGTTTATTTTTTAACTTATTATATTCTATAATATGTATTAAAATAAGATGTTTAATTACATCTGCGAAATTACCTGCGTGAAAATGATGATTATAATTCATAATATTTGTGTATTTGAATGGCTTTGACAACCAATAACCCTAAATTAAATAGTTTTCAACCTTTACCTCAAGCGGAGGATATAACTTCTCAATCCATTGAGTTAATTGAAAATATTATATTACATGCTAAGAAGACGGGGCATTCCTTTGGCTTCTTAATGATAAATATATTAAATTACTGTGATTTGTTGTTGGTACACAACGAAGAATTGATTCAAAGCTTGGTAGAAGAGTTGTTAAGATACCTAGGCGAAATTGATGATCATTATATTATACAAAAAATTAGCCGTGACAAATTTTTAGTTATAATAGAGCATTGTGGTAATCTAGAACACTTAAACCTTAGAGCTGAACAAATTTTTAACGAAATTCATAATTTTGGATTTCATAAAAAACAGATTACTGTGTATTTTCATACTAATATTGGTGGTGAGCTGCTTAATGCTGTCAATTATTTAAATCCATTTGAATTAATTAATCGTTGCTATATTGCTGTAAAGATTGCTGAGAAAGATGGATATCAAAATTTTTGTTCATATGAAAAAGCAAAAATTATGCAAAATGAATTGCAAGATGAAATGAAGAAAGCGAATTATTTACATCAGGCGATTGAAAAAAACCGTTTAACTTTAGCATTCCAGCCGGTAATTGATGCTAAAACTGGCGAAATTGGGTATTATGAGAGTTTGCTGAGAATAGTGAGTAAGTCCAATGAGCTAATTTCAGTAGGGCCCTTTATTAAGCTTGCTGAAAAATTTGGGTTTATTAATCTTATTGATGAGCTGGTGGTAACTCTTGCGACTTCAGAACTGATTTCAAATCCCAATCTTAAGCTTTCTTTTAATTTATCGGCTATTTCAGTACACCATACTCAAATTTTGGATAAGATTTCCCAAATAGTAAAATCTTTTGATAATTTGAGCAATCGCATGATTGTAGAAATTACTGAAACTGCACTAATGCGTGATTTAAGCAGTGCTAGCATTTTTACTAATAACCTTAAAGCTTTGGGTTGCCATGTGGCCTTAGATGATTTTGGTGCAGGATATTCATCATTTAAAGAATTACAAATGCTTAATGTGGATGTAGTGAAAATAGACGGATCATTTATTCAAAATATTCATAAAGATAAAAATAATCAGCTTTTTGTTAAAGTACTGTTAGAAATATGCCAGAATTTTAATATGAAATCTGTAGCAGAGTTTGTTGAAAGTCGAGAAATTGCTGAAACCTTAATGGATATGGGGATAGATTATATGCAAGGTTTTTATTTTTCTCAGGCAATTAAATATAATTCTTAAAAATAGCTTTTTAATACTTTTTAAAGAGAGCATAATATTGAAATTATATGAACAGAATTTTATCCATGCAACTTAGAAAGTTTTATATTTATATTAAATTATACAATAGATTTCTTTCTTTTAAATCTTGTAGAGAGGCTAGTGATTAGGCTGCTTAGCAAAATTAAAGTAATGCCAACAATTTGTTCCTTACTCATTATTTCATCAAGTAACAGTACTCCCGTTAAGATGGTGATTACAGGTTCAATCATGGTAAGAATAGAGATTTTTGTAGCAGATAATACTTTGAGAGATTTGATGAGAAATACCAATGCAAGAGCAGTACAAAAAAGGCGATACAAAATATATAAGTCCAAATTTCTATATTAAAAGCTAACGCGATATTATTGCCTTTGATTAGGTTAAAGGCAGTGAAACTAATCAAAGTACCAAAACATGTTACTGTTGAAGCGTTATATGAATCAACTTTAGAGGCGTATTTTTTAGAAAAGAAAATATACGACCCAAAGTAAAACCCACTAATGATTGCCAAAATTACTCCTAAATCTCCATGATTAGTTTTGGGTCCGTTATTCTCATGGATAAGTGTAAGACCTGTTAGTATTAAAATAATTGATATAAATACGTCTTTTTGAATTTTTTGCTTATCGATAATACGTGCATAAGCAATAACAAAAAGTGGAAAGGAAAAGAAAATAGTGATGGCAAGCCCCGAGCCAATATAGGTTGCAGCAGTGTAAAATAAAAATGACGATCCCGATAAACAAATCAAACTAATGAATAGTAAAACTAAATATTGTTTATCTTTATAACATTTTACATTTAATATTTTTTTAGGATTAAATAATATTAAAATAATTATCGCAGTAGCAAAACGCCAAAATAAAACTGTTTCAACCGGGATGTTTTTTTGATGAAGTTTAATTGCAAAAAAAGCCATTAAACCATAGAAAAAAGCTGAGAGCAAAGCATATAACAAAGCTTTATTATATGCTTTCTGATGAGTAATTATGTTCATTAATCCTTTAATTGCTTAAGATTGATAAGGTAATAATCATTTTAAATTACTAAATAAAATTAAAAACTAAATTGCTATGGGTAAGTAAGGTATAATAAAAAGATGATGGTTACAACCTTTAATCTGCCTTGATGGTGATTAAAATGGTTGATTAGCTTAATAATAATAGTGATTTTAGCTAGGGTTTTCTTACATTTATCAGGATGTTTTAATTTTTTTAAATCGTGATGAAAGGGTAACAATAAGGCTGCTGATTAAAATTAATAATGTACCCACTATTTGATCCTTGCTCATTTTTTCGTTTAAGAGAGCGGTACCTATAATAATAGTTACTACTGGTTCTAGCATGGTTAAAATTGATACTTTAGTAGCAGAGAGTACTGCCAATGCTTTGATTAAAAATAATAAAGCAAGCGCCGTCGAAAAAAATGAAATGCCAAAAAGATGACCCCATATGCTTAGATCAAAATTGCCGAATAATTGATGTCCTAAAATTAAATTTAATATTAGAAAACCAATGGTGTTACTCAGGCAAATGACTGTAGAAGCATTATATGAATTAACTTGAGAGGTAAATTTCTTTGAAAGAAAAATATATGATCCATAGCAAAACCCACTACAAATTGCTAGGACTACTCCTAAATCACTTTTGTTTGAACCTGAATGGTTATCATGAATTAAAGTTAAGCCAACCAACATAATAACCATAGAGATAAAGATATCTATATGAATTTTTTGCTTGTTGATTAGCCATTCATAAAAAATTACAAAAATTGGAAACAGAAAGAAAATAGTGATAGCCAACCCTGAGCCGATCAAAACCACTGATTTAAAAAAGAAAAAGGAAGAACCGGTAAAAAATATTAAACTAATAAAAAACAATTTTAAATATTGTGGATTATGATAATTTAATAAATTCAAGGTAACTGTAGGCTTTAATGCTATAATTACTATAATTGCTAAAGCGAAACGCCAAAATAATACTACTTCAACTGGAATGGCATGCTTATGAAGCTTTACTATAAAAAAAGCCATTAATCCATAAAAAAAAGCTGATAATGAAGCATTCAATATAGCTTTATTATACTCGCTGAACTGAGCTGGTATATGCATATAAGTAATGTTAATTAGTTAAAAAGTTAAAGGCTTGATTTAAATTATAAAAGATGATGTAATTATTATATCAGTTAAAGTGAGTATATACAAATTATAAACATGATGAGATTCTAAATTAAGAAATAAAATGCCAAGATTTACAGTTGCACTATTAGTTTTTTTAACAACTTTTATGATAGCCTTCTTAATGGGGGCTTATCTGCGTGATAAGGCGCTTAGCAATCTAGTTGTGCTTAAAACCTCTAATCAATTTAATAACTTAAGTGATAACTTTAATAGCAATATCTGGAACAAAATTTATGAAGGAGTCTTAAAAGAGACTGAAACTTCTTCTGCGGACAAAAAAGTATTTTATCCTCTTTTAGAGCAATATTTTTATCTTTTAACTAAAAATATGGATTTTAAACCCATTGCTATTTTAACTAAAAACGGTGCTAAAGTTATTTCTAATAATGGTGTTGAGAATATAGTAATTTTACCAAGCACCTTACAACAGCGCGTGCTATGTGTGGGGGTAGCTAATTTTAAAAATCATGATCTTCTTCAGGAATCAATTGTTAAGGGTAAAGCTAATCTTGGAATAATTTTTACCAATCAAGGTTATTTTATTCATCTGGTTACGCCGCTGATAGTAAACAATCAACTGACAGCATTTTTAGATGGTTATTATAATATTACAGGAACATGGAATTTCTTGTTTAATTTTCAAATAATTTATGCGCTGATCATTTCGGTAGTTATTACGGCAATTTTTGTAATTTTAGGCGCTTATTCAGCTAAATTGCAGTCTATTATAGTAAAGCAAATTCAAACTAATGAAGAATTAGAGTTAGCTAAGGTTGAAGCTGAAAAATCTAGTAGGCAAAAATCACAATTTCTAGCTAATATGAGCCATGAGCTTAGAACTCCTCTGAATGCTATTATTGGTTTTTCTGAAATAATTAAAACTGAAGCATTAGGAGCCGTAGGGGTACCGCAGTATAAAGAATACGGTAATGATATTCATGCCTCTGGTACTCATTTATTGTCTATCATTAATGATATCTTAGATTTCTCTAAAGCAGATGCAGATAAGTTGATAGTTGAAAATATACAAGTAGACGCCACCAAAATGGTTAAGCAATGTTTAAGGATCATGATTGCTAAAGCGCAAGAAGCAAAGGTTAACTTAAGTGATTTAACAGCAGATAAGCATTTTACAATTTTTGCTGATCCGAAAAGACTTAAACAAGTGATTTTAAATGTACTTTCCAATTCAGTTAAGTTTACCCCTGAGAATGGAACTATTGAAGTATCTCTTGAATCTCAAACTGATGAGGGCAAGGTACAAATTGTAATGCGTGATAGTGGCATTGGTATTGAAGCTAAAGATATAGCTAAGGTATTGTCTCCCTTTGGGCAGGTAGATAGTAAACACGCGCGTAAATATGACGGTACAGGGCTTGGTTTACCTTTAAGTAAAAAACTTGTTGAACTTATGAACGGAAAATTTCATATTGATAGTGAAGTGGGAATTGGTACTACGGTAAAACTCACTTTTAACCTAGCAAGCGATTAAGATTTATTACAATGAAATTATCTAACGATCTAACTAACCAAGGAAGCTTCACTAACAATCCGGAACTTACCGTAACTGAGCTCTCCAATCTAGTTAAAAAAACTATCGATACTTCATTTTCTTATGTAAAGGTACGAGGAGAAATTTCTGGATTAAAAATTGCTGCATCTGGCCATGCTTATTTCTCTTTAAAAGACGAGGGTGCCGTCCTAAATGCAATTTGCTGGCGTGCTAAAGTCAATTCTTTGGGAGTGAAATTAGAAGAAGGCATGGAAATAATATGTGCCGGTTCTTTAACTACTTTTCCTGGGCAATCTAAATATCAAATGATTGTTGAAAATGTTACTTTAGGTGGGATTGGTGCATTAATGGCACTACTTGCTAAAAGAAAAGAAGCACTCACTCAAGAAGGATTGTTTGAGGAACGGCATAAACAACCTTTAGCTAAGTTTCCTCAAGCTATTGGAGTTATTACATCTCCTAAAGGAGCGGTAATAAAAGATATTCTTCATCGTATTGCTGAGCGCTTTCCTTGTGATATCATTGTATTCCCGGTAGCAGTTCAGGGGGAAGATTGTCCTGGACAAGTAATTAAAGCCATTAGGATTGCTAATGACGCGGACAAATTTAAACTTGATACTTTAATAATTGCACGTGGCGGCGGTTCTATTGAAGACTTATGGGGTTTTAACGATGAAGGGGTAGTGAGAGCTGCTTTTGAGTCTAAAATTCCTATTATTTCAGCCATTGGTCATGAAACAGATTTTACTTTGCTTGATTTTGTAGCTGATAAACGGGCTCCAACCCCTACGGCTGCTGCTGAATTTGCTACCCCGGTTAAAATAGAGATTGAAAGGCATCTCAAGCATTTGCTAGTTAATGCTGCTAACATTTTTGATAGCAAGCTGTATAGCCTTGAAAATAATTTGGTATTAATTGCTGCTAAACTAAAGCATCCTTCGCAAATTATTGATGAGCTGGCGAGCAAGATAGCACTAATTAAATCTAGGATTGATGCTTTATGCCAAAATAAGCTTCATAGCCTCTCTCAGTTTTTAACTAAGCAATCAGCAAACATAGGACCAAGCTTGCTTAGCAACCACTTATGGCAGAAACAATCTACATTAGATAAAGTGGAGATTAATATACCTCATTATGCTTCCCAATATTTCCAAAAGTTAGCTCATCGGCTTGAAGTAATTGAGAGTGTGCTTAAAGCTAGTGATTATAACAAAATTTTAGAAAAAGGTTTTGCAATAGTTAAAGACTTAGATGGCAACTTAATTTCAAGCAAAAGCTGTATTGTACCTAATAAGAGTTACGAAATTATCTTTAAAGACGGCAAAGCAAAAGTTAGAGGTGAGGGAGATTTTTTACTTAGTAATCCTAAGTAGCTAACGTAAATAAAGACTTGCTATTTTAGCATAAGAGAAAAGTTATATAAAAAAACGGCCCCAATTTTTATAGAGCCGTTTTTCAGTATAAACATTAAGCATTCCTCTTAATTAGCGACCTAACTAAAATATAGCTATCCTATCTATTAAGCTGTGCTTGTTCATTTCGTTGAGTTAAAATATTTAAACCAAATATTGTAGCATTATTTTGCTCTTCATTATGTAGACCATGATTTATATTGTTTATAAACTGTAGAGGGCGAGCGGTAAAATGCTGAGCATCTGCCGGATAATCATTTTCAACACCTTCATAATATGGTTGGAGGTATGATAAATAATATTTAGTATTGTTATCTAATAAGCTGTACATATTTTTTAATACGTCGGTAATAAATCCTGCCCATAATACCCCTTTATTGAGGCTTGCTGTCCTGTTCAAGCAGTTTAATGATTCTTCTATAGCAATTCCACCACCAAGTATGCTCAAGCTTAATAAAACTAATGATCCTGCATAATTTAATGTTAGTAATAGGCCTTCTTTCATTCCTAAAAGTAAATTTTTATTACCTTTAAAGTAGATGCTGGATAAGGTAACAACAGTCGGTATTAACGAAAAGGCTGCGGCTTTAGAAGCGCGGGCTAAATGAATTAAATTTCCTTTATTACAAAATCCATGGTGCTTAATATTTAAAATTAAATCGTTTAAGTTATGCTTAATCCCAAATATAAAACCATATTTAAATATAGCGTATGGAATTTCTAGAAAGGGTGTTAATGAAAACCAGGTGAAGTTAAATAATGTTAAAAGTATAATTTTACATGTTCTTATGAACACACTATCAAATGTAACGATAGTATTGTTTATATATCCCAATTTAATATATATAATTAAAAGTTTAAATGGTCTAAATATATCTATAAACCTGCATTGTCCCTTTAAGTATTTATAAGCATTAATCCAAGGTTGAGTTAATATAATTCCTGTAAAAATTGCGGTGGTTATGATCTTGCTTAGCAGCATTAAATATAAAATGTTACTATTATGTAATTTAGCTAAAAACTTAGAAATTTTAGTATTATCAAAAGCCGCAAGTAATGAAAATATATGGGAGAGATGCGCTAAATTATCTTGAATAGTTGAATCTCTTCGGGCTAAGTCCCTAAATAAATTATTATTCACCCTAGTGTTAAAAATGTTATTATCTCTAAAATTCCCAATGTAATTATTAACATTGTCAGTAGAAAGTTGGTTTTGAGTTAAAAATTGTTGCTCTTCTGCGGTAAATGCACGATTAATAACGTATTGATAATTATCAGCTTGTTGAGGATTATCTTGGTTTTCCTGAATGCTAAATATGAAGTTAGCAAATTCTTTTTCAATAGCCTCATCGTTTAATACATTTAAATCTCCTGCTTCCTTTCGGCGTAAGAATATAATATTTCTTATTAAAGCCTCAGCTAAGATTTCTCTAACTATGCCATTGTTTACTATGGTTTCACCGCAAGGTCCTTTGCAAAATTCATCTAATCTATTATAATTGCTTGGCGTAAGATAATATGACTTAATAGAAGATAAGATTTCAGAAAGAGGGAGGTTATTATCAATAGGTTCATTATCAATAATCTTTTTTGCTTGTGAAATAAGCCACTCTATTTTTTCACTATTATTATTTATTTCAGGTGTGCCAAAATCTTCTAGCTCATAAGAAAATAACATTAATGTGTTGATATAAGGAGCAATTCGTTGCTTGGTTGCGTCTGAATAAAGTGCCATAATCAAATCCTATTTTGAATAGTAGTTTTTGAATATTAGTTATGTAATGGGTGGGTATTTATTTTGATTATATCGTTATATAACATTTTGATAAAGCCAAATAATAAGATTAATATAAAATTAACCTAATGAATGTTAAATTTTCATTTGATCAATAAATAAGTACTTTATAAAAATAAAGCTAGAACAATCCGATAAATTCCAAAGCAAGCTAAAGTATATTTAAATTTTATAAAAGCTTTCCTAGCTAATTTAAAGCTGAGAAGGCTAAATATGAACGCAGCAAATGCGCCAAATAATGATATTACTACTAATGAGCTGTTAAAATGATTAATTTCTTTAGTTAAACTATAACAATTTGCTGCAAAAATAGTGGGTATTGCCAGTAAAAAAGAAAAATCAAATGCCTGTATAGGACTAAGTCCAGCTATTACTCCGGTGGTAATAGTGGCACCTGATCTGGATACGCCTGGAATAATAGCAATTGTTTGTGCTATACCTATAGTTAAAGCTTGAGTAAAGCTTAAATTATACATATTTCCACTTAGATGGTGGTTCTTTTTAGCAAACAGATTAACTATAATCATAATTATTCCTCCTATAATAAGACTTAGAGGTATAATTTCTTCGGTAAAAATAGCTTTTAATTGTGAGCCGAATAGCCCGCCAATAATAACTACTGGTAGAAATGCCACAATTAATTTTAAAAATAACTTTTGATCAGGATGATTTTTAACATAAAAATTTTTTAAGATACTTAAAATATTTTGCCGATAGAAAAAAATTAAAGCGAATAGGCTTCCAAAATGCAAAAAAGTTTCAAAAATTAATTGCGTTGAAATGCTTGAACCAAGCAGGCTGCCTAGCAAATTGATGTGTGCAGTAGAAGATATAGGTAAAAATTCAGTAAGCCCCTGAACGATGCCGATAATTAAAGATTCGTAAAAATTAGTTAAACTGCTCATAAAAATTAATTTTTCTATAAAAATAAAATGCTTGTGATAAAATTAAAGCGCTTTTATATTATTAAAACAAGTTAAAAATTATTAAAGAGCATCTCAATGTTTTCTAAACTTCTTGGCTTCATGTCTAGTGACATGGCAATTGACCTTGGAACCGCTAATACTTTAGTTTATGTTAAAGGTAGAGGGGTGGTCTTAAACGAGCCTTCTGTAGTTGCATTATATAAAGAAAACGGCACTACTAAACCTTATGCTTTTGGACATCAAGCTAAAATGATGCTTGGAAGAACTCCAGCTGAAATTGAAGCAATTAGACCGCTTAAAGATGGGGTCATAGCTGATTTTAAAGGTGCTGAAGAAATGATTAAGCACTTTATTCGTATGGTGCATAATCGTAGAAGCTTTACAGGTCCATTAATTATTGTTTGTGTACCTTCCGGTTCAACTCCAGTGGAGAGAAGAGCAATTCAGGATGCAGCAGAATCTGCTGGTGCTCGTGAAGTATATTTAATTGAAGAACCAATGGCAGCGGCAATTGGAGCTGATTTGCCCGTTACGGAACCTACAGGATCAATGATTGTAGATATTGGTGGCGGTACTACTGAAGTGGCGGTATTATCGTTAGGTGGTATAGTTTATGCTCGCTCAGTAAGAGTAGGTGGGGATAAGATGGATGAGGCCATTATATCTTACATTAGGCGTAATCATAATTTGCTGATTGGAGAGTCAACAGCTGAGAAAATTAAAAAAACTATTGGCGCAGCTTGTGTTCCAGAAGATGGCATTGGTAAATCAATGGAAATTAAAGGACGAGATCTTATTCATGGCGTGCCTAAAGAAATTACTTTAAATGAATATCAAATTGCTGAAAGTTTAGTGGAGCCTGTAAGCCAGGTGGTTGAAGCGGTTAAAATTGCATTGGAATGCACTCCTCCTGAACTGTCATCTGATATTGTGGATAAGGGAATTGTGCTTACTGGTGGTGGTTCATTACTCAAAAATCTTGATATAGTATTAAGAGATGCAACAGGTTTACCGGTATTTGTAGCTGATGATGCATTATCTTGTGTAGCCATTGGCACTGGTAAAGTGCTTGAAAATATGAAAAAGCTACAACATGTTTTGTTTAAACAGGATTAAATAATATTATTATATGTTTTTCTTAACAAGTAGGTATTGGAGAGTATTAAGCTTATACTTTAAAAAGCTATGGGCTTATATTCTTAGCCTGCTTATTGTTTTGGTAATATACCTAGATGCCTCTAATCAAGGCACCTACCTTGCTGTTAAAAAATGTGTCACTGATAAGCTTGCTACCCCGGTGGGAATAATCAATAATAGTTTTTCAACAGTTTATGATTCGTTTGGCTTTATTAAAGATTTATCTAAGTTAAATAAAGAAAATAAGTATTTAAGAGAACAAAAACATAAACTGGAATATTACTATTTGCTAACTAAGCATCTTGATCAAGAAAATAAAGATTTACAAAAATTATTAAATGCGGTTGCTGACAAAAAGTTTAAATTTAAAACTGTGCGCGCTGCATATCTAGTAGATAATTCTTTTAATAAGATTTTATACTTAAATGGTGGCGAAGAAGATGGTATAAAGAAAAATCAAATAGTCCTGCATAATAATGGTTTAGTAGGAAGGATAATTGAAGTAGGAAGTAACTTTGCTAAAGTATTGTTAGTAACTGATTTTAATTCTAGAATTCCTGTAATAACGGAAAAAAGCCGTGAAAGGGGCGTAGCAGTTGGCGAGCGGTTTGAAACCCTTAACCTTGAATATATTCCAGAAGATAATAGTATTGAAGAAGGAGAGCTTGTTTTTACTAGTGCTGAAATTGATAATTTTCCTTCAGGAATATTAATAGGAGCTATCAGTAAAAAAAATGGTTCGGACATTCAAATTAAGCCAGCTATTAATTCAAGGAATTTAAATTTTGTAATAGTATTAGTTAACTAAATTTTTTATATAGGTGATGGATAAGATTTAGGCTTGCCAGATGGGTATCTTAAAAAACCTCAAAATTTATGTAATGAATTACTTATAACAAGCAAGCAAAAAGTACTTATTCATGGTGATTTTACGCCTGAATTGATTATAATAGATCCTGCATCCTAATATTAGTGAATTGTATAAAATCTTAAAGTAGATAGTCCTTTAGTAGTTAAACTTACAGGCGATAGTCATCAAAGAATGAGAGATTGGTGCTATGTTAGGAGTATTCTATCCCCATGTTGATATTTCGAAGATAATATGGATAGCTCGATATTTTGAGGATTGATATAAAGTTTAGAGGATATATAATATGATAAAAACTGAAAGACTTATTTTACGCAAGTGGGTTGATACAGATATAGAACCTTTTATGCGTATTAATCAAGACATTAAGGTAATTGAGTATCTTAGAGGTTCAATGGATATTAATGTATCAAAAACTTTTACTGAAGAAGCTAACCAGGCTACCGACCAGCTTAATTTTGGATTATGGGCAGCTATGATTGAAGAAACCGAGGAGAATTAATAGGCTTTATTGGTTTAAACGTTCCTAGCTTTAAAGCTAATTTTACTCCATGCGTGGAGATTGGCTGGAGATTATCTTCTAAACACTGGGGTAAAGGTTATGCTACTGAAGGTGCCAGAGCTTGCTTAGATTATGGTTTTAATAAAATTGATCTAAATGAAATATTAGCTTTTACTGTAGCAGCAAATCAAAGATCAATAAGAGTAATGGAAAAGCTGGGAATGAAGCGTGATTCTAATAGTGATTTTAAGCATCCTAAAATTCCAAAGGAGCACAGATTATCACCTCATATATTATATCGAATTAAAAAATCTGATTGGCAAGCTTGCAAATAACTTTCTTAATCTCTGCAGCTTTTTGCTCTTTAGCTTTCTCTCACTTAAGTATTATTTCTTGCTGGCTTGTTTTTTATGATTACTTTTTAAATATAGTTGTACTATAAGTTCTATGACGTTACAATCCATTAGGCTTCTTTCAAAACCGTGAGAAAAGAGAAGTTTTTAGGAAAAATGTAGATGAGGAACGAAGCTTATTTAACAATAAATGAGGTCCGAGACTTAATTTAATACTAAAGTTACCTTTTATGTTTAGTTTCATAAGAGATTTATCACTAAATTTAACTCTAAATACATTCAATATGTTTAAACTCCTTAGTTTTTTAAATAATAATAATTTATATTCTTATCTTAGTCTTATAGTAGTAGGAATTTTATCATCATTTGGTTTTGCCCCCTTATTTATCTATCCGCTAATTATTTTATATATCGTTACTTTAGTTTATATTATTGAGCATAATGATGCATTACTTCCGCTTTTTCAAAAAGCATGGATGCTTTCTTTAGGGCATTTTATTGGGAATTGTTATTGGATATGTTATTCATTAGTGATTGAACTGGAAAAATTTTGGTGGATGATTCCATTTGCTTTAACTGTTTTGCCAGGGTTTTTAGCCATTTATCCTGCGCTTGCCGCCTTTATAGCTAAGAAGTTTGTGCATAAAGGTAATGTTTTAGGTGTTATTATTGGCTTTCCTGCTATTTTTGTAATTTGTGAAATTTTAAGGGCCAAAATATTAACTGGTTTTCCTTGGAACTTAATAGGATATAGCTTAGCTTTTAATGATGAACTAATTCAGATAGCAAGCTTTGGAGGAATATATATTCTTAGCTTTGTTAGTATCTTAATTGGTACTATTCTTTATTATGCTATTATTCATAATTCTTTATATAAATTATTAAGTGCTGTGCTGATTATGGCTGCTATATATATCTTTGGGTATTATAGATTGCCGGCGTTCCCCGAATTTACTAATAAATCAGTTAAGATCATTCAAGCGAATATTAAGCAAGAACTCAAATGGGATGAGCAGCGAAAATATCAAGAATTTATTAAACATATTCATTTAACTAAGGCGAATGCTAGAGTTAATGATATTATTATTTGGCCGGAATCAGCTGTTCCTTATGCACTTAATCAATTTGCTGACCTTAAAAAGTTTATTATTAACAATCTACCGGCAAATTCTTATTTATTAACTGGCGCCATTCAAGTTAATATGGTGCAAAATGAGATATTAAATTTATGGACTAGTTTGTACATCCTTTCTACCAATAATCATTTAGAACATAAGATATACAATAAAACTAAATTAGTTCCGTTTGGTGAGTTCATACCTTTTAGAGATATATTGCCTATTGATAAGGTAACTCCTGGGCAAATCGATTATTCTCCTGGTAGTGAGAATTCATACCTTATTCTTGATAATCTTATTATTTTACCATTAATATGTTATGAAGCCATTTTTCCTAAACATAATTTAAATCCAAATGTTAAATATGATTTAATAATTAATATTACTAATGATGGCTGGTTCGGTGATAGTTTTGGACCTTATCATCATTTTCATATGAGTAGGTTAAGAGCTGTGGAGTTAGGTTTGCCGTTAGTAAGAGCAGCCAATACGGGTATATCAACGGTAATTGATGCATATGGAAAGATAATATCTTTTACTAAATTAAACCATGAAGCAGTGCTTGAAAGCTATATACCTAAAGCTATTCCTTCAACTTTTTTTGCAAAAAATTTAGATGACAATATTATTTTAGCAATCTTATTTAAATTAATAACAATAATATTTATTATTAGCCGTAGAATCTCAAAAAATATAAAAATTTAAATGTGCATATAAATAATCAAATATATTATTAAAAATATATTTTTGAAGCTATATGGTTTGTTAATTAAATTATTAAAAGGAAGAAATATGCCTAATACTACAGATTATCAGGTAAGTAAAAAGCTTTTAGGAGTAAATGTAGATAATGAAAACTTATTTAAGCTTATTGAAGCGGTTAATCAGCTTATTGCTAAAGCTACTCCTGAAATTAAAGAAAGTATATTATCAAAAAATAGGGAATTTAAGTGGAATATTCTGCATTGGGCGGCTTTTTATGAGTATAATTTATTGCTAGCAAGCTTGGTAGATTTAATACCTAATGAATTTAGAGAAGAACTGATTAACCAAACAGACTCTTTTGGACGTAATGTGTTACATTATGCAGCCTTCAGAGGGGATATAGTATTGATAAAGAAGTTACTAGATTCTTTTAAGTCAGATATTAAATTTGTTAATACTAAAGATAAAAATAATATATTACCAATTATGTGTGCTGCCAGAAGACATCATTGGAATGTAGTACTTTTATTAGCAGAAAATGGTGCTTACCTTCATTATAATCATCATGTAAGAGAAACATGGCAATTATTAGCAAATTTTGCCTATACAGATAGAAATAATATAGATCAAACTATTAAAGATAAATTGCAAGTATTGATAAAAGATGCACAGGAGACAACGAAAAAAAGCAAAACCTCTCTTATAATGAAAAGAAATCCACGCAATCAAGACCAAGATCAAGATATACAAAATCAAACTTACTCAGCAAGCTTCTCATAGTTTCGTGGGTTATTTTGATTGCATGAACATTGTTCTGTTAGTTTAATAGATAATAAAAAAGTGATAAGGTTAGATAAGCATCATATCAATTAGATTATTTAGCTATCCTGCTTATAAAACTAAGCATAAAAGGTAATTTTAATATTATATTAAGTCTTGTTGCTAATTGATGTTAAATAAGCTCTGCTCTCCTCATCTGTATTTTTTCTAAAAACTTCTCTTTTTTCACGGTTTTGAAAGAAGCCTAATGTTTCTTTGGGAAAATAATATATTTCAGAAAAGTTTTCTCTAAATTTAATAACTCAGTTTAGCGTGTTGTGATTATTGCTTTACTTCCTCTTAACTATAAAGTTGGGTAGGCTAAGCAATGCTTATACGATCTAAGATTCTTATATTTTTGATTATGCTAAAAGTTTAGGTTGTATAGAATCTTAAAAATAATGATAAGCAATCTAGGGTGATTTTCATAAAGTAGATTTTATTAAATATGTGTTAGCCGCAGCACGCTCAAATATTTATACATTGGCGTGCTGCTTGGTCAATATTTCCTTATGCTACTTCTTGAAATCCTTTAGATATACACAATTTTTAGATCATTTTGTTGTGCTATCTACAATAGCTTTAATCTCTTGAATTGCCCTATCTAATTGTGGATCTTTATTATTTTTATAATCCATTGGGGTTATATCTACCTCGATATCAGGTTCTACACCAAAATTTTCAATTTTATAATCATCATTAAAAAATTTCATTAAATATTCAGGTTGAGAAGTAATTCCGCCATCCGGAAGATATCCATTAAAGTCAATTCCTATAATACCGCCCCAAGTGCGCATACCAATGACCGGTCCTAATTTATAGGTTTTAAATACATGGGTCATAATATCGCCGTCTGATGCAGTGAATTGGTTATTAAGTAATACCATTTTACCAGTAGAAGAATTATCAGGGTAAGAAAACTTGCCAAATTGTTTATGCTCAAAATGACCGATCAGTTCCCGTTTAATTTTATCTAAAATATACCCTGAAGCATGCCCGCCAGTATTAAATCTAATATCAATAATTAACCCATCTTTTTTTAGTTGGTTCATGTAAGATCTAAAAAATTCATTATAGCCAAAGGCGGTCATATCAGGAATATGGATATAACCAATTTTGCCATCAGTATGTTTAGTAACGTAATCTTGGTTCTTTTTTACCCACTGACTGTAGTACATAGTTCTACTGCTTGGTAAAGGTTCAACTTTTACAATTCTTTTGTTTTTACCTTTAGCAAAGGCAGTTTCAATTAAAATAGGTCGTTTATGACTTACATTAAGTAAGGCTCGCTCCGGAGTATAATCTTTGCTCAATTGTTGATAATTAATAGCAAAAACCAAATCATTCTCTCTAATATTTACCCCAGGATTCAGTAATGGATTGGAACGATCAGTTAAATTATAATCACCTTGGACTAAATTCTTAATTCTATAGGCTTTATAGTTACTATCATATTCAAATTCACAGCCTAAGCGGGCAATAGGGTAGAATGCTTTATTATCATAGTCACCACCCATTACATAAGCATGTAAAGTGCCTAGTTCTCCATAGACTTCCCAGAGCAAATCATTGAGCTCAGTACGAGAACTAATGCGATTAACTAGGTGACGATATTTATTATAGATATAATCCCAATCAATTTTTTTTACCGGATTATTAAACTTTTCTTTTTGGTAAAAGAAAGCTTCATTAAAAATTTGTGCCCATTCAAGATTGCGATCAACTTTTAAATTGAAATCAAGATTAATCCATCCGCTTTCTTTATTGTAATCATAGGCTTTAATCGGGTATGATGCAGGTTGATTGCCACCTGGTTGAGAGTTAATAAGCCTTAAATATTGTCCTTCAATTTGTACTACAAAATTTTGACCGTTGTTGGTTAATTCGGCTCCATCAATTCCATCTATAACCGGGGAAAGTTTTTGCTTAGCTAAATCATAATGCACTAAACTGTAAACTGAGGATTTATGCTCCGGGTTATATTGTTCTTGGCCTATTGCAGGAGTGGGATAGGTGGCTAAAAACCAAATATTTTGCCCGTGGGTATAAATGGCATGGTAATTAGCAATTCCTATTGGAAAACGAACGGCCCTTTCATTGATTCGTTTAACATTAATAATCTGCTTCTTTTCTTTAGGAGTAGTTTTTTTTAAATCATTAATTTTATTAAAGGGATTGCTTAAATCATAATTTAAAGTAGCCAAATAAGGTTTAAGGGAAAATGGATAAATAAAATTCCATTCATATTGGTCCCTATAAGGTATATAATCACGATTTGATAAGAAAAATACATATTCATTATTTTCACTGATAATCGCACTAGAATTGTTGTATATATTATCATTCAAATTAAATATGTTACCTTCCTTAACTGAATATAATTTGTTAACGGCTTTTTGAAAAAAATCTTCAGTTGCAACAGTATAGGTAAGATATAAATCGTCTGCTGACCAATTTGCAGCGGCAATATATCCAAATTGTGATTTGTCAATCTTCTTAATACCTTTGTTTTTTGGAGAATAATCAACAATAAAAATTTCTCCCCTATTATTAATTACCGTAAACTTTTTTTCTTTATGAGATGGGCTAATATCAGTAATTCTACCAAAATCAAAATAATTAAAATTATGTTTTAAGCTTAAATCTTCGCTATCATAAATTTCAACAGTATCACCCTTTTTGTGCTTGGAAGAGAGGGCAATTGCTTCGCCATTCTCAAGCCAGGCAATATGTTTATATCTAAAATATGGGTTACCCACTTCAAAGAAACTACCATCAAAATAATGGCTAATAACGGCTTTGCCTCTAACAATTTGAGCCAAATAGTTTTTTTCTGGGTGTGCGCTCCATTTTTCAGTTAAAAATTTGTTATTTTTAAATTCTCTTTCTCTGGCCGCTTGATTTGAGTTCAGCTTAACTTCAATTTTTTTGCTTTGCTTGTTGAGAGTATCATAAAAATAAATTTCTCCACCTGCAGTATAAACAATGTTTTTACCGTCAGTAGATATGCCTCTTATATAATAGCCTTGATCATTTTTATCTTCTAACTTCAGATCTTTGCCATCAAATTTAACTGAATAAATATTCCCATGATTTTCGTGGTCAGATTGGAAATATACACGATCATTGATGATTAAAGGTCTAAAAATGTTTCCTTCAAGTTTAACCAATTCCTTAAATTCATGCTGGCCATCCAAGCTAATCCATAAATCTCCTTTCGTACCACCTTTATAACCTTTAAGATATGCATAATCTCTTGGGTAATTATGTCTTTGTAAAGCTGTTACATTATCCTTAATGGCAATGAAGCTACCTGGGCCATAAGGTAGCGTAACTACTTGGTCATGAGCTAGATCATAATAATTAATATGACTAAGCGTATATTCGTTTTTTTTAGGAGTAATCGATGAAAAATAAATTTTATGCCCTATCCAAGTTATAGCTCTTACGTTGCTAGCTAAGTGGGTCAACCTTTTGGTTTTTAAAGTTTCTAAATCAAGTAAATATAACTCACCATAACCTTCATGTGAGCCTGAAAAAGCGATTTGCTTACCATCAGGAGAGAAAATAGGTGAAAAAATTTCTGAATAGTAACTTGTTAATCGCTGAGCGGTAGTGCCTTTTGTATCAGTTAACCATAAATCGTTCTCGCTGATAAAGACGATTTTTTCTTCAAAAATTGTGGGATCGTTATAATAACCTGCGGTATTAGCTAAGGCAAGGTTAATAAAAGAACAGGATATAACTAATAATCTAAGTAATTTTTTCATATAATTTACACAAACTTCTTACGGTTAATAAAAATAAAGATAAATAGAGCAGGCAAGGCAAGTATAGTACTTATTATAAAAAAGCTGTTCCAACCAAAACTGTCAACTACAAATCCAGAACTGGAAGATAAAAATGTTCTGCCAAGCGATGCAGTGGAACTAAGTAAAGCATATTGAGTAGCAGTAAATTGAGGGTTATTACATAATCTACTTAAATAGGCAAGTAATGCTGCACTCCCCATGCCACCTACCAGATTTTCGACGCTAATTGTAAGGGCGAGTATTAAAGTATTATATCCCACTTCGTTTTGAAGAATATAGAATAAATTGGATAAGGCCTGCAGTATACCGCATACCAATACTCCTTTAGCTAATCCATAACGATAAATAATGCTCCCACCAAGAGTAGTGCCAAGCAGGGTAGCTAAAAGACCATAGGTTTTTACAATGGTTGCAATTTCAGTTTTACTAAAACCAAGCTCTACATAAAAAGGATTGGCCATGTGGCCTGCAAAGGCATCCCCCAGTTTAAAAAACATAATAAAAATTAAGATTAATAGCCAATGATTTTTTTGCATAAAATCTTTGAAAGGAGCAATGATTGTTTTCCTTAGAATTATCATTGCGGCTTTTTCTTTGCGGCGCATGAATACGTTGCTTGAAAAGAACACCTTTTTAATCTCTACATCTGGCTCGGCCATAAAAAATACAATGCTCATACTAACCATGATGATTAAGGAGATAATAGTATAAACAGTTGACCATTCAATTACCTCAGCCATAAACAAAGCTCCGGCGCCTGAGATTAACATACCAATACGGTAGCCTACAATATAAGCGGCAATTCCAGGAGCTTGCTGATTTTTGTTTAGTAATTCTAGCCTGTAAGCGTCCACTACAATATCTTGAGTTGCTGAAAAAAATGCAACCGCAATCGAGATTAAAGCGGTAAACAACAATCTATTTTCTGGTTTGGAAAATCCTAATAATACTAAACTGACAATAAGTAGAGCTTGACTTAAAATAATCCATGATTTTCTTCTACCCAAAGCATCACTTAAATAAGGTAAGGGCACAAAGTCTATAATTGGTGCCCACAGAAATTTAAGTGAATAAGGAATGGTTACTATTGCAAACAAACCAATGGTGCTTTTTTCCACTCCAATTTCAGTAAACCACATGCTTAAAGTAGAGCCGGTAAGTACAAGAGGCAACCCACAAGTTAGTCCTAGCAAAGCCATTGCTAGAATTCTAGGATTAGTATAAATCCTAAACATATTGAAGAGATTTGCCAAACTCATCTATCCTCCTGAAATAATTACTAGGAAGATAGCAAAGTTTTAAAACTTTACTATAAAATTTTAAAACTTTGTTACATAGAGTTGTTAATTTTTTTAATGAGTAGGGAGTTATATTCTTTATTGAGCTTATTAATAGCGGTAAGCCATAAGATCGCCATGACTAAAGAAAAGCAACCTAAAATACCCGAATATAACTTTTGATTTATCATCGGAAAGAGCATAATAATTGAAGATTGTAAGAAGGAACCACCAGCAATAGTGAATTTACTACCCAGAAGATCCACTACCGCTTTTCCTTTTACCTTAAGTTCTGGCTCTAATGGAATGTAGACCATCTCCCTTGTATTATCAAAGAAGGTAAACTTACTGCATTTCATCATTAATATAGATGCGGTGCTAACTATGCATAACAAATGTAAATATGAACTAATATATACTGTGAGAGTAGGGCTAATATATTCTTCAAATACATTAAGCGGGTAGAAGGTTAAGCAAGCAAGTAGCGCAATAAAAGCAGGAATTTTTGCGGCAGTACGCCATTTTGCTCTTCTAACCACGTTGCTTGATACGATGCTGAGGATAATAAGCGTTACACCGCTCATGATACTGAAATTTCCCATGAAGTGAGCATATTGATTAGTGTCGGTGTATAGCTGGTTCAGCTTGGATTTCCATTGAATTTCAAGGATATTGTTAATTACGCCGTATCCAACTATCATAGTGAATACATATAATAAATATTTAGAACTGAGAATAACTTTAATACTTTCTTTAATAGGTAATTTTAATTTGGAAGTCATATCAATTTTATTATGATAAATCACGCTAACATGGCGATTTACTAAATAAAACATGCCAACCATGGCAATCATAAAACCACTCATTAAAAACATATTAAAATGAATGAAGGCAATAGTACTTAAACTTTTGCTAGTGATCTTAATCACTTGCCCTGAGAAAATATGAGAAAAATTACCTAAAATACCAAAAGTAGGGTAAAATCTTCTAGCTTGATCTGAGCTGATTACATGGTTTGCAAATTGCCAAAATAGTAAAATGAAAGTAATTGGCATCCACATTTCTACCAGTACTCCCCAAAAGGTAAAGCACCATTTGCCAATTAAAACTACAAAAAACTTAAAATTAGGACTTTGGTCGCTAATTTGATTAATAGTTTCATCGCTCATGTGGAAATATTCAATATTAGGATAAAATACAAATCCAAATAAGTTGATAGCTATAAAATAAAAACCTATAATAAAATAAAAAATATATTCGCGTCTAACACTGTTGGTTAGCTTTGCATAAAGGATACTAAATAATATAGATATTGGCCCTACAAAATATAGATCAATAAAAGTGAGGTAAATTGAGCCAAGCTCTGGAACAATGATACTATCTCTTATAGCCCGTAATGTGCTATAAATATACAAAATTGAAAACATTAGGAAAGTCATTAATAAAAACTTTTTTCTTTCATTGCGATGAATAGGAAAGAAAAAAGTTACGAACTTAGTAAAAGGCGAATCTGTTACAAGTTGCACGTTATATTGCTCCCACGCTAAGAATTTTGTACGGTCTGAAAATTTAACGCAAGTTTAATATCTAAATTGAAAATAAGCAATAAAATTACTTAAATAATATCTAAATAAATTATTTCTTAAAAGGTTGCTTCACTGTAACAATTTGGAGTTTCATATAATCTGACTTTTATGCAGCGTACTTCATATGAAGAAAATAATTTAGGACAAACATCGTTTAATAGATAAACAGCCATATTTTCAGCGGTAGGGTTAAAAGGGAGCATGTAAGGTTTTTGATTAGTAGCTAGTTTTATACTGTTTGCTAGCTTCTCATCACCGTTAGCTAAAATCACATTATGATCCCAATATGTATTAATCCAATTATTTAAAATTTCCTTAATAATACCAAAATCAATTATACGCCCGAGCGGATCCAGCTCTTCAGCTTCAAAGGTAAATTCAGCTGTGTAGCGATGACCATGTAAATATTTACATTTAGTTTCATGACCAATTATTCTATGACCTGAATCAAAACCAATTTTCTGTGTAATAGTAATTTTCATAATGAATGAATTTATTTAATGTGACTGATGTTTTTCAAGCTCTTGATGATAAAGGATATTTAGGGTTTTAACGGCTTTTAACCATAAAGCACAAATCATTATACAACTAATTCCTACTGCTAAAATATATAAATTCATATGAGCTGCAGAAATTAAAATGATTAACGAAGACTGAATAGCAGCACCACCTGAGTCGGAAATTCTAGTACCAATTAAGTCTATAGCTGCTTTACCCTTAATCTTTAATTCATTGGGTAGAGGAATATAGCTCATTTCTTTGGTATTATCAAATAAACTATATTTGCTTGATTTAATAAATATTAAAGACAGAGCCCCAACTATCACCGTAATTTGAAGAAATAAATGATAATCTATAAGAGAATTAAGATTTTTTAGGATATTCATGCTGAAAAAGATTATTGAGGTGATTAGAGCTATAATTGGCGGAGTAAAGGCTGTAACCTTCCAACCATAATTTCTTAGCATGTATCCGCCAACTAACATCATTAGTATGGTAGCCACTCCAATACTACTAATAAATAGTCCCATAAAAGAAGCATAAGCATTTTGAGTGGTGTAAAGCTCTTTAGCAATTTCTTTAAGTCTAATTTCCATAATGTTATTGATTACTCCATAACATATAATCATGATAAAAATTTGTAGCAGATATTTAGATGTGGTAATTACCTTGATACTCTCCCATACGGTCAATTTTAGTTTACTGTCAGGAGTTTTAAATGCTTTAAGTTCAGGTTCATCGAGTTGTTCAAGATAATTGTTGGTATAAGTGAGTAACATTATTATTCCCACGATAATTGAAGCAAGTATCGTCATGTTTACGGTAATAAATGCTAAATCAGAGAGAGCATAACTTAGTTCTCGGATCATAATTCCGGCAATAATCAAAGCGAAATTACTTATTAAACCCAGATAAGGGTAAAATCTTTTGGCTTGAGCAATATAAACATTACTATTAATAAATTGCCAGAAAGATAACACCAAGATAATAGGTGACCACAGTTCAACCGAGACCGCAAAAATAGTAAGTGGCAACTTTTGCCACAGAACTGAAAGATATTCGCTAGTAGTGGTTGGAGTGAATTCGGGATAAATTGTAGCAGTAAACGCTGGATAAATATTATAACCAAACACTATAAAAAAGCATGCATAAATTACTAAGACCCCAATGAAAATTTGGTTCCTACTAAGGATGTTAGTAAGTTTGGTATAAAGAATAGTAAAGCCAACAGAAGAGGGAAGCACCCAGTAAAGATCAATAAAGCTTAAATAAATTGAACCAATTGATGGTACAATGATGCTATCTTTAATACTTCTAAGTGAACCGCCAATATATAAAATGCCAAACATGATAAAAGCAAATAGGATGAACTTTTGTCGTTCATGCGGTAAAATAGGGAATAACTTACTAAAAAATGACTTGATCAATGTGGCCATTATTTTTGTAGTGTTTGGGATTGATCTTGAGCTAATCTTTGTAGTAATCTGCCAGAAGAGCTGGGTTTTTGCGTTTCTTGGAATTTATCTCGGGCAAACTTTTTTCGCAAGCTATCATCAGTGCTGATATTTATCTGTTTATTTTCCGACCTTATTCTAGATGTTGTTTGAGATGCAACAGGGTGTGTCTTGTGAGTTTCCTGTGATTTTGCATCCTTCATTTTTTCTTTGGCTTCACTTAGTAAAGCATCTAAGGTAACAGAGATATTGGTTGATGAGCCTGCTATGGTAGCACTAGTATAAGAAAAATTTCTGTCTAAATAGCCTAATCTTGCCTGTTTTTCAAAGAATGTTTTATCTCCCATATAAACTTTTTTGGGATTATAAATATCTAAATCACCTTCACCAAAGCTAAAATTTATTAGATAAGGTCCTTTTTCGGTTTGAAGAACAATTAAAAATTCTTCTGGAATTGAATTTTCATTTTCTACAATAAAGCTTTTATCAATATTGGATGTATTTAACACTAAGTTGTTTGTAGATGAGGCTGTGCAAATCAACGCTTTATGGCTAACTTCATATAAAAAACTATCAAACGCAGTATCTACCCATATGTTTTGTAATCCTGAATCATTATTAAGCTGCTTATGAAACTCAGTTAGTTTAGATGCAGAAAAGCTAAAATAAATTAAGCATGAAGTGAGTTGATTAGACCTAATTAAATCGCTTAATTTTAAAAATATAGTTTGGTAAGATAAAGCTGTAACTTGAAGAGAGGGGAATCTTCTTTGTTGTGAACCTTCAACCGTGGAACTAAAAACTTGAAATAACTTAGAATGTGTTGCCTCCCTTTTTGATTCATCTGTAATCTTTTGTGAAAGCAAGAATTCTTGCAATGTTGATAGAAATTTACTACTTTTACTTAAGTAGCCAGTTAACTCTGTATCAAAGCTGTTATCCTGTATATAAGATTTAATAGGAGTAATAAAATTTCTCTTTGACGGAGCTAGTGTCATTTTTTCTCTCTAGTAATATAAAATTAAAATGTTAATATATTTTACAGTATAAATTTGGATAAATCCATTTTTGTAGTAATATTTTCTAAATGATTTATTACATAGGCTTCATCAACTAATATTGGTTGATTACTTAAGTGCTCATCATCACCTGCTTTAAAGCTGATTTCTTCAAGTAACTTCTCAAGCATGGTATGGAGCCGTCTGGCACCGATATTTTCAACATTTTGATTAACTGTGGTAGCAATTTCGGCGATTTTAGCAATACCATCATCAGTAAATTTAATATTTACATGTTCAGTGCCAAGTAGGGCTTGATATTGTTTTAGTAGGCTGCTCTCTGTTTCCTTTAAAATTCTAATCATATCTTCTTTAGTTAAAGATTTAAGCTCCACTCTAATTGGTAGCCTACCTTGTAACTCTGGTAATAAATCAGAAGGCTTAGAAAGGTGAAAAGCGCCAGAAGCAATAAATAGGATGTGGTCAGTTTTAATAGTGCCATATTTAGTGTTAATATATGTGCCTTCAATAAGCGGTAATAAATCACGTTGTACGCCTTCACGGCTTGCATCTGCTCCTCTACGTTCATGTGAGGTTACCACTTTATCAATCTCATCAATAAATACGATTCCGTCTTGCTCGGTAAGTTCAATAGAAGTTCTAATTACTTTTTCTTGATCAATTAGCTTTTCGCTTTCTTCCTTGATTAAAATATCTAAGGCGTGCTTCACACTCATTTTTTTAGGTTTAGTTTTTTTATCCATTCCTAGAGCTTTTTGGAACATTTCCCCTACATTTACTATGCCCATTTGAGCACCAGGCATGCCTGGAACATCAAACATAGGGTTACCGCTATTTGCTGGCTGATCTAAAACTTCAATCTCAATTTCTTTATCTTCAAGCTTACCTTGTTTAAGTAAATCGCGGAATTTTTCACGAGTGGTTTCGTTAGAGTTGGTGCCTACTAAAGCATCAAGTATTTTTTCCTCAGCAGCTATTTCTGCTTGCTCTTTTACCCGTTCATGCATTTGTTTTTTGACAAGCGAGATAGCATTTTCTAGTAAATCACGTACTATAGAATCAACATCTTTCCCCACATAACCGACTTCGGTAAACTTAGTAGCTTCGGTTTTAACAAAAGGAGCTCCGACAATTTTCGCAAGCCTTCTAGCAATTTCAGTTTTACCTACGCCAGTAGGTCCAATCATTAAAATATTTTTAGGAACAATTTCTTCTTGTAACTGAGGATCTTCAATCATTCGCCTTCTAATTCGGTTACGTAGGGCAATTGCTACAGCTTTTTTAGCTTCATCTTGACCGATAATAAAACGATTTAATTGATCTACAATTTTTTGAGGAGTTAGATGGCTAAATTCTTGAGTAAAATTATTCATAATTAATTGTTTCTATAGTTAAATTATTATTAGTATAAACGCAAATATCTGCTGCAATTTGCATTGCTTTTTTGGCAACATCTTCTGCAGTTAAATGCTCAATATCAATTAATGCTTTAGCCGCAGACAATGCATAATTTCCACCAGAACCAATGGCCGCAATGCCGCCTTCTGGCTCAAGTACATCCCCGGTACCAGTAATAATAAAGCTATTATTTTTATCCACCACAATAAGCATGGCCTCTAATTTGCGTAAATATTTATCAGTACGCCAATCTTTAGCTAACTCAACACATGCGCGCATTAATTGATTAGGGTGTTTATCCAGTTTGGATTCTAATCTTTCAAATAAAGTTAAAGCATCAGCAGTGGAGCCGGCAAAGCCTACATGGATAGTGTTATTTGCTAGGCTTCTTAATTTTTTTGCGGTTGATTTAATAACAGTAGGCCCTAATGAGACCTGGCCATCAGCAGCAATAGTTACCTGCTTGCCTTTTCTAACAGCAAGAATTGTGGTTCCATGCCAATTATTAGAGTTATTGTGCGTCACTTATTTTCCTTAAAGTTTTATTTAATTTAAATGTGTTTCATTAGGTATATCTAACGAGAATGTAGGAATGGTCAAATAGAATAATTTATTATTTGATAAATCTAAAATTTCATACTCACCAGCCATAATACCTGACGGGGTATGTAACAAAGTATAACTATTATAATCAAATTTATTTTTAGGATCAATAACCGGTTTTAGGCCTACTACCCCTTCACCTTCTATTTCTTTAATGCAGCCATCTTTATCAATGATATTCCAAAATCTGGAAAGTAATTGAATTTTGTGCACAGATAAATTTTCAATAATAATATGATAATTCCATACATATTCTAAATTGAACGGTGATGAAGCTTCAGGGTTATATTCTGGGCTTACGGTTATTTTAATATCACTTTCAGTATGGCTATATACAATTTTACTCAATTTCTGACTCATAATTTAAATTTAAAATACTTTACTGTACATATAGAAATCATTTTGTAAATTACCAAGCTTTGCATAATTCTTCAAGATTCCTTCTAAGTGAAAATTATTTTTTTCTAATACTCTGGTTGAAGCAACGTTATCAAGTGCTACAGTTGCCTGGATTCTTTTAGCGCTCATTCTCTGTTGTGCATAATTACACACTTGAGTGATTGCAACGGTTGTAATGCCTTGTCCCCAAAATTCCGGATCTAAATCGTAACTGATTTCTAAGCGTTCATGAAATTTATACCAATTATTAAACCCGATAGTGCCTATCATTTTATTGCTTTCTTTTAAAGCAATTGCCCAATATATACTGTGCTGGTCTCTAAATAAGGCCTGCCAGTAACGAAGTTCATTAATAGCTTTTTCAAATGTTTCAGGAATATCTTCGTCTGATAGATATTTTTTGACCAGAGGATGATTGATATATTCATGATAGTAGATAGCGTCATCAATGATAATTTCACGTAAGATTATGTCTTTGTTAATATTTAAAGAGGGGAAATTATTTTTATCAGCAGAGTGAAACAACATAACATTGGTAAGCTTATCTTGAAATTGAGGTGGTTCCCTATTTATTCTGATAATTATAAAGATTAAATCTAAATTTGCTAGCGGAAATATTAGGTGGCATTTTTGGAGGAAAGTATAGTTTAAAATATTAATATTTATTGAAAAGGTGAATTTTAAGTTGTTTTTCTCATGTTTTTGAACCGAATATTAAATTAAGGTTAGTTAAATCGTTATTAAGGAGCTTGGTTAATTATGTTAGATTTTACAGAAAGAGATAAAGAACTTTTACAAGAATATTTTACAGCAAACACCTGGAGACCGGTTAAGGTAAATAATTCAGATATAATATATGAATATTTCTTAGATAAAAATAAGAATAAATTTGAACAATTAGATAATTTATGTACTCATTTAAATTTACCAGGCACTTTAATGGAGTCTAAAGATGCAGAATTGGCAGCTGAAGAAAATCAATATTATCGTGTATATATAGATAGGAAGGATTTTGAAGACAAGCTTGCTCCCATTTTTGATCGTAAAATTTCTTTTGAGCATATTCTTACTATATTGCAAATTGAAGGTAGATTTGAAGCAGTGTTAGAAATAGCTCGTACTCAATATATGACAGAGTTTTATTGTAAAATAGGCCAGCAAGGGGGCAGCCCTTCATCTTATAAAAACATGGTTGTGACTACACCTCAAGCAGCAAAACGCCAATATGCCATAGAGGCGCTATTGCAAGAGGAAAGAGAAGAAAACGGTCCCTCAAGGTAAGCAATTTGATTTTTGAGATAAAGTTAATTACAGGTTATATTTGAAAGGCAAGCATTACAACTTGCCTTTTAACTTGAGATATTACTACTATTAAAATAGCATAAAATTATATTATTTTCCTTTGTAAAAAGCCATTCATTCTTTAGAAATTATACTTTTAATTTTATTAATAGTGAGTTAGAAGTTGATCATAAAAATTAAAAACAAGTTGTTATAATAGGGGTAATTATATGGCGTTTAATACAATAGGGATAGAATTACGTAATATTATTCAAAAAAAAGCGTCAGATCAAGAGACTGCCCAAGACTTTAATAATTATTTAGCCCAATTAGCACCTGTTTGGCAACAAAATCTAAAACAAATTATAACTTCTAAAGATATAAAAGATAATAGTAATACTCTTTTACATTATGCGGTAATGGCTAATAAACCTCAGGTTTTAGAGATATTAATTGAATTGGGTGGAAAACTTAGCTTGCCAGATAAAAATGGGTTACCTCCTTTGCATCATGCTTGGCTACCTTTATATAATATAATACAGAACGCTGAGCTAACAGATGAGCAAAAATCAGCGGAGATTAATGAATATATAGCCCAATTAGAGCAGCAAGGATGGAGCCAAAATTTAATTACGTTAATCATTAATTATCAAAATCCTAAAGATAAAAACAATAATCTATCGTATTATGCTGCACAGATAAATATACAATTTACTGTAAGGCGTTTGATTGCAGCAGGGGCGCAAATAGATTTAGCTAATCAAGAGGGTGTAAGGCCGCTTAATAAGCAATATTTAGCTAATCAAGAGGATATAGGGCCGTTTAATGAACAATGGTTAAAATTATATAATATTATTAATAATATTGGATTAACGGATGATGAAACAATTGTAAAAATTAATGAATTTTTACCCAATTATAATATTAATGAAGATTTATTTATGCAAATTATAAATTATCCAGTTGTGATCAATGATCGGTTATTTGAGCAGCTTATAGATTGCCAAGATATTATAAATGATGAAGATGCTAAAAGTGCTATGCAAGCAAGGAATAAGAATAATACTATGTTATTATTTTTAGCTCAGAAGCAAAAACCAAAGACACTCAAATTTTTAGTAGAAAAAGGAGCAGATATTAATTGGCGCAATTTTTCTTTTATAACAGCGCTTTATTTTGCTGTTTGGAAAAATAATATAGAGGCTGGCAAGATTTTACTGGAGAAAGGAGCGGATTTAAATAAAGCTAACAATGCTGGTAATACCCCATTACACCAAGCGGCAATAGTAGGACGTATCGAGTTTGTTGACATGCTGCTAGCAAAAAATGCAGATTTTAATATTCTAAACTGGGAAGGTAAGACTCCTCTGGATTTAGCCAAGGAGCATAAGCATAATGATATTGCATTAAAATTATTAGCTGTAGGTGGAAGATCTAAAAGTCAAATGCTGCTTGAAGAGCAGCAGGAAACCTTACGTGCTCAAGGTTTAATAGATAGGGCGGTAATCACATCTCAGCAACAGCAAATCAAGGGACCAGTACAAAGAACTACTGTACCTGAGCAAAAGAGCAATAATCATAATCAACGACAAATGAATAAATTAGGCTTAACATTACAAACAGTGATCAATATATCGGCTATTATACTTGGCTTACTTGTAGTGGGCTTAGGAAGCTTTGTAATTTATAAATGCTTAAGCCCTAAATTTACTATCAAAGAAATTAATTCAATTTTACCTTTCTCTATAAAGCAAGACAATATACCTCAACATTTAGAAACGGTAACTAAAGAATATGCGCCGAGTATCTTAAAAGCCAGGCAAGGAATATTAAGTAATTTATCTGCGATGTTATTTTAATTAGTATTAAAAGCTCCTCGGTATATTTCCAAAGGGCTTTATTATGCTAAGGTTAAGCTATATCTAAAATTTTATGAAGTTGTATAGAGAAAAAATATCCATGCTTTAAGGCAAGCTCTAAACAATATGTAGTGTTTTGCTTATTCTTTGCCTCATCATATTCATCCATGGGTTGTACATATACCGGTATATTATTTGCAGTTTGGCCTACTTCAGGGACGTAATTATAATTTGGTTGATCTTGAGCGATAATAAATTTAAAAGCATCAATTCTTTTTAGTAAATCTTCTCGTATATAATGATATTTTCCTGAATTATTTTTTGGGGAACATATTATTTTTATCCCTGCAGGCAATTCTTGATAAAGGGTACCGTTAGTTTCAATTTGTACTAAAAATCCTAGCTCAATTAATTGTTCACAAAGAAGAGATATATTCTGCCTAAAAGGCTCACCTCCGGTAATTACAATTAACTTAGCAGTTTCTAAATTCCTTGATAGCTGGGTGGCTTTAGCTGTAATTTCATTTAAGTTTAAATTACTAAATGATTCAAATTCAGTATCACAAAAATGGCAGGCTAGATTACAACCTCCAAGGCGGATAAAAACAGCAGGCTGTCCTTGATAAGGTCCTTCTCCTTGAAGAGTTAGTAAGATTTCTTGGATATCTAAACTTTCCCCGCTGCCTAAATCAGGCTTTCTTTTTGGATTATTGCCAAACATACTAAGCTGCAATATCAATTGTATTTATAATGTTGTTTGCGATTTGTTTTGTTTGATCTATTAGCTCGAAACAATCATCTAAGCTTGATAGCATGAGATTATGGTTTATATTTAAAGTTTCTACAATCACATGGTAAATTTGAGTAAATTTTATTTTATTATTCAAAAAAGCATTTACTGCCACTTCGTTAGCCATATTAAATATAATCATATTCGCTTGGCTTTCAGATAATAATACTTCTCTAGCTACCTGAAAACATGGGAATAATTCTTCATTAATCGGACGAAAATTTAAATTCCTTAAGGCTAGTAAATCGATATTTTCTATGCTAGTGTTGCTTCTATTTGGAAAGTCCATTGCGTAGCTAATTGCAACCTGCATACTAGGTTTGGATGCATGAATTAAACTAGTTCCATCTTTAAAATTTACTATCCCATGCACAATAGATTCAGGGTGCATAATTGCAGAAACCTGTTGGGGCTTTAGATCAAATAAAAAATAAGCTTCAATAAGCTCTAACCCTTTGTTTACAAGACTGGCACAATCTACGGTAATTTTAGCGCCCATTTGCCAATTAGGATGATTAATTGCCATTTCTTTGGTTACATTTTCAAGTTGAGCTTTAGTATAATCCCTAAATGCTCCTCCGGATGCAGTGATAATAATATCTTTGATATCACTTTTGTTTTCTTTGTGGATCAGCTGTAATAATGCATTATGTTCAGAATCAATGGGGAGTAATTTGGTATTATATTGCCTACATAGATCTTTTAGAAAGAACCCTGCACAAATTAAAGATTCTTTATTAGCTAAAGCTATTTGTTTACCTTGGCGGATATATTCTATAGTTGGTTTGAGACCTTCTACCCCGACAATGGCAGAAATTACTAAATCGGCATTATCCTCTGCTATAATTTTGTAGTTATTGCCTGCTATAACTTTAATATCAGTAGTTTTTAAAGCATGCTTGATAGCTTCATAATAAGATTCATCAGCAATTAATACTTGCTTTGCCTTAAACTCTATTGCGATTTTGGCAAGTTGCTGCCAATTAGAACTTGCAGTTAAGGTTTCAACCGTAAACTTATCTGGATTATCCCTAATTACTTGTAATGTATTTAATCCTATGGAGCCGGTTGCCCCTAAAATAGAAATTTTTTTACAATTCATTTTTTAAAATCACTCTATTATGCAATATTTTTAATTCAGTACGATATAATCTATAAACTGTCTCATCGTATATTGCTTGGGTTTTTAACTTGAGATCGAAGTCTATAAAGTTTTTATTACAATATAAGTATCATCATTCAATTCTTCTGCAATCATTTGCTAATGCTTCTTGGCCTAAGTTCTTCATAAACATAAATATCCTCTATGTGGATACTGTGTTTGCATAAAAAAGTAAAATAATTATATAAATATGATGCAAAACTAGCTATCTGGCCTTCTATCTTTAGCAGAGAGGCAAACACTTTCGGATGGCCATAAAATAGCGTGTTTATGACATTATCTATTTGAGCTGTTGCTTCATCCTCTAACTGTTCATATCTGGATAATGTTTTAATGAGCGCTAAAATTGCTTCTGAAGATGCTTTAATAGTTTTTCTGATATTAAATGTCATCTTCAGTTCCTATTTCATAAGTATTAACATTCAACTGTAGATTAAGTTGTGTGGCTCACTAAAATAAATTACCATTAGTTAAATAAAGAAGTAAAACCATTTTAGGAGCGGTAAGAATTAAACCATCAATCCTATCTAATATCCCACCATGACCTGGTATAATCTTACCGCTATCCTTAACCCCAAAATGCCTTTTAATTTTAGATTCAAGCAAATCACTAATTTGAGAATACACCGATAAAAGTGAAGTGATTATGGCTAAATTAGTTAGATTTAAATTATAAAATAATCCAAAACAAAGGCCACCGAGTAATGCAAGTAATATACCACCAAAAAAGCCACTCCAAGTTTTATTAGGGCTGATTTTAGGAGCAAGCTTAGGACCCTTTAAGGTCTTGCCAAAGATATAGCCACCTATATCGCTCATCCATACAGTAATAAACAGTAAGTAAATAAGCTTTAATCCATCTTCCTGTATTCTAATCCAAATGAGTGAGAGAGTAGGGGCAAGAATAACCAGCGCTCCAATTAAATACCAAATATTTTTTGGTTTGCCATTGCTTGAAATAATATGCTTCCATTCCATTGCCATTATTATAGCCACTATAGCTACTACAGCATTAAACCACATGCCACCTAAGTAAAATACATATAATGCAAGTGGAGCAAGAATAATAGCGGAAATAAAACGAGTAATAAAGTTACTAATATTCATTATATGCTAGCCTTCCACCAAAACGGCGTTCACGATGTTTGTATTGTTCAATAATATTTTCAAATTCACCTATAGTAATATCTGGCCACAAGGTTTGGGTAAAAAATAATTCTGCGTAAGCTGCATACCACAGCATAAAATTACTAATTCTTTGCTCACCACTGGTGCGAATTAAAATATCAACCATTGGTAGATTTGGATCATAGAGAAAATTACCAAAATTAATTTCATTTAAATTATTGATATCAAAATTACCTGCCATTACCTCATTACATATTTTTTTAGTAGCATCAACAATTTCTTCTTTACCGCCATAGCTTAGAGCTATAGTCAATTGTAAGCCATCATTTTTAGCTGTGGCTTCAGTTGCGCTTTCAATGCGGCTAGCAATATCTGAAGGTAATTTAGAGATGGCACCTATAACATTTAATTTAACATTGAGTTTGTTAAAAAATTCTACTTCGTGTTTTAAATAAAAACGCAATAGATTCATTAAATCATTTATTTCATGTGAAGAACGATTCCAATTCTCGGTAGAAAAAGCAAAGACAGATAGAAACTTAACTCCCAAAAGAGGAGCATGCTCAACTATAGCCTTTAAAGCTTGAGAACCTCTTCTATGTCCTTCAATACGTGGAAAGAAACGTTGTTTTGCCCAGCGTCCATTCCCATCCATAATCATGCCTACATGTAGGCGTTCAGTATCAAAGTGCATTTATTGTTTAAACCGTAAGAATTTCTTGTTCTTTATGCTTTACTAATTCATCAATTTTTTTGATGTATTCGTCAGTTATTTTCTGAATTTGGTCGCTTAAAGAATGCATAGTATCTTCATTGATTTGTTTATCTTTTTCTAGCTTTTTAACTTCATCCATGACATCACGTCTTACATTTCTAATAGAAACTTTGGACTCTTCTGCATATTTATATGAAACTTTGACAAGTTCTTTACGTCTGTCTTCTGAAAGCGGAGGAAGTGGAATTCTTATTAGTTGTCCTTCACTGCTGGGATTAAGACCTAAATCGGCATTGGCTATGGCTTTTTCTACTGATTTAACTGCTGTTTTATCCCAAACCTGTACGGTAAGCATCCTGGCATCACTTACTGTAACCGTAGCGAGCTGCGCAATAGGTAGCCTGTCGCCATATGCTTCAACTACGATATGATCAAGTAGGTTAGCAGAGGCCCTGCCGGTGCGAAGTCCTTTTAGGTTATGGTTAAATGAATTAATTGCACCATCCATACGTTTTTTTAAATCATTAAGAAGCTCAATGTTTTCTGTCATCTTATTCCTCTGTAATTAAAGTGTATTTTCCTTTCCCTTGCACTACTCTTGCAAAAGAACCTTGTTCTTTAATAGAAAATACTACGATTGGTAATTTATTATCACGTGCTAAAGTTATAGCAGATGCATCCATCACCATTAGATCGTCTTGAATAACTTGTTTATAATGTAAATTAGTATAATGTTTAGCATCAACATTTTTTTTAGGATCTGCTGAGTAAACCCCATCTACCTGGGTACCTTTAAATAGGGCATCACAGTTCATTTCTATAGCCCGTAAGGTTGAAGCGGTATCAGTGGTAAAAAATGGGTTACCTGTACCTGCTGCAAAAATAACTACGCGGCCTTTTTCCATATGTCTTATGGCACGGCGCCTAATATAAGGTTCACAAATAGAGGTCATAGGAATGGCTGATACTACCCGAGTGCTTGTTCCTAATGCCTCTAATGAGCTTTGTAATGCTATAGCGTTCATAACGGTGGCGAGCATACCCATATAATCAGCAGTGCTTCTTTCAATGCCAATAGCAGCAGCTGAGCTGCCACGGAAGATATTGCCACCACCTACAACTAAGCTTACTTGGATGCCTAATTTGCAAACTTCAACAATATCTTGGCAGATTCTTTGAATAGTAACAGGATCATGTCCAAATGGTAGGTTGCCCATTAATGCCTCACCTGAAACTTTAAACATAATTCTTTTAAATTTTAAGTTGTGGCTTGCCATTATAACATGATCCTTTTAAATTTTAGTTTTTAATACCAGCCATTTGAGCAACTTCATTGGCAAAGTCAGATTGTTGATGCTCTATTCCTTCACCCAGATTAAATCTTACGAATGAAGAAATTTTAACTTCGGTACCTAATTCTTTGGCTAGTTCTGCAACGGCATCTTTAATTTTAGTTTTGCCATCAATTACGAAAACTTGCTCTAATAATACAGCTTCTTCGTAGAATTTACGAACACGCCCTTCAACCATTTTTTCAATGATATTTTCTGGCTTACCGGAAGCGCGTGATTGTTCAGCAGCAATATCTCTTTCTCTTGCTACTAAGCTAGTGTCAAGCTCATCAATGGTAAGTGATTCAGGTCTGGCTGCTGCGATATGCATTGCAATTTGCTTTGCTAATTGGGATAGTTTTTCCTGATTACCAGTTGATTCAAGACCAATTAATACACCAATTCTGCCCATGTTTTCTGCAGCGGCATTATGAATATAATGGCCAACTACACCGTTTGTTACTTGTACTTGTCCAATACGACGAAGGTTTATGTTTTCACCAATAACAGCAATTTTATTAGTAATTTCTTCTTCCACTGTATTGTTATTAGTTAAACGTTCAGCTTTAATTACTTCAATATCTGTAGCTTTTGTTTTGAAAGCTATTGCTGCAATATCTGCACAAATAGTAATAAATTGATCGTTTTTAGCTACAAAATCAGTTTCCGAGTTGATTTCAACTGCTACGCCAAAGTTCCCTTCAACTTTAACAGCAACTAGTCCTTCAGCGGCAACCCTTGAAGCTTTTTTAGCAGCGGCAGCAAGGCCTTTAGCACGAAGCCAATCTACTGCTTCTTCAAAATTGGCGTTATTTTCAGTTAAGGCTTTTTTACAATCCATCATTCCTGCGCCGGTTTTTTCGCGCAGTTCTTTGATCATTTGAGAAGTAATTTCACTCATATTTTATAATCCTTTACCTAATTATTCGCTTTCGTTTACTTCAGCTTCTTCTTGGTCGGCTTTTTTAGATGATTTTTGAGTAACAGCTTTTTTATTATCACTGTTTTCTAATTTGGCTTTGGAAGCATGAGCTATAAAAGGTTTATTACCTTTTTTATCTTCTTTTGCTGCAGCAGGTTTTTTAATAATTTTTTTGGTTCTTGAAGCTTTATCTGCTTTAGCATTTTCTTGTTCATTAAGTAAATCTTCAATATCTTCCACCGCGCCTAAATCCACACCGGCGGCTACTAAGCTATCTTGGATGCCAGCAAGAGCTGCTTCTGATGCAAGACGTAAATATAATCTGATAGCACGAGTAGCATCATCATTTCCTGGGATTATATGATCAATTCCTTCAGGATTTGAGTTGGTATCAAGTATGGCAATTACTGGAATGCCAAGCTTGTTAGCTTCTTTAACAGCGATATTTTCTTTATTAGTATCGATAATAAAGAGTAAGTCAGGTAAACCACCCATTTTTCTGATCCCACCGAAAGCGAGTTCAAGTTTATCATTTTTACGGGTAAGTTCTAAAATTTCTTTTTTTGTAAGGTTTTCTAAAAACTCTTCATCCTCAAGCTTGTTGTCTGTACCTTCTAATCTTGAAATTGAAGCGGAAACTGTATTCCAGTTGGTAAGCATACCGCCAAGCCATCTATGGTTTACATAATGTTGTCCACATCTTTTAGCAGCTTCGGCAACCAATTCGGAAGCTTGTTTTTTAGTACCAACAAATAAAATACGTCCGTTGTTTTTTACAGCGTTATAAATTTGCATTAATGCTTGATGAAGCATTGGAGCAGTTTGCTGTAAATCAATAATATGGATACCATCACGCTCACCATATATGAAAGGAGCCATTTTTGGGTTCCAACGCATTGATTTATGTCCAAAGTGTACACCAGCGTCAAATAAGTCGCTAATAGAGAATTCTGGGAGATTAGTAGTAGTCATAATTTTCCTTTAATTTGTAGTTGATCCACCGCACCAGTAGTCTACTCTTAATCAAGTAGCACCACAAATTTTTGATGCGTGAGTATTTAGGCAAGTTATGCCCAAACGGCAATATAAGGAAAATTTAAATAATTTTCAATAAAAAATACGGTTAATTTTAATTTTTACTATAGTTTGCACAACAAATATTATTAAAATATTTACAAACATATAAATTTATGTTAATAAAAATAGACATATTTAAATACAAGTAAGATATAAAGATGTTATTAGCTAAAAAGAAAGTGATAAAGGGTTTAATAAAATTTTTGCATAAGCAAAGTGGAAGTATAATAACTTTTGTTCATTTTTTTGCTTTTGTTAAACATAAATGGAACAGAGATCTACTTAGATGGAAAGAAATTTGGCTAAGCACTTTGCATTATTTAAGAGATTTATTATTTTCTAAAAAATTTTTAATAAAATTGTTAAAAGCTAGGTTACAATCTAAAGTATCTGCTAGTGGCTCATTCGATAGGTCATTAGATGGTGGGTGTTCTTTATCTGTAAGCTCATTGGTAGCAAAACAAAACACGTTTATACAAGACCAGCACCGCAAGTTGGGTAATATCGGCCAACCAAGCTGCCTTTTTATTCAAAATGTTTATCGTACCGAATGGTATCAGATAAAAAATTATTATGAAAATTTTGAACTAAAATTTACAATAATTTCTTCGTCGAATATCATTAATAAACTTAATAGCCTGCTAAATGTTACCCATGATGTTACAGTAAAGAATTTAACCTCAGTTATAACCTGTACAGCTTTTGACCAAGGGGCATTCTTATCAAATAAGCAGGCTAATAATGATAATAAGCTAAGTTGTGCTAACAATTATGAACCGAATAAAATTAGGTCTATGCAAACCATAAACCTAAATCAGGTAGATAAAGTAAAAAAGAATTTAGATATTGTTAATGATAGGCATATTTAAGCTTTGTAGTATTAATGCCCTCTGCTAAGTTGTGTTAACATTTTTTAGTTCGCCACTACTATAGCTGAGACTTGATAGAAAATGATTGAATCAATGAACACGCTATCATATCTTAAGAAAATCCTTATAAAATTCTTTATGCTTGCAAAGCTTAAAAGTAAAATAATTGATGGGCTAATAGCACTTCAAATTTGTATTGAAATTAAAGATATATGGGAAGCCATTGTCATGCCAGATAAAAAACAGATTACATTAAAATTCTAGCCTAAGTTATAGCCAAATAGATTAAGAAAAATAAAACGATTGATATCTAGAATCTCTATAAAATGCTAAATTTAGCTTGGATTTAAATAAAAGGCAATGTGTGGAGTTAGTTAATCGATGGAATCAAGCTTTAGATAAACATATTGAATATTCTGAATTCCACTACGAATTATCAAGATATTGAAAATGTAAAACAACAAATTACGCTAATGCATGATTTTGATCAAAAGATAAGATGTGAGCTTGTAAAGAATTCTGTTGAGCTGCTTAACGAGGAAGAGGTAAGAGAAGTTGTTAGCAAGATGGATGAATCATACAAATAAACTGAAAGATATCTTATTAATCCATAAATGGTTAGTTATTTCAAAATTTGGAGAAGAAACCGATAGCAAAGCTTGGCTACTTGCATAACATGCCGATCATGATCCTGAGTTTTAAGCTAGTGTAGCTTTTCGTTTGCAATTGCTTTATCCCTTAGGGGAAACTGATAAAAGCAATTTCGCTTATCTTTATGATCGAGTTGCTCTTAGTTTTCCTGAATTAGAACTTAAGCAAAAATATGGCACTCAGGTAATATTAGAAAATGGTAAGTGTTGCTTGCAAGATTATGAGGGAAGTTTGCAAGATGTGGATTATAACAGAAGCGAAATGGGTTTAGAAAATGTTGAAGAGTATATTAAAAGTTTAGAAGAAATATATTTATAAGATTAGCAGAAGGAACTTTATAAAAGCTGTTAAGGATGTAGAAAAATCCTTTTTTGCTTTTTGTAAAGATGTTTTGGCTCTCAAGTCGTTGGTAAAATAGGATAAAGAACTATATTTTCTAGCTGTATAGCCATGGCTTGGGTATTAAGTAATGTTGATAAAGTAATAATATTAAATACTTATTATTCTAATTATTCTTTTAATATAGCAAAGAAGATATAAAGGCTTGTGGGTTATAACAACAAAAGTCATAATAAATAGCGCTCAATAACGCTAAGGGTTGTATGGTGTATCCCAGTTTCCATTAAATTTTTTGCTACATAGTTAAAGAATAAGGGATTTGGAGGTAAGAGGGGTGCTTTCTAGCAAAGCTTTTAAGTAATTATTTGTTAAAGAATTAATTTTATTTATCAATTTTTTGTAAAGATAAGTAAAACCATCTAATCTTTTGCTGATATATTTAATAAAATTAATCCTGAAGATTTTTATCCAGGCGAAACTAAAGGTCCACCGCGTTTATAATAAGTTTTACTTAGAGAAATTTTTATTTAGTAAGTATTTAATATTTTCAGAAATAAAATAAGTCTTGAATAATTAAGACGCAACTCCTCTGCTGATTTCTTAATGAATATCTTCTCTTTTATCTCTACTTTTCCTATTTAATATTTATAAAACTTTTTTACTTAGGTTAAATTCTCATTTTGAGACTAATGATATGCAAGGTGTAATTGGACGGTAATTATGCAGCTGGGTAGTGTAGGTAGTGCAAAGATTTGATAAAATTACAAGGGAGAATAGAAAGGGGAAAAGGTGTAAGTAAATGGCGGGAGTGACGGGACTCGAACCCGCGACCTTCGGCGTGACAGGCCGACGCTCTAACCAACTGAGCTACACCCCCTTTCTACAAGGGTGGTGGGCGATGACAGACTCGAACTGCCGACCCTCTCGGTGTAAACGAGACGCTCTACCAACTGAGCTAATCGCCCTTTAAGCCACTTAAAGTGATGCTGAATATACAGCAACTTAAAGTATATGCAAGCATTTTTTTCACCCTTGCGTGAAATTTTGCTTTAATTACTCAAATTAACCGTTAAGAGCATCTTTAAGCTTTTTTGGTGCCTTGAATTTAGGAACATTTGCAGCCGGAATGGTGATTGCAGCACCGGTTCTTGGATTTTTACCTTGTGAAGCCGCTCTATGCTTTACTGTTAAGGTGAAAAGTTCAATTATACGTACGTCTTTTTTTGCTTTAGCTGCTGCGTAAATTGCATCTACAAAAGCATCAAAAACTTTAGTGATGTCGACTTTGGTCATGCCAGTTTGTTTAGCAATTTCGTTAATGATATCGCTTTTGTTCACGTTACACTCCTACTATATATTACTCTATAAGTGAAGAATTCTCCTTATAGTCAAAAAAAATTGTAGGAATAAATTATTAAACAGTAAAATAAAAAAACACTCTGCTTAGAAAATATTTGAGAATTATTGACTAGTGTGTCAAATAGTCCTCAGTTTCGCTGCTTAATAGCTCTTTTTGGCTTCTCAAATACTCTACTTCATCCCAAGTAGTTGGATTGGTTTTTTCAGTTAAAGCATGTTTTAAGACTTCATCAACATTTTCAACAGGAATGATTGTTAAGCTGTTCTTAACATTTTCAGGGATTTCCTCTAGATCTTTGATGTTATCATGTGGAATTAAAACTTTTTTCATGCCAGCTCTTTGTGCTGCTACTAGCTTTTCTTTAAGCCCGCCAATAGGGAGCACTCTGCCTCTTAAAGTAATTTCACCTGTCATTGCCACTGAATTATCTACCGGAATATTAGTCATAACAGAAACTATAGTGGTAACTAATGCAATACCGGCTGACGGACCATCTTTAGGGGTTGCACCTTCAGGTACGTGAATATGGAGATCATGTTTTGCAAATTTAGGTGGAATAATCCCTAGCTCTAACCCTTTGGATTTAACATAACTTAGTGCAGCTTGGGCTGATTCTTGCATTACTTCACCAAGTTTACCGGTAATTTTAATACTGCCCTTACCAGGGACTAATACTGCTTCGATTGTAAGTAATTCTCCACCTACTTCAGTGTAAGCTAGACCATTAGTAACTCCAATTAGGCTAATTTTTTCTGCTTCGCTAGAAATAAATTTTTTAGGTCCTGCAAAATCTTTAAGGTTATCAACAGTAATAGTGACATTTTTAAGTTTTTTATCTACAGAAAGATTTTTCACAGCTTTTCTGGCAAGATTTGATAGTTGACGTTCTAGGTTTCTTACCCCTGCTTCCCTAGTGTAAAATCTGATAATATCTTTAATAGCATCAGTTTTAATAGTAATTTCGTTGCTAGCTAAACCATGTTCTTTAACTATTTTAGGCATTAAATGATTTAAAGCAATTTGAAGTTTTTCTTCTTCTGTATAGCTTGAAACCTGTATTATTTCTAAACGATCTAATAATGGTCTTGGTAAATTATATGAATTAGAGGTGGCAATGAACATAACATCTGATAAATCAAACTCGACCTCAAGATAATGATCCACAAAATGAGAATTTTGATTTGGATCTAATACTTCTAGTAACGCCGATGCTGGATCGCCTCTATAATCCATACCCATTTTGTCAATTTCATCAAGTAGGATGACAGGGTTGTTAACTTTAAGTTTTTTAATAGTAGAAATAATTTTACCTGGCATTGAACCAATATAAGTTCGGCGATGGCCTCTAATTTCTGCTTCGTCTCTAACTCCGCCCAATGCAATTTTACCAAATGGACGGTTTAAGCTATCAGCTATAGATTTTGCTAAAGAGGTTTTACCTACTCCTGGAGGGCCAAATAAGCAAATGATTGAGCCTTTAATTTTTTTAGTGCGGTTGTAAACGGCAATATATTCTAAAATTCTTTCTTTGGGTTTTTCGAGTCCAAAATGATCTTTGTTTAAAATAGTTTCAGCTTTCTTCACATCAGCAGTGGTTTTAACCTGTTTACCCCATGGTAACTCAATTAAAGTTTCAATGTAATTTCTAACTACCGAAGCTTCTGCTGATAATGGATTCATCATCTTCAGTTTTTTAAGTTCTGAGGTGGCTTTTTCAAGAGCTTCTTTAGAAAGTTTAGTTTTTTTGATTTGTTGTTCTAATTTATAAATTTCTTCTTTTGGATCGTCAGCTTCCGTTCCTAGTTCTTTTTCAATAGCTTTGAGTTTTTCTTTTAAATAATATTCACGATGGGATTTTTCCATTTGATTGCGAATCTTATTACTGATTTCGCGCTCAAAATCCATGATAGTAACTTCTTTATTTAAAATCTCTAAAATTAACTCAAAACGTTTTTTTAAACTGGTTTCATTAAGGAGCTCTTGTTTATCAAGCGTAGGTATTGGTAAATTATAAGAACAAAAATCAACAGTTTTTGCAGGATCTAATGATTGAGCGATAATTTTAGTTACTTCCGGATTAACTCTGCGGTTTTGTTCTGCATATAAATTAAATTGATCTTTTACCGCTCTAATTAAGGCCTCTTGCTCAACTTGCTCTATGTCGCTCTCTTGATGTATGGGATTAATATCAGCTAAAATATAACTACCATCAGCAATAATGCTCAGCATTTTAGCTCGCATCATGCCTTCTGCCAGAATTTTAACCGTGCCGTCAGGAAGCTTAATAACTTGTATAATATTGCATATTACTCCCATAGGGAATAAATCTTTGCCGGCAGGATCATTTTCTTCAGGATCTTTTTGAGTAGCTAATACTATTCTGCTATCTTTAGATTGCATGGCAGCATCAAGGGCTGCTATTGATTTTTCCCGTCCAATAATAAGAGATACTATAACATTAGGAAATACTACAATATCTCTTACAGGTACTACTGGATATAAATTCTCAGGTAATAAATTGTTTTGCTTCTTATCTTCACCTTCAGTTAGATGTAATTCTTCTGCCATAAATCAATACCCCCATTATATTTACACATAGTTTTACTAGGCTTTAGCCGCATTTTTATTGTTACTATATATTAATATAGGTTTGTTTTTTTGATTTACAACGTCTTCAGTAATAATAATTTTTTCCACATCATTTTTTGAAGGGATTTCAAACATGAGATCAAGCAGTAAATTCTCTAGTATTGCTCGTAATCCTCTAGCCCCGGTTTTACGTTTGATACCAAGATCTGCAATGGCTTTGATGGCCTTATCTTCAAATTCAAGTATCGTATTTTCCATATCAAATAATGCTTGATATTGCTTAATTAAAGCATTTTTCGGTTCAGTTAGAATTTTAATTAAACTTTCTACATCTAAATTATTAAGTGTAGCAACTACCGGTAGTCTACCTACGAACTCAGGAATTAAACCAAATTTAATTAAATCATCTGGCTCTACTTGGTGCAAATAGTGAGATAAATCCCCATCTTCTTTTGGTTTTAATTCTGCATTAAAGCCCATTGAGGATTTATTCGATTTATTTGCAATAATTGTTTCAAGTCCTGCGAAAGCACCACCACAAATAAATAAGATGTTAGAGGTGTTAATTTGCAAGAATTCTTGCTGCGGATGTTTTCTGCCACCTTGAGGAGGAACTGAAGCTACGGTACCTTCTATAATTTTAAGTAAAGCTTGCTGCACTCCTTCACCTGATACGTCTCGAGTAATAGATGGATTATCTGATTTACGTGAAATTTTATCAATTTCATCGATATACACAATACCGCGTTGTGCTTTTTCTACATTATAATCAGAAGCTTGTAGCAATCTTAATAAAATGTTTTCTACATCTTCACCAACATATCCTGCTTCAGTAAGGGAAGTAGCATCAGCTACAGCAAAGGGTACATTTAAAAATTTTGCAAGAGTTTGTGCAAGTAATGTTTTACCGCAACCGGTAGGGCCAATTAATAAAATGTTAGATTTGCTGATTTCAATATCGTTAATCTTTTTTTCTTGTGAAATTAAACGTTTATAATGATTATGCACGGCAACAGATAAAGTTTTTTTAGCTTTATCTTGACCGATCACATACTCACAAAGTTTGTTATAAATTTCTTCGGGAGTAGGGAGGGTGTCAGTAGTTTTAGTAGAATTACCTTTTTGTTCATCCTTAATGATATCTGAACATAAATCAATACATTCATCACAAATATACACGGATGGACCGGCAATTAACCTTTTGACTTCTTGTTGACTTTTGTTACAAAAAGAGCAAAAAAGACTATTATTATTTTTATCACCATCGTTATTTTTGCTCATAAGCTCTTCTCCTTACCCGCTGTAGTCATATTATGTAGTAAAATAGGTAGTAATAGTAATATATTGTCTAACAAAGAATTAACCAAATTTCTAGATAATAATGATTTATTCTGCTATTTTTGTAAACAAATAATGCTACATTTAAATTATATAATTTAAATGTAGCAAATTTAGAAATACTAAACTAGAGGAAAATATTAATTATTTGTTACTTTTTGCAAGTTCCCTTTTATCCACCACATGATCAATAATGCCAAATTCTTTAGCCTTTTCTGCAGACATGAAATTATCACGTTCAACACTAGCATCTACTATTTCAATAGGTTGTTTGGTATGCTTAACATAGATAGTGTTAAGTTTTCTTTTCATTTCTAAAATTTCACGGGCATGAATTTCAATATCTGTTGCCTGGCCTCTAAAGCCGCCTAATGGTTGGTGAATCATTACTCTTGAGTTTGGTAAAGAATATCTCATTCCTGCTTCACCGCCTGCAAGTAATAGCGAACCCATAGAGCAAGCTTGACCGATACAAAGGGTTGCCACTTTTGGCTTGATATATTGCATAGTATCATAAATTGAAAGCCCTGCAGTTACTACCCCTCCTGGAGAATTGATATACATCCAAATATCTTTATCAGGATTTTCAGATTCTAGGAATAGGAGCTGTGCAACCACTAAGCTCGCCATGTTATCTTCAACTTCACCAACTAAGAAAACGATTCTTTCTTTAAGAAGACGGGAAAATATATCGTATGAACGTTCCCCACGGTGAGTTTGTTCAACTACCATTGGAACTAACCCGGCATATTGCTCAAATTTACTGCTTATCTCTGACATATTTTCCCTCGTTTTATCGTTGATTTATTTTATTAATTCTAAAAATTCACTATCTTTAATAGCAACCTCATTAAATTTTACCTGAGACATAATCCAAGATACAACCTTTTCTTCTAAGATTGAACCATGTAATGACTCTAGCATGAATTTATTCTTCATATATAAATCAACTATTTGCATTTCTGCACCAGGGTATCTATTTGCAACATCAAAAATTGCTTTACGATAATCCTCTTGGGTAACTTTAATGCTTTCTTGTTCAGAAATTTGTAAGAATAGTAAGCTTAACGCAACTCTTCTTTTAGTAATTTGATCAGCTTCTTTATCCTCAATAGAAGGATCAGCTTTTTTAACTTGCTCAAGCTCGTTTTTGAGTAATGTTGGAGGTAAGTCTTGATCTAAAAACTTCTCTAATTTATCGAATAAATCTTTTTTGCTCATATGGTAGCTTGAAGTTTTAAAATCTTGCTCAAGCTTGCCTTGAAGGTCTTTTTTAAGATCTACTACGGTTTTGATATTAGGGAGGTTTAATTTTTCAACTAAATTATCGCTTACCTCGGGAAGATCGCCTTTGCCTTTAACTGCTTTAATGGTTACTTCAAAAAGGGCTGGTTTGCCTTTTAGGTTTTCAGCGTGATAATTTTCAGGGAAATTTACCTTTACTTCAATATAATCTCCAACCTTAGTGCCAACTAACTGCTCTTCAAAGGTATCAATAAATGACTTAGAACCGAGCTCTAATTCATAATCAGTAGCGGTACCACCGGGGAAAGCTTCACCATCAATTTTTCCTACGAAATCAATTATAGCAATTTCGCCATTTTTAAGCTTATGAGTTTTGCTAGTAATTTCTTTGAATTCACGCATTTCTTCTTGGAAGCGCTCAAGCTCTTTGTTAATTGAAGTGTCAGTGACTTCAACGGCATGTCTGCTTACAGTAAAATCTTTGAAATTAGGAATATCAAACTTAGGAGTATTTTCTACATATACATCAAATTCAAAATCTTGACCTTTATTATAATCTTTGAAATCAAGCTTTGGTTCAAAAGCGGGTCTAATATCTTTTTCTTTAAAAATAGCGCTTAAAGATTTTTTAAAAGAAGATTCAACTGAGTTTTGGATAAGGTCGGCCTCATGTTTTTGTCTCACAATTTTCAGAGGAGCTTTGCCTTTTCTAAAACCTGGTACGTTAACTTTGTCTTTTAATTTCTCGGCTTCTGAATCAATATTATTTTCAATTACCTGTGCGGGAATAGTAACTGTAAATTCATGAACAAGTCCGGAAGAGTTTTTTTCGATAATTTTGTAATCTGACATATTTCTTTCTTTTTAATTTAATTACATAAGTTGCTGGTGCGGATGAAGGGACTTGAACCCCCACAACTCTCGTTACAAGAACCTAAATCTTGCGCGTCTACCAGTTCCGCCACATCCGCTTAGTTGTATTATTATGCTGTAAATTATAGCAAAAGTTAAGAAAAGCAAGCTATTAATTTTTGAAAGATTTAAAAAAATCTGTAAAGAAAGTAGCTTCATAGTAACAAAAACCATGAAGCTACTTATTATGATATTAACGTGAATAGAACTCGATTACTAAATGAGGTTCTGCTTCAAATGGGAATGGAACTTCAGCTAATTCAGGAACTTTTATGAAAGTACCTTTGAAAGCTTTAGCATCTAATTCCATATAATCCGGAACGTCATTTTCCATTTTGCTAAGTGCGTCAATGAAGTGAACGTTTTCTCTGTAGCCTGGAGCTACTTCAATTATATCACCTGGTTTAACTTGGTAGCTTGAAACGTCTAACTTATGCCCATTAACTAAAATATGACCATGAGAGATAATTTGGTTAGCTGCAAAAATAGAATTTACAAAATTCAATCTGTAAACAACTGTAGCTAAACGGCTCTCTAGCAATCCGATTAAGTTTTGTGAGCTGTTGCCTTTTAAGCGCATAGCTTCTTTATATATTCTACGAAGTTGTCTTTCTACTTTAATACCGTAGTAATATTTGATTCTTTGTTTAGCAATTAACTGGGTACCAAAGTCTGATAATCTTCTTTGGGTATTTTTCCCATGCTGGCCTGGACGATAATTGCGTGTTATGAAACCACTATTAGCCTTACCCCATAAGTTAACGCCATAGCTACGACAAAGTTTTGTTTTCTTTAGTTTTCTTAGTTTTGTCACAGATTAACCATTGTTAATAAATTAAATGAACTTCACGCAAAAAATATACTTTTTGTTTATTGTGTCAACTGTTATTTAATGTTTCCATATTCATATAAAGAGCGAAAAATACCATGTAGCGTTCTAATCTCTTGCTCGCTATATAGGTTTTTAGTAAAAATATTATGAATATTTATTACCATTTTGTTTTTTTTATGTGGTTCTTGAAAGAAATTGGCTGTATCTAAAAACCCTTCAAGCTGTTTAAGCATAAAAGATACCTGCTCAGATGTTGCTGGAATATTTTTGTTTATAGCTACCTTATCTTTTTGAGTATTTGCAAATTGTTTATTTAATTCATAAGCAATTACTCCAATTGCCTGTGCTAAATTCATAGATTCACATTTTTTAGTGGTAGGGATGTGTAAAATAGCATTACATAAAGAAATTTGTTCATGAGTAAGGCCAATTCTTTCGCAACCAAACACAAAACCAACTTTAGTAACATTTGACTCTAATATGGTATGCAGGTTAGCCCAAGCTTCATTCGGGTAAAGTGTAGGTTTGTTAATAAAAATGTTTTTGCCGCACAAGGCGTAAACATATTCTAGCTCATTGATAGCCTCAGCTAAAGAATTATAAATAGTAGCGTTTTCAAGAATATATTTACCACAAGTTGCCATTTCTTCTGCTTTTAAGTTGGGCCAACCATCTCTTGGATTTATAATTCTTAGATTTTCTATACCAAAATTAGCCATAACTCTGGCAGCGGCGCCAATATTTTCTCCCATTTGCGGTTCGCATAAAATAAATGTAATTGCTAGATTATTATTTGGCTTTGGGTTTGGCATCAGGTGCTCGCATATAAAATGGTTGTAATTCATGAGAAGCGAATGAATTTTGGGCTTTTAGTTTAGCAGCTTGAAGTAACATTTTTGCATTAGGGCCTGCTTCGGTGATAATTTGATAATTACTTTCTTTAAAAAACTTACTGCCAGACCCTGCAATAAAGGAACCATCTTTTAAATAAGTAAGTAATTCTTGCTGATGAATAAGTTTTGCCTCTAGTAAACTATTGTTACTCCATTGTTGAAAGTAAAGTTGATTTCTACTGGCGTCTAAAATAACAGCAAAGTTGCTGATTGAGGGGTTGTTATTATAAATTTGTGCCCATATCGCTTCCATACTAGTGATGGCGGTAAATTTAAGGTGAGGTAGAGCAATTTTAAGCCCTTTTACACTTGCAAGACCAATTCTAACCCCAGTAAAACTGCCTGGGCCAATATTAACAATAACTTCATTTAGCTGGTTATAGCCTATTTTATTAGCTTTAAAAGCTTGGTTGATTTTAGGGAAAAGAATTTTAGATTGTTGTGAAGGAATAATTTCTTCATCAAAATAAATATGTTCATAATCTTGATTGCCTAAAGCAATTGAGCAAGTATTATTAACAGTTTCGATAGCTAGTTTGAACATTTTTGCTTTTAATCTTATATAAATTTTATTACAAAGGTAAAAATTACTTTGCGTATAGTAATAAACCTATTAAACATTTTGAGTATGCTCTGTTAATTTCAAGATTTGATAGCGTCAAAAATTAATACAGTGAAGCTCATGTATTATTTGTACATGGCTCAAATATGATATTAATTTTCCTTGCTAAATTTCGAAATCATTTGAGTATATATCCTCAGTAATTTGAGTACAATTAATACATTAAAGCTTTTATAATGCAAATTTTAGTTAAAAATATTACTAAGTCGCTAATACTTCCTAATATTATTGTGGCGGTAATTTTATGTTTTTTAGTGTGGATCATCCAATCGCTACGCTTTTTGGAGTTTATTTCAAGTAAGGGGATTGATTTTTTTATGGTCATCCAGCTTACTCTTAATTTTTTACCTAGTTTTTTGTTTCTCATCTTGCCAGCAGCGATAGGAATTGCTGTTGTTTATTATTATAACCGCATGCTTTGTGATAATGAAATAGTAGTAATGCGTTCAATCGGTATGAGTGATTGGCAGATTACCAAGCCTGCATTGATTTATGGATTGTTAGTTTGTGTGGTTGGTTATGCACTGTCTTTTTATATTTCGCCTCTAGCTAATAGAAAGTTTCAGGAGCGTAAAGCCTTCCTACAAAATCATTATGCTGCAATTATTATTCAGGGCGGGGCATTTACTGAGCCGGTTAAAGGGCTTACTATTTATATTGATAAAGTGTTAGAGAATAATACATATAAAGGTATTTTGGTTAATGATCAACGAAAGTCTGGCCAAGAAATGACTATGATTGCCAAAGAGGCCAGATTGATTGAAGATGAAAATTCTAGTTATTTTGAGCTCACTGATGGTAGTAGGCAAGAGGTAAAAGATAATAAACTTTCGATTTTATTTTTTAAAAATTTTCCACTCAATATTACCAACTATGTAAAAGACCCGCAGCAAAAATGGTTAGAACCACAAGAACGTAACATCTTTGAATTGTTTAAACATGAAGATCAGCGCCCTGAGATGCAAGGGAAGTTGAGAGCAGAGCTTAATCAACGTCTGGTGTGGCCTTTGTTATGCATAATTGTTTCAATGATCGGTTCAAGCTTAATTATTTCAGGTTATTACCGCAGATATAATTATAATAATAATATGATTAAAGCTGGTCTTGCTATTCTTAGTATTATCAGCGTACAAGTTATAATTAATATGTTTGTGGCAAGGTTTAGTTACGTTAATTATTTATCGATATTATTATTATTAGTTTCTATAAGTATTTATTTATTCATTATTAACAAATCAAGGGCGCTATGAAGAAATCAATTAAGGGGGCTTATTGGTGTAAAAAAGAGCAAAATCAACGTGATTTGCTTTTTTTATCGCAGAAATATAATCTTAATCCACTAGCTGCAGAGATTGTGTTAAGCCGCCTTGATAATATAGAAAATGCTGAAGAATTTTTAAACCCGCGTTTAAAAGATCATTTGCCTAATCCTGATTCTTTGCTTGATATGCAAAAAGCCTCTAAAAGAGTAGTAGAAGCTATTATGAATAATCAAAAACTAGTGGTTTTTGGAGATTATGACGTGGATGGTGCCACTTCATCTGCGCTGCTTGCCAGGTTTTTTGATTTAGTTGGTTATAGTAATTATCAGGTATATATTCCAGACAGAATCAAGGAAGGTTATGGTCCTAATTTGCCGGCTTTCCAAAATTTTGTGGCAAATGGCGTAAAGGTAGTTATTACAGTTGATTGTGGTACCCTCTCTTTTGAGCCGATTGAATATGCCGCTGATAATAACTTAGATGTAATAGTTTTAGATCATCATTTAAGCGATGTAATATTACCCAAAGCATGGGCAGTAGTTAACCCTAACCGTTTAGATGAAACTTTTCCGCATCGTAACTTAGCTGCAGTGGGGGTGAGTTTTTTATTTTTAGTATCGCTTAATCGGTTTTTACGTGAAGAAGGATTTTTCCAGAATAAAAAAGAACCCAATTTAGTTACCTTACTGGACTTAGTAGCGTTAGGAACGGTCTGTGATGTAATGACTCTTATGGGAGTTAATAGATTATTCTTAAGTGTGGGGCTTAAAATATTGTTAAAAAGGCAAAATTTAGGTCTTGCAGCTCTTATGGATGTAGCAGGGATTAATAGTGAACCAAATGTTTATCACTTAGGCTATATTTTGGGCCCAAGAATTAATGCTGGTGGCAGGGTTGGTAAAGCTGATTTAGGGTCAAGATTACTTAGATCGTTAGATTATGACCAAGCTCACAAAATGGCAGTAGAGCTAAACGAGTTTAATAACAACCGTAAATCTATTGAGCAATTAGTACTTGAAGAAGCTATAGTGGTTGCTGAAAGGCATGATCCTAATGTGCCGCTTTTGTTTGTTAGTGGTGATAATTGGCATCCCGGAGTTATTGGTATTGTCTGCGCTCGTATTAAAGAAAAACATAATAAACCGACAGCTATTATCGCTTTTGATGATCAAATAGGTAAGGCTTCTTTAAGGTCGGTACCTGGAATTGATATTGGTGCGGCTGTAGTTGCTGCTAAAAATTCAGGCTTGCTTATGGCAGGAGGCGGCCATGCTATGGCTGCAGGCTTTACTATACAGCGAGAAAGACTAGAAGATGCTTATAAGTTTATGTTAGAATATATTGCGGTTAATCAAAATGTAAATAATGTTGCTAGCAAATTTTATGATATTGCAGTTACCGCACGAGCTGTGAATCACAAACTTTATGAAATAATTAACTGTGCCCATCCTTATGGTAATGGTAATGAAGAGCCTTTGGTCCAAATTTCAAACTTAAAAATTGTAAAAGTAAACCAATATAAGAATGATGTAGTTAAGCTGATTTTAACAGATGAATTGGATCCACAAATTAGAGTATCTGCCACTCTTTTTAAAGCTTATGATAGTCCTATTGGGGAATATGTGCTGAATAATTATGGAAGTATTAGTTTGGTGGGTAAGCTGAGTATTAATAGCTGGAATGGTAGAGATAATATAGAAATCCTCGTTGAGGATGTTATATAAGCCCTTTGCTGGATTTCTGTATTCTTCATTTTGTTTCGTAATAAAAAATCACCTTGTTTGTTATACTATCTAGAGTATTAAGTTTAGACTATAGCCTTGAAATCTAGGCTCTTCTCTTGTTCTGGAATGGGGGATGATTTAATATAATTGATATCTTAAATGTAACAACAGCTAATTTAAGTGCTCCATTGTGCTCAGATCTTTATATATTCTATACATTATATACAATATGTGTGGTTCTTGTGTGATGTAATGCTGTTTAAGTTTGCCAATAATCTCGGTTTTGAGATGGCTATATGGTGATTCTTTTCAGTTTGGGCTAATTGCTGTACTTGGTTTTCTTGTCTTTCAGATTCTAATAAAAAGTTATCCGTTTGGGTGGGTTGTGATAATTCATCTTTGGTAATATATTTCTTGGTAATATATTTGTAATCATCTTTAAAATAATCACTTGCTGTGCTAACACGCTCCTTAATAATATTTGATATATTTTGAAGAAGCCCTGATTCTTGGTATATTACATAATCATTAATCATATCTTCAATTTCAGTTTCTGTAACTGATTCTGCTACCTTTAATGCTTTTTCTAAAATTCTTTTCTTTGCATAAGTGATGGTGTGGTTTTGAGCATGATATGCAAGATAAAAATCTTGGCCGCTTTCAGTACTTTTCTTTTGTGTTATCCCTGTTTTTAGTAAGTTAAAACTTCTTGTTTGGTTTTCGCTGTATATTAAATAATTTCTAATACGTGAATGTGAATTATCCCCTTGAGCAATTATAACCTGTTTTTTTATGATTTTATCTTGTAGTTTTGCTGGTTTGGAATGTTTATTTAATTCAGAATAACTTTGAATATTTTTAAGCAGCTCAGGGATTTGACCAAAAGTATCTCTAGCAGAAAGCAATTGAGCTTGAGCGGCAGTTTTATCCTTTTGTAAAGTAACCTTGAGGTGGTGGATGAAGCGATAAAGCTCACGCCATTTATATCCATCTTGAGTGTTATCATTGCTAATAAAATCAAGTATATTTTGTTGTAATTTTTTTATCGTTTTTGGAAGGATATCTCCGTACGTTTGTTCTATATTAGAATTGTTACTTCGGCTAATAGTTTCCATTTCTATTAAAGTGTTATGTATATGCTCAAGCAATTCTAAAAAATGTGGTTGGTATTGATCCTTTTTGATCTGAATATCATTTGCTTTAAACGGAGCAGAATCTCTACTTTTTTTTATGTTTTTGATTAGTTCTGCAATTGGTGAAAGAGCATTGGTTACCTTGGTGTGTTTTTCTTTTGTGTTGCTAAAAATTCTAATTAATGTCTCATCAGAGAGTTGTGAGAGAATTCTTAACTGGCTAAGTGCAAAATAAAAGCAGGAACCATTATCATATTGTAGGTAGCCGTAAGTAAGAAAGGGATGATATTTTATATTAGGGTCGTTTTGCTGTGATAAATATCTGATAATGCGTCTATTTAGATTATTAAAACAAGTTTGATTGGCGCTATCCATAGCAAAAATGTTAATTTGATCGCCTAGTTTTCTAATAATACAAAGATTGACATGGTCTAGCTCATCATAAATTAATAAGTTTAATTCAAGTTTTTTATTGGAATCTAAAGCTATTTCTTTGGTTGAGTTAATGATGTGGGGTAAAAGATGGTCTTTACAAGCTATAGGATTAAAATTAATGTTTTTAAGCTTTGGTGAATCATTTTTCGATTTTAAGATGGTAGCTATAGCAAAATGAAGGTTCCTATTAATGGCAATTCTATTAGTATATTCTTTTCGAGTTTGTTCTTTTATATATAAAGACGTTACTTCTTTAATCAGCTGCTGGTTATCAGCTTCAGTAGTTAATTCAGCGCTTTTATAGTGTAGCACGTTTTCCTGTATGGCTAGGCTTTTTTTAGCTGGATCTTGAATGGCACTCAATTGATATTTCTCTTCTAGATTAAGTATATCATCTTCTTCAATCGAGAAAATAAACTGGTTGATGAATTCAATTTTATTTTTTAGAGTGCTAATAAGCTTTTGTTTCATAAATATCGTAAATTAATTTTATATTAATTAAAAATGTATTTTAATACAAAATTAACTAATGTAAATATATTAATGCTCGTTGCGCTATAATTTACTTTTTGAATTAAAACGCTAAGGGTAATATAGAAGAAATTCGTCAATTGTCTCTATGCTAATCGCTTTAGTTTATATTAAAAGTTGGTTACTTATCGTTTGATTAAAGGGAATAGGGGGCTGTGAAAAACAGGTAGTTTACCAATTTGCTATACAAAGGTGTAAATTTGGATGGATAGTTTGTTAAAATTAAATGATTCGTTATGCTAATTTCTTTGTTTTGTAATCTATTAAATATTATGTTGATAAAATTTGATAATTATAACAAATCATAAGTGTAGATGTAAGGTTAAAAATAAAATATTTTGCTTGCTATTTTTTATTTTAAGTTATAAATGTTTGTAGCAATTAGTTTGCTTAGGACAGATGGCCGAGAGGTCGAAGGCGCCGGTTTGCTAAACCGTAGTACGGGTTAACCGTACCGAGGGTTCGAATCCCTCTCTGTCCGCCATTCATAAAATCATAACTTTCCAGCTTAAGAATGCAAATATGCTTCTAATCAATTTTTATTATTGTTTAAGGGTAGTATTAGCCAATCTAATTATTAAAAAATTTTCTTAAATATTTTTTTTATCCAGTAAGTTCATATAATCTATATAATCTTTAACTTGTGCATTTATATTATCTTCATTATGCCAATACCCATTAAAAATATATTGGTTAGTAAGTAAACTATACCAAGTGAGTCATATTTAAATTAATATTGTCAATGAATCTGGCAACAAAATCAAATACACATCAAACTCATAAAAGATGAGTGGGTAAATAATAAAAATTGATTGATATTATTTAAGATAATTATAAATTAATAAAATTTATAATTATTTTTAAAAATTTAATTGTATATGAAATAATATCTATTATAGATTTGATGGCTTAGCTTTAGGGATGATATTAGCAACTAATCAAAAGTAGATTTTCGGCAAATAAAAATAATGTTTAGTGAGTAGATAATGCATGAGGCAATATTTGATTTTTATCAATCAAGAGTAAAAAATTCTAGCATAAGTGATAAACGCTTTATTTCGGTGATAACCCGCTTAGCTAAAAATTCTACCAGTAAAATTGATATTAATATGCAAGATCTTAATGGCAATACGCCGTTAATGAAGGCAATTAAAAATAATAGATATAAATTAGTAGAGTTTTTACTTCAATCTAGGAAGCTGCTTAACTTAGATCTAAATATTCACAATAATTATGGCCAAACTGCATTGCATTATTTGGCTGAAAAAAATGATTATAAAAATTTGTATATTATTATTAATGAAATATCTGATGAATCTTTAAATGCTAGTTATCTAAATGCTTATAGTTCTGGTTATAGTGTATATGCTGCAGCTATTTCAACTTCTTCACTACAAGTTGTAAGATTATTAAATCATTATAAGAGAGATAAATTTAAAACTCAAAATTTAAAAGATATTATAACAGCAGTTAACTATGCAGTAGAAAGTAAAGAAATTGGGGAACAGCAGGTTAACATTATTAGTATGATGCAGTTAGTAATATTTGATATCTTTAAGGAAATGGATGCTAATTCTTTAGATGATATGGGACGTACTATGCTTGCTCAAGCTTTGCATTGCGGGATGGATAAAGTGGCGAAATATTTATTAGATAATACCGCTATTAAGGTCAATACACAAAATTTAATTGATGACGAAGAAACCCAAAAAGCATATGGCCATAATGCTTTAACTGCCGTGGTTCTAAGTCCATTAATGTCTCAGGAACTACAAAAGCAATTTATTTTAAATTTAGTACGGGAAAAAGGATTAAATCCTCTAGAGTGTAATAGCAATGGAGAAAATATAGCAGAAAATGCTTTAAATGCAGGAAATGTAGAAATTGCAAAATTTTTGTTAGCAAATTGGCCTCAGCTCAATAATTCTAAAGTAGAAGATAAGTTCTTACAATCAAGATTGATTGAAAATGATGATTATGAAATGACTGATGAAGACCTAGAAGAGCAAGAAAGATCTTCTTCGGATATCCAAACTCAGGAAGAAATTAGCTTGCTAGGTAGCAAATATAATGAAGAGACCTGTGATGCTGGTAGCCAGATAAGCAATAGTGAAAGTAATGCTTATCCACAAGAAAAGATTGATTGGAGAAGCAGAACGGCGCTGCGGTTAGCTGAAAATAGTGGATTGAAATATCTTATAGAAGAAAGGCTGCGTACAGAAAAGAGAGCCAATGAAAATAGTTCCTTTTTATTAAATTGTTAGGTTGGATGAAGTAAGTTTTATTAGCTAGGTATCTAGGTAGGTTTTTTGTAAATAACCCAACTATTTTAGCAAATATCTATTTGAAAATAAATTTCTGACTAGGTTTTTGCAGTATCTGATTTAAAAAATTTTATTATAAGAAGAACTGAAATAGGCAGAGGCAAAATTAAATCTAAAGTAGTTGCTATCCAGTAACTTTATTTAACGTAAAAGAGTTGAATTATGGTTAAATTATAGCTTATATAGCATATAAATCAGCAGTAAGTGTTAATGGATAGAAGAAGTTGGTAATGAAAATAGATTCTGAACGGCTTAATTTGTTAAATATAGGCTCAATAGAGAGTAAAAATTTAATGGAAGGGTTGAGCGTCGATTTAAATATCTTGTTAAGCAATAATCTTCCTGATCACCAAACTATTATTTTTCCTGAAAAAATGGGTATCACCAAAAAAATGAGATTGGTTGCAGAGAGTTTATATCATCGTTATGGATTTAAAATTTTTGATCATTTACTAGTTCAGCGCTCCGATACTTTGCGTGGTATTGCTTGCTTTGTTTTAGGAGGGCATTCAACGCTGCTTGCGGAAAAATTAAATTTAATTAAACCATTAGCGGATGATAACCATTTTGGGGTGAGAGAATGGGCGTGGATGGCGCTGAGGGAGAATATTGCCCAGGAGTTAGGTGAATCTTTAAAAATGCTGGAATTTTGGGCTGAAGAAGGTTCGGAGAAAATCCGCCGTTTTGCTAGCGAAGCTACCAGGCCAAGAGGAGTATGGTGTGCTCATATTAGGGAGTTAAGGGCAAAGCCTTGGCTTGCACTTAATATTTTAGAGGCGCTTCATAATGATTCGGCTAAATATGTGCAGCTATCGGTAGCTAATTGGCTAAATGATGCGGGTAAAGATCATCCTGTTTGGGTTAGCCAACTTTGCTTACAGTGGCAGCAAATATCCAATACAGAACATACCAAAAAGATTTGTAAAAGAGCTTTAAGGAATATTAAATTTCCTGCATAGCTTAAGAATTTAGCCTCGGTGATAAGTAGAATTTAGCGTAAATAAGCTATTATGTGTTATTTATATAAGAGTAAATAACGCTAGAGCTAAACCTAAGTTTACAACAGGCAGCTAGAACTAAAGATAATAAACAAAATATTATTCATAACACTAAAGATGCTGTATAACTATAGCGATAATTTGGTGCCATTACAACAAAGCATGTTTATGAAAGAGCAATTTACTGTATTAATTGAAAGGCAAGGATTCAAAGGCGATGGTATAGGATCATATCGCAATAAAAAGGTTATGGTGCCATTTGCTGTAGTTGGCGATGTGCTGGAAGTGGAGTTAATTAAAGAAAATAGCAAGCTAATTGAAGCTAAAATTGTTGATACTATTACACCAAGTTCTCATAGAGTTATTCCTGTTTGCAAATATTTTACCAGTTGTGGTGGGTGCGATATGCAGCATCTAAGCGATAATCTTTATCAAGAGACTAAGTTGAAACAGGTTAAAGAATCTATCATGCGTGCAGGTTTTAGTTGCGGTGAAGTGAATTTTGTTGCAATAAAAGCCAAATCAAGAAGAAAAACCAGGTTGCATGTTAAAGATGGGAAAATAGGTTTCTATCATAAAAATAGTCACCATATTGTCCCAATTGAAAGTTGTGAAGTTTTACCTGATGAAGTTATGGGTATAATTAAAACTTTAAGAGAAAGGGAGCTTTCTTCCCGTAGAGATGTAGATATTGTTTTAACCAATGACGGATATATTGAGATAGGTAATTATTTAGTTAAATATGATAACTATTTTCTACAATCATCAGCAGAAACTAACAACATAGTTGCAAGCTTAATTCAACCTACTCTAACTAGGACTATGAAAATTTTAGATCTTTTTGCAGGAGTTGGGGCATATAGTTTATTGCTTCATGGGCAAGTTGCTGCTATTTATGCTGTCGAAGGTGATGAAAAAGTTCAACCATGTCTTAATGAAACTCTTAGTAAATATGCAATATCTAATATTCAATTTACCTTGCAAGATTTATATAAACAACCAATTACTCCTAAAGCTTTAAATCAATACGATACCATAATTATTAATCCGCCTAAAAATGGTGCAGAACCCCAATTTAGAGAGATTGCGAAATCAAATGTAGCTTCAGTCCATGTTATTTCGTGTAATCCTATTACTTTAGAGCGGGATTTGAAGTATTTATCCAATGCTGGCTTTAAAATAAAGCAAGCTCACTTAATTGATCAATTTAAATGGTCTTATCATTCTGAGGTCTATCTCCATCTAGCAAGATAATTAAATTTTCCTATAAATGCTATCTATGACTAATAAGCTATTCAAGTGATTGAAAAGTAATAGCGCTGAATTAAACCATTGATTTTAAAACAAAAACGAAGTCATACCATCAGGTATGGGATCACAACTGTATTTTATTTTGCAGACGAATTATATAAAAATTATAGTTAATAAACAAAAGTAAAGTGAATATCTAAGCTATGCAAAGGGATAGAGCTAATAGCATACACTTAAGCTAAATGCTTACTTAACCTTTTTATGGAAATTAATGCTTTCTTTAGATTTATTGTCTATTTTTTACTTTTAAATAAGTATTTACGTTACAAATATAATTAATTTACGATATGTTTATATTATTAATTTTAATGATAATGGGCTATTCATCATCCATTAAACATTATCAACAAGGTCTGTTTTCCTGGTAAAATATCCAGCTTGTATGATATAATTTATATTAATATTTTGATAACTTACTAGCAAATAAGCAATTAAGCGTTGACTAACAAGATTTACTACCTATTTACTTGATTTTTATGTAATTAATGACAATTAATTTTAACGCAATTTTAATTAACATGTTAATGTTGTTGACAAGCCGTTTATACCTAGGTTATAAATTAATAACCAACCTATGAAGGAGATTGTTTATGTCTTTTGCTATTAAGAGAATTGAGGAACTAATTACAGACCTAAAAGAAAAGCAAACTATTGGGCATGCGGAAAAAGAAGCTAAGAAATTAAAACCGCTTATAGATCAAGCTGGCAAATTTATGATGAATATGAAAGATATTGATCCTAAAACACGCGGTCAATACCTAGATAAATTAGTTGATATTCAAAAACAATTAAATAACGGCATTGCTAAAGAAGAAAATTATTTAAGTAATGTTGCCAAGCTAGCTAGTAAATCACAAGATTTAAAACTTAAAATCTATCAAGATAAACCAGACAAACTAGATCAAATTAAAAAACTTTCTTCTCAAAAAAGTAAAGATTTAGATGAGTTTAAAGAAAATTGGATTGCACGCCCAAAAGTTTTTGTTAAAAAAATAGAAACTCTTAAAGATCATGCTCAACAGAAGCCTACACTTTATCATAGATAAATATATTCAAATAGATAGGTAAAATTATAATTTTACCTATCTATTCCTTTATCTGCATTGTTTTTAACATTAGGAGTGATAGTAGGCTTTATTGCCTCATGATTCTCTACAAGTTTCATGCTTGATACTCCATTTAATACTCCCGGTTCTTTTTGGGGTGAATTCCCTTTAGAAGTATTAGAAGGTTTTATTGCGCTAGGATTTTCCATAGATTTCATACTTGATACCCCATTTGAATTCTCTATTTTTACGTTAGCATTATTAGCACTCTTTGTAACGTCTTCCTTTACAGGTTCTGCGCTTGGCACCCTCTTTAATGCTCCACGATCTTGCCCTAACCCTTTTTGTAATGGCTTTCCTATTGCAGTAGCAGCGTGATCATTTTTCTCTATTTCGCTTGCTATTTCCTGCGATGAAGAAAAAATATCTAAATCCTCTGCATCTAATTTAGGATTTACTGACGATGAAGGTACACGAGCTTCTTTGTTATGATTGTCTTGAGCCGATGGTGTATTCTTATCCCGATTAGCTTCAGCTTTTTTGCTTGCAGGTTCCGCAGCTTTAGAAGTGTTGGAGGATTCTGGCGTAGTTTTTGGGGCAGGGGTGATTGGCCTCTCAGGATATTGTCCTATTATTCCTGGCTTAGTAGTAGCACTTGGCTTAGGACCCAAAGCACCAACTGGCGAGCCTGCCTGCATAGGTTTTGTGCTGCCTGGGTTGTTGCTTGTTATAGGCTTTATTGGTACTTCTGGTGCTCGAGGTATAGGTGATGTAACAGTGGGGCGTGGTGGTGCTGGAATATCTTTTAAGGGAATGGTTGCAGCAGCTTTTAGCCTATCACTGTTGCTCTGTTGGCTGCCTTCAGCCATTTGTTGTGGTTTTTGTTGAGCTTTGGTTGTTTCCGGTTCCTGAGTTTGGCCCTGTTCTCGTTTGATCTGTTTTTCTTTTGAGATATTTAAATCTTTATTGGTAAATTCTTTTACTAGCTTATTTTCTACTTCTTTTTTTAGGCCTTTAAGTTTTTCACTAATACGTTTTTGTAGAATCCCATCTTTATCTTTTAATTTATCTATAACCTTTTCTAATCGTTGCTGCAATAATTCTAATTGTGTTATTTTAAAACCTTTACCAAAGTTTTTTAACCCTGCTAATTCCAGACTTTTAAAGGCCAAATTAACTAGGCCATTAACGAGTATATCTAATAACCCATCAAGCATTGATCCAGATTGCTGTTTTCCTTCTGCTTTACTTTTTTTGCCGATCCCCAATTTCTTAAGTACCAAATATAACCATGGGGATTTTTCGGCTAAGTCAACTTCATTCTCAACATTCTTTAAAAGATCAGTAACCTTTTTTTCGATATTACTATCATTAGGTGCCTGATTAAGCTCATCAATAGCTTCTTCTAACTCATCCATTAAAGCTTCTAGAGTGTATTCTTTATTGATAGGGATGATTGTTGCTTTATCATTATTGTTTAAATTATTATCGTCATTGGCCATATACTTAACCACTAGTATTAAAAATGTATTGGGTCTTAATATATTAACACATTTTATTATCAATGTGAATTATTAAGTATCTGAAATTATACTATTTATTGTAGTAATAGATTTATTATTTATGTTAATATTTAACGCATATTCATAATTCAGCTTATCTCTATAAGCTGCCTATATATGATTTTATTATGCAAGCTTAGCTCGGGAATAGATACAATAAACTATAACCAGCGTTGTTTTGAGCCTTTGCCTCAATTTTGAGAAATTATTATCAGACTATAACAATATATAATTTATTTAAAAATTTGCTGCACTTGTGCTCTTAACGCGGGTATCAATTCCTGTTCAAACCAAGGGTGGCTTTTAATCCATCTATTGTTATGCCAGCTTGGGTGAGGCAACACTAAATACTGCGGTAAATATTCTTGCCAAGCTTGAATAGTTTCAGCCATCTTAGCTTTGGCCCTATCTTGCAGATAATAATGTTGGGCATAGCGACCAACTAGTAATGTAAGCTTGATATTAGGCATTAGTCCAAGCAATGATTTATGCCAAGTTATTGCATGTTGAATATTAGGTGGCCTATCACCACCATGGATATTCTGTCCTGGATAACAAAACCCCATAGGTATGATGGCAACTTTATTCTTATCATAAAAGACCTCTTTGGATAAATTAAGCCAAGCTCTTAACCTATCACCTGAAGCATCATTCCATGGGATTCCCGAAGTTTGAGCTCTTATTCCTGGAGCTTGGCCAATAATCAATAATTTTGCTGTGCTGCTTATTTGCAATATTGGGCGCGAACCAATTGGCGAAAGAGAATCCTTTGCTATATATTCAGTTATTTGCGTTTGTAGTTCTTCTAGGTTCATATAATTTAAATATAGTTTGTTGTAATGTATAATTTGGGCGCTGTAAAAATTTTTATTATTAAGTTGCTTGGAGTATTATTGGCTATAAAAAATCAAATATTTTTTAAAACAAGCAACCCTCACTACAAAATATTAACTCATTTTCGATTAAAAATTTTATCAAATATAGGCAAAATAGTTCTTCCTTAATATGGCATTTTATTTCAACACTTTATAAGTGATGAGCTAACAAATAAGGTTTATGGCTAACTCTAATAAAGTAACTCTTCCTATTTACTATTGTACCCAGCTATCAATGCACTCAAGACATTTTTTACTAAGCTATATTCTTTCATAATTATGCTCTTTGAAGCAGCCTTTTTAAGATAGTACTTTGCTATCATAATTAATAGTATAGCCATCATAAGAAATACCGCAGCAGTAGCCAGCATTGCTTCACTTTGAGTATAAATAAGACATAATGCCTTATATAGAGATAGACCTAAGAAAACTTTTGCTACAATAATACTTATACATCCGGTTATTAAAATTAAAAGCGCCTCAATAGGTATCTTTTGATTGGTGGATACCTGAGGAACAATTACTGCAGCTAGGTATCCAAGAAGCTTTTTTAAATTCATTTCTAGACCTATTTGCTTTTACATAAACGCGATACAATCATGCCAAGTAAGAAGGAAATTCCTATGGCTAAGAATGGTTGATTTTTCGCTTGCTCCTCTACATAATGTAGGGTGTTTTTTGCATATTCCTGACTCTTATTTACTTCTTCTTTGATTTTACTACCCAGTTCATAGGCACTTTGTTCGATTCCTTCCTTGGCCATACTTGCTCCCTTTATTATATTTTGCACACCTTCTTTAGACTTTAATTCATTCTTAAGTTCAGTAATTGTATCTTTCATTTTCTCTATATGGTTATCGGTGTTGTTTTGTGCCATTTTTTACTCCACTTGGTTAATTCCTTAAGTTTAATAATGTCACTGGTAATTTTTAATTTCAAAATGAAAAAAGGATAATATTTAACTTGCACATTGAAATCATCGACTTATTAAAGAAAATAAAGATAATAATAAAATATTTTTGAAGTAGAAATATTGGCTTTAACCGATATAATTTTTTTAACTTTTATTATGTTTATGATTTTAAAAATACAATATGTTGCTTTGATAATTGCTGCTATTACCGAAATTGCTGGGTGTTATACATTTTGGGCTTGGTTTAAGCTAGGTAAATCCATTCTATGGCTTATACCGGGTACATTATGTTTATGGTTGTTTGCTTATTCGTTAACTGTAGTTGAAACAGAATTTGCCGGTAGAGCCTATGCATTTTATGGAGGAATTTATATATGTTTTTCACTATTTTGGATGTATTTAGCAGAGGGAAATATGCCCGATAAATGGGATATACTCGGAGCAGTAATATGTCTTATAGGAGCTTCAGTAATTTTATTAGTACCACGATCTACTTAAGATGGTTTGTTTGTAAGAAGTATATAGTAGAGTTGTAGCTAGGGGAACAAGAGAAGAAGGATAATTTATTGATATCCTTTTTCTCTTTTGATTAAGCGTAATCAGCTTCTATCGCTTGGGTGGTTTCAACAGCAAGTTGTTCACCATGATAATGATGATGAGTTTGTATTGAATTTTGGGCTGGAAGAAAATGTTTATCAATTATAGGCTTAAATTCTTCATATGAGAATGGATGATAAGTATGAGGACCTGACCAAATATTTCCACTTATTTCTAACATAATTGGCATATTGATTTGGTCTTCAATGAGATATTGAATAGGCGTACTCAAGAAGGTAATGCCTGATGAAGCGCACGCTCCTTCCACCAATCCAAATCCAATATGTTGCAATCCATTTTTAACACATGAAGAAGCACTACTGGAAACAACTGCCGGTAATGCAAAAAGCGCTGTTTCAGCTGCGCCATAAACGATGTGTAAAGGTGCATCGATAAATTCAATTGCTGTAGATATGCTGCCAGCTACTAAGCCAACACCAACTTCTGCTATTCTACCAAATAAAGCCATGATTTCTTTTTTTTTAAAGTTATTAAAATGTAATATAAACAATATTGCTAAATTAGCCAATGATTTTCTTAATTGTAAACGTTTAATTAAGCAATTTTTTATAACTTGAGTAAAATAAAATTAAAAGATTAAATTTAGGAATTTGTACCTAAGCTAAAAAATTAATAGTGGGCACAAGGATTTTTGATGCCCTAGTTCTTTCAAGATATTTTTGATTTGTTTATACATTAAAGTGATTAAATATTATTGCTCATTTATTCCTTTTAATAAAATTAATTATAGGATTTATTTATCTTGTTAAGATAGTGAAATTAAAAACTATATCTCTTTAAAAGATAAATCTTTTGCTTATTCTAATATATTAAAAGCATTTTTAACCGAAGCTATTTTGGCAGCTTGGCCCTTTAGATCTTTGTGGTCTTTCTTTTCTAATTATTCAACAAGATTCATCTTTTTATTTCAAGCATCGTTTGCTTGTTGGTAGAAACCTTAATGGAGAAAGGCAAGGTTGGTCTCTGTATTGCGTGGCAAAAAGTTACTAAAAGGATACACCATATCTATAGGTAAATGTATTGTTACTTAGATTTCTTTCCATGTATTTCGATCAATCAATTTGTATTACATTCTTTAATATAGCCTCAGCTCCTCTTGTATATTCCTTTTCAGCAGAGGTCCTTGCCTTTACCCAGGGTAGATTTGGAGCTTGTAAGATTGTGTATAGTTCATTAAGGTTTTTTCCTACTTCTACCAGATGCTGAGTGCTAAATCAAAGGTACATAAATTCTTTTGTTTGTCTGAATGATTATTTAGTATTTTAAGCAATGTAGCTGCATTCATTAATTAAATTTAAAAAATAATATTTTTTCAATGTTATTTAATTATATAAACATATTAATTTTTATAAATAAAGGCAAGGTAGTATTTTAGGTTTTGTATAGATAATCAATATGATACGAGAAAGTTTGAAAAAGAAAGTTTTTCGGAGTGACTGCCCTTAGGGGATACACTTCGAACTAAATATTATAAAGATATTATGACTTTTAATGTGTATCTTCCTATTTTTCATAAATTTATCTGTTTATGAATTTAGTTAAAAGCAAGGATGCTTGCTAAGATATCATTGCTTGATAGCTGTGAGTTAATGAATTGCTTATTATAATGTAGGTCCTTTAGCTTTTTCTTCTTTTAATCGTTCGATATGTTCTCGTTTATTATCTCGAGTGTAGTTTGCTTACTTATTTACGGCTTTCTTGGTTAGTGCTAGCTTGGTAGCTGTACTGCGCGGTAAAAATGTACTAATAACACTACCTACGTCTTTAGGTAATTCAAATTATGTTGCATTATCGAGTACTGCTTCCATTGCTCCCCTTGTATATTCCTTTTCGGTAAGGGTTATGTACCTTACTACCCAGGATTGTTGAGGGTTATTTAAAGCACTATTTAGCTTTGTAAAGTCATTTGCTAATATTACTTATCAGAAGGTGTCATTCCTGTATCTATGAGCTCTTTTGCTTTATCTATGTTGGCACATAAGTATTCTAGAGAGTTGATATTAGCTAATATCTGCTCGGTAGTGAATCCAAGTTCTAAAAGTTCTCTTAATTGATGGATCCAATGATGTAAATCATATATAACATTGCTATTAGTTTTAGTTATTTTTATCAATTGCTTAGGTGTAAATTTAGCTCCTATAAGCTCTGCTGTTCGATCGGTTTGTAATAGTGTGAATAAGCCTGCTGTATTAACTTCACATACTTCTATTAGTTGCTCAGGAGAAAATTTAAGTCCTATAAGCTTTTCTATTTTATCGGCACTCGTTAGCATTTGTGAAAAAGCCCATGATTTATTTGCAGTTATAGCTTCTTTTAATTTGATGAGCTTGTTGTACGAAAATCCAAGATCTATAAGTTGTTTTATTTTTTTATCCATAATTTCTTCTATAATTTAATAATTTAATATATTTTATTAGTTAATTATTAATTATATATAAATATAAAGCAAAGTAAAGATTAATATGTTAATATGTTGTATGGGGCGTAATAGTAAGGTAAGCTGTATATAGCTTGCTAATGTAATGGATGTTTTATAAAGGAAAAATTTTTCGTAGTGGCTATCCATAGTGGATATACTTCGAACTACATATTATAAAGATATTATGGCTTTTAATATGTATATTCCTACTTTGCAAGCTCTCTTGCCTTCAAGCTAGCTTAAGAAAAGAACAAGAGGATTAGTTTATAGTTGGAAAGATGTCTAAGTATCTTGATTTCCATAAAATATTGTTTGTATAAATATTATCATAAATGGTACTCAAGTTAACATATAGCGTGATATTTATTAAATATTTACCTACTGCTAATGTTTGCTTGACTTTTACCTTATGCGCAATAGATTTCCTTTAAACAGTTAATAGATATTAAATTTATAATTATAAGGAGAGCTAATATGTCTGCATATGCAAGCCGCAGAGCTGGAATTGATGTAAATTCTGGGCAAAGAGTAGCAGCTGGAGTAAGGTATGCTGATCATCATGACCACCCTGAAGGTACTTCACCTTACTATTTAGAATTTACTCGTCTACGTGAGCAGTTAATTGCAGCTGCAGGTAAAGATGAAAATAATAACAACTTTGCTGAAATGCTAGCAATATACGTACTTAAATCTTTAGAATTATATAGAAAAGCTAATTTCGAGATGCATGCTGATGTCTTAGTACGGGATATATTATTTGAGCTAGCAGATGAATTTCCTAATATTCATATATTAAGAAAGAATTGCGACCCTCTAGATTGGCAAGGGCCTGATTTGTTTAAATTCGTTGATCATTATTGTGCTACTTTAGAAGAGCAGTTAAAAGCAGCTCGTAAAGAATATGGTTTTGCTATAAACTGTAATCGCCTTTTTAAAGTAGGTTTTGTTGCTTTAGGTGCTGTGGCTGCTATCCTTACTGTTGCTAGCATTATTACTCCTGCTATTGCTTCTAGTGTTATAACTGTTGGATTAACCAAACTTGCAACAACCATAGGAATTAGCTTAACTGCAGCTCAATTTGCAAGTTTAGCTAATTTAGCTCTTACCACAGTTGCTGCTGTAGCTGGTGTAGCTACTACTTATGCTATCAATAATGTTTTGGTTGATAAAATTCAAAGACTCACTGCCAAGAGAATGCTATGCCAATATGGAAATGGCCAGGAAAACTTCTTTGGAAGTAAGATTATGAACAACTCAAGTTATTGTAATAAAATATCACAAGAGGAAAGAAGTTTAAATCAGAGTTGGCAAAGAAAGTATTTATAATTAATTAAGTATATTTATACTTAATTAATTATCTGATAAAAAGGGTTTGATAGGAATTATCAAGCCTTTTTTAATATAATTTTTATTTTATATAATAATGAAAAGCTTATAGGGTGGGAATTAGGTTGTTGTTAAATTTAAAAAATGGCTGGGGTGGTAGGATTCGAACCTACGCATGACGGTATCAAAAACCGTTGCCTTACCACTTGGCGACACCCCAACATTCTTAAAATAAGCTTGTTATTTTTAGCGCATATTAATCGAGTTGGCAAGCCATTTTCCAAAATTTTTTTCAATATCTGCAATTTTAAACTTAATTACGCAGGGAGTATCATAAGGATGCATTTCTAAAATTCTAGCTTGTAGTTTACTATAGCAATTTTCTTGAGTTTTAAAGAGCATAATATACTCATTATTTATCTCAATTTGATTATTCCATTCATAAATAGAGGTAACATTAGGAATGATATTTGCGCAAGCTATCAACTTTTCTTGTAACAGCTGAACCGTAATTTGTTTGGATTTCTCAAAATTATCAATGGTAGTATAAGCAATGATAAAGTTATTACTCATTTTTTAGGCTCTTTATAGCAGTATTAAAACTTTGGGGGTGATTAAATAAATATGAGCCAGATACTAACACATCTGCGCCGGCTTCGATAACTAATTTAGCAGTTTGCTCATTAATGCCTCCATCAACTTCCAACAGAGCTTGAGGGTTGATTTTATCGATCATCTTTCTAACTTGCTCAATTTTTTTAAGTTGTGAAGTTAAAAATTTTTGTCCTCCAAAGCCAGGATTAACCGTCATAACTAATATTAAATCTATTTTTTCTAAAATATATTCAAGGTTTGATTCGTGAGTTGTAGGCACAATCGAAACGCCAGCCTTTTTACCAAAAGATTTAATTTGAGTAATAGCGGAATCTAAATGAATAACCGCTTCTTGATGAATGGTAATAATATCTGACCCAGCTTGAGCAAATGCAGCAATATGTTGCTCAGGATTGTTGATCATCAGATGAGTATCAAAGGGAAGAGTGCTATAAGGTCTAATTTGTTTAATAATTTCTGCTCCAAGGGTAATATTGGGCACAAAATTTCCGTCCATTACGTCAAGGTGTAGATAATCAGCGGTGCTTTGAGCAATCTTTGAGATTTCACTTTGTAAATTGCTAAAATCACAGCTTAAAATAGAAGCAGAAACTTTAATTTTTTTGTTCATACTAAAATTAACTTATCAGGTTTTGAAAATTTTAATTAATTATGTTATAATATATTATATTTAATTTTAATTAAAGAGAATCATATTATGAATCCACAATTGTCTGGAGGATTAACTTCAGGGCAAATAAGTAACATACAAGAACGGCTACCAAGTGCAAGTAGCAGCGGAGGTGGCAGTGCTATGGGAGCAGGAGAGGGTAAAAGAAGCTTTGGTGTAACCCAGGGAAATATTACTCAATCTTTAGAGCATACCTCAAAAAATGCACTAGGATCTCAGATGTTTAAGATGTTTGATAGTATTTTGCAAGCCGGAGATGGGGGAGTGAAAAGCGTTTTGAGAGTGTTTGCGGTTGGGGAGATGATGGGCCAGGCGACCGGTTTGTCCAGCATGGCTTTATTTAAAGATGCTCCTGTTAACCCGCTTCTTGCTCAGGGCAATAAACCACAGCAAAGCCGTTAGTTTTGGAAGTTATTGTATTTTTTTATTTGTTGGTTAGTGATTCCGTCGCAAAAGGATGCACTAAATTATAACTTTTAATTAAGGTGGTTTGGTCTAATTTTGTATAAATTTGGGTGGTTGAGAGGCTTTCATGCCCCAGTAACTCCTGAATGGATCTTAAATCAGCACCATTGTTAAGTAGATGTGTAGCAAAACTATGCCTAAAGCTGTGGGCGGTAATGTTGTCACCTAAATTTAAAATAGCCCTTAATTCTCGAATTCTCTTATTTACTATGGGTGCAAGCAGCTTTTTTCCTTTTAAACCATAAAAGAGCGGAGTATTAGAATTAATAGAGTAGGGGCAGTTTTGTTGGTAACTAACAATTCTTTGTAAAGCTAGTTCAATTATTGGAATAATTCTAGTTTTGTGGCCTTTACCAGTGATTCTTAGATATTTATTACTAAAATCAATCATGTTTAATGTTAAATTTAAAGCCTCGCTAATACGTAACCCGCAAGCGTATATTAAAGTAATCAGCGCTAAATCTCTTGAAGCTATCCATGGATTTTCCTCAATTTCGTTAACTAAATTTAGAGCCTCTTGGGCTTCATATTCTGTTAATGACTTGGGAAGTAAGTTGCGACGTTTTTTTATTTTAAAAGAAAATATTGTTTGATTGGTAATATAATTATTTTTAATTAAAAATTTATAAAAATTTTTAATTACTGAGATTGCTCTGGCATTAGAGTTGTCATCATAATCATTGTTATGTCTGCTGCTAATCCAGCTTCTTAAATCTCTGATTTGAAGTTGATCTAATGAGGTTAAGCTTACTTCTTCGCCATGGTAATTATTTAGAAAGCTTAAGAAATGCATGAGATCATTTTGATAGGCAAGCAAAGAATGCTCTGAGAAATTTCTAAGATTTTTTAAGTATTGAGACCATTTATTAATGATATCGCTTAAAAGCTGATTGTTAATCATAAGTTAAATAATTTTTTGCCCAGCTTCCTGCCAATCTTTAAGGAATTTTTCAAGCCCTTTATCAGTTAATGGATGATAATATAAATCACGCATTAATTGAGGAGAAATAGTTGCTACATCAGCTCCAATCACTGCTGATTCAGTAACATGCTGTACATTTCTTACGGAAGCAACTAAAATTGAAGTTTTAAATTCATAGTTGTTATACATGGTTTTAATTTGCCTAATTAGTTCCATGCCATTAAGATTGTTATCTTCAAGCCTTCCTACAAACGGAGAGATAAAGGTGGCACCTGCTTTGGCTGCCAGTAAAGCTTGCGTGACTGTAAAGCATAAGGTGACATTTACATGAATATTGCGCATCGAAAAATATTTACAAGCTTTCAGCCCATCATAAGTTAATGGTAGCTTAATTACTATGTTGCTTGCTATGTTGCTAAGCACTAGCCCTTCTTTAACCATATCTTCATAATTAGTTGCTATCACTTCAGCGCTAACCGGGCCTTTAACCAGCTGGCAGATGTTATTAATAACATCTAGTGCATTATTGCCGGTAGCTGCAATTAAAGATGGGTTTGTAGTGATTCCATCAACCATCCCGCTTGAGAGAAGGTTTTCGATTTCTTTTATATTTGCCGAGTCTAAAAATAGCTTCATATCGTTTTTCAAATAATTTTATATTTAATTAATAAAAGTTCAATAGAAAAAATAGTTGCTTAAGGTTTTAATTTATTATACTATTATATGTAACAATTAACCTAAAATTAACTCCAAACCAAACTTTATTGTAGTATTATTAGCATGAGAACTATAAGCCAGCTATTAAAATCCATTACTTCTGTTCAATTAATAGAAATATTCGTTGCACGCCATTATTATAACATAATTGCTTATTTAACAACAAAATTGACTAATATATTGCATGCTACTGCACCTAAAGCAGCAGTCAAGGTGGCTGATCAATTGGCGGCTAATAGAAATATTCGCAAAATTAGCCCATACTTAAATACATTCTGGATATTTGCTATCAATATGTTAATTCAACAGAGGGTGGAAAGCATTCTTGAAAATGAATATGTAAAGAAATTGAGTAAATCTATGTTTTCTTTTTCAAATTTAATTTTATATGCTACTTCAGTATTTTTTTCACCATTTGCAACTATTATAGTGCCTATTTTGATTATAAATACCTCTATGCAATTTATTTCATATCTTGTTGCGACAGAGCAAGATATGCAGAGTAATGATTTTCACCAAAATATAAAAAACCCTCATTTTTATTTATTCTTACCTGAAATTTTAACTTATCAAATTCCAGCAATCTTAGTTTTAAAAGGGTTAATTAAAATAGCTGATTATTTTAAATTTAAAAAGATTAAAAAAACTTTAAAAAGTTATAACGATAATCCTGATAAGCTAATGGAATGGAAGGATGGATTTGTTAGCAAGCTTGCTCTTTTGAGGTTTTATAAGCTTGGTTTTACTGAAACCACAGATAACTCGCTTGCTATAGGTTTTGCTATTTTAGAAACTGCAGCTACTATGTGTGGTGCGCCTGTGAGCTTCCCTACTTACATAGGTGTGTTAACTGTGGCTTCATTAAGAGCATTATATAATTTTGAGACCTTTGAGGTATTTAATCCTAAGTTTATTGCTGAGTTAGCGAGAGGTGGAATGCCTGATAAAATTAATCCAATACGTTATTTCTCTAATTTATTTTCTGATTTATTTTCTGAAAAACCTGAAACAAAAGTAAGCGCTCCAGTATCATCTGAATTACCTACACTCAACAGCGTTAGAACAACTAAGGAATCTACAGCACCTTTACCTGGACGCCAAAAGGAAGAAATAGCTAATATTGGCATGCCTATCAAAAGACAGAGGCAAAAGCAGACACAGCAAACCGCCGGTATAGCTTAGCGCTCCAACCAACATTTTAATGGTGGGATAGTAGAACTCAGCCATGTCACTTAAGAGAAATGTGTGTTGCGCTTAGAGCCTGCATTAAAGTGTAAGTTAATTATAGAAAGCCTGTACTCTTAGCTGCTTTTTTAAAGCTGTAGTGGATTCATTGCTAGTAAAGCAGAGGTTGTATATCATGCTGCTGTTACTTGTTTCTAATCGTATGGATTATATTTAGTAATGGTCAGAATAACAAAGCAAGAAGCTATGGTAAATATAACTAGGCTGTTTGTTGTGAAAGCTAAGAGGAAACAAGCTACTTTATCCTTGCTTACAACTATCAAAATATGTTTGAAATTTAGGCTGTACTTCATTGCTATAATCTTGATCTAAAAAATTTAATGGAATTAAAGAATTAAAAAAGATTGGTATAGTTGGGATTAACAAAAGCTTAGCTTTTGCGCAAGTGGATGAATTATATCCCAATATTTATCTTAAAGCTTTTTCATTTATATGTGCTTAATCAACTGAAGGTTGATATGTATCTTACAAGCCATAGGCTTAAATTGGGTTGTAAGTGTTAGGTAAAACTCTTAAGGCGCTTGGTTTTCTTCTATACAGATTAAGGGAAGATTTATAATAGTGTATTTTAACTTTAATGTGGCTGGCTTATTTTTAAATGTTACTTTCAAAAAGTGCAAATGCCATACGATATATCTAATGACCACTCAGAATCTGGCTTGTAGCTTGAAAGAGTAACTAAATTAAACCCCAGAAAATTCAAGCTTTATGGGATGGTAATTTTAATTATAATACTGATTATATATTTTTAGAGACTAATCTCAATTCTTGTAATTGATATTCTTATAAAATGAATATACGTTGTTTTATATATCTAAAAATAACAACAAGATTGGATTAATTTGTAATCCAATCTTGTTGTTATTAGCCGCAGTGCAATCTAAGGTTGCATAAATATCTAAGGTTTACGGTCCTTATCTTTCCTCTGTTTCTACATAGTCACGTTTGGTATAACCTGTATAAATCTGACGAGGGCGACCAATTTTTTGATGAGGGTCTTCAATCATTTCTTTCCATTGAGCTACCCAACCAGCAGTGCGAGCTATAGCAAATAACACAGTAAACATTTGTGGAGGAATTTTAAGAGCTCGATAAATTATACCGGAATAGAAATCAACGTTAGGGTAAAGCTTTCTTTCAATAAAATATTCATCGTGAAGAGCTATACGTTCTAATTCTATAGCAATTTCAAGCATAGGGTCATTCTTACGGTTAAGAGCAGTAAGTACTTCATGGCAGGTTTTTCTCATTACTGAGGCGCGTGGATCGTAGTTTTTGTATACTCTATGCCCAAATCCCATTAATCTAAATCCTGAATTTTTATCTTTAGCTTTTTCTATAAATAAAGGAATGCGATCAGGAGTTTGAATTTCATTTAGCATATTAATTACTGCTTCATTAGCACCACCATGGGCTGGTCCCCACAAGGAAGCAATCCCTGCAGCAAGGCAGGCAAAAGGGTTGGCCCCTGATGATCCGGCAAGTCTTACTGTTGAGGTGGATGCATTTTGCTCATGATCAGCATGTAAAATAAAAATTTTATCCATAGCCTGTGAAATTATAGGATTAGCTACATATTCTTCGGTTGGAACGGCAAACATCATCCTTAAAAAGTTGCTTGTATAATCTAAATCATTACGCGGATAAATAAAAGGTTGGCCGATGGTATATTTATAAGCCATGGCCGCTAAAGTGGACACTTTGGCAATCATTCTATAAGCTGCTGTTTGTCGTTGTTCTTCATCATGAATATCTAAGCTATCATGATAAAACGCTGAGAGTGAGCCAACTGCACCAACCATTACAGCCATTGGATGAGAACGTCTTGGGAAGCCTCTAAATAAAAAATGGAGTTGCTCATGCACCATTTGATGATGTTTAATATGGGCTGTAAAATTTTCCAACTCATTAGGTTTAGGCAATTCTCCGTTAAGTAATAAATAGCATACTTCCATAAAATTACTTTTTTCAGCTAATTGCTCAATAGGATAACCTCTATGCCTTAAAATTCCTTCTTCGCCATCAATATAAGTGATTTTAGATTCACACGAAGCAGTAGACATAAATCCTGGATCGTAGGTCAAAACTTTTGCATGATTATAAAGATTGGTAATATCAATTCCAGATGGGCCCTCGTTGCCTGTTTTGATTGATAATTCTAAACTTTCGTATCCACTGATATTAATTGATGCCTTTTGTTCTTCCTTACTCATGGTAGGCTCCTTATCTAAAGTTTAATATGATTATTTAAAATATATTGCTTGATTTTTAATAAATCAAACCAGGTACTTTTCTTTTGGGATGGTTGTCTTAGCAGAAAAGCAGGGTGAAAGATGGTAAAGCATTTAATCTTTTGTTCTAAATAGCTATTAGTATACTCAATAGTTTGACTTCTAAGTTGGTTCATATTGAGATTAAGCCCAGTTAGATTAAAGGTGGAGACACTTCCTACCATTATTATTAACTTAGGTTTCATAAGTGCAATAATTTTTTCTAAAAAAGGTCTACATAGTTCCAATTCCTCATTAGTAGGTCTTCTATTACCTGGTGGACGCCAAAAAACTGTATTGGTAATAAAAAAATTCTTATCTCGTGATAGTCCAATTCTTTCTAACATCATGTTTAATAGCTTGCCGCTATCTCCACAAAATGGCCTTCCTTCTAAATCTTCCTGCGCTCCTGGAGCTTCACCAATCATTAGGATTTCCGAATCGGTTATACCTTGCCCTACTACAGTGTTGGTGGCAGTAAGTTTTAATTCGCATCCTTCAAAATTTTTAATCTGCTCAAAAAGTGTATGTATATCATTACAATTATCGGCAATTACTCTACTAGAGCTTTGCTCGTTTTGATTGTTTAACACACCTGAATTAAGCGGTTTTAAAGCTTTTTTATCTGTTTTAATGTTAGATAATATCTTATCAGAAGTAGCACTGCTTTGTTCAATCAGGCTTTGTTTGGTGTGACCGATTAATTCATCACCCCCGACTTCTTGATACCAGTTTAATATTTGTTCTTTCGTTTTACTCATCGATTAGTTAATAATTTAATAATTGCCTGTTATATATTTAACACTCAATATCATAAATTTATCAAGTGAAAATATTTCTGCTTGACATATTAGAAATATTCCTGCTAAATAGGCGGCGTACAAAAAATGTAATAAGTGCCCGTAGCTCAGTCGGTAGAGCATCTGACTTTTAATCAGAGGGTCACAGGTTCGAATCCTGTCGGGCACACCATTTTGTTTTCTATCCTTGCAATAATATTCTTCTGTAAAATCAAAAATCTTGTTTTAAATATTTAAATCTTTTATAATTATATACTAATAAATTCAAAAATTATATTTATGGCAGATTTTGATGAAGGCTCGATGAGTCGAGAGGTTAATTCTCTTAAAGATAAGTTTCACGCAGTATCTTCAAGTTACGGTAAAATAATAAAACTGCTGCTGGTAAAGTGGTATTATATGGTAATGATACCGGCCATAATAGCTGCCTACCAATTTTTAAAAGTGATGAATGAAAAGGGATATATTGAAGCTTTTGAAAATAATTTGAGAACTAGTATGGAATCAATCATTAATATTGCCACACATTGCTCAGTGCATTTTCCCGTTGTTTGGGATATTTTAAATTGTGCTGGTAGATATTAAGATAGCATAATGAGACTCAATTTAATATTATTGATCGTATTGCTTTTTACTGCCTGTAAGCAGCAGGTACCTACTTCTATAGATTTAAAAGGAGATAGGTATTACGGGTTTGATTATGATAAAATCAACCAAATTATTACCCCTAGGATAAGTACTCCTCATAAAGTTAAAATTGGTTATAAAATTAATACAATTAGGCTTGCTAAGCTTTATTCGGTTTATCCAGAGGATGTTGCTGCCTTAAATGACATTGATGATATCAATTCAAACCTTTCGCAATATGCTTTGATAACACTACCTAATTATATTTTACATAGAGTGTTACAAGGTGAAACAATTCATCAACTTAGCAAATTATATGCAGTTTCTCCTAATCAAATTATTGATGAAAATAATATTCATAAACCTTATTCATTAGAAAATGGTCAAATATTAAGAATTTATATAGATAGATCAGGTGAGGATGAAATTCGTACTGAATCGTTGCTTACTCAAGCAGATATGCCTCTAAGTAGTAATATAATAAATGAACTTGATACTTTCAAGCGATTAGAACAATCTGCACATAATCAATATAAGCTGAGTAAAAAAATTCAAAAAGAGTCCTTCGCTTGGCCGGTTAGAGGTAAGGTTATCCAGTTTTTTGGTAAAAGTAATCAAGGTGTAGCTAATAAAGGTATAGCTATTAAGGTTGCAAATGGCACGACTATCAAATCTATAGCTAGTGGTAAAATAGTATATGTAGGGGATGAAATACCAGGTTTTGGTAATACCACCATAATTAAACATTATGGTAACTGGCTTTCCACTTATGCTCATCAAGAGAGTATCAAGGTTAAAGTAGGTGATATAGTAAATAAAGGTGAAACTATTGGATTAGTAGGAGTCTCTGGAAATATAACGACTCCACAGCTATATTTGATTATTAAGAATAATAAAAAATATCTAGATCCTTTAAAAATCCTAAAATAATAATAATTATACTACATTCTTCTTAATTAGTTTGTTTTTAAAGCAACTGATATTGTAAAATTCTTACACCATATAATTTGTTGGTTTTATAAATTAATATTAACACAATCCAAAATGCTAAGTAGCCTGCGCTCTATGAGTTATGTGTTTTATCAAGATTTATTATTCTAAGAGTAAGAAGCAAAGAACAGAATTTAAGCATTGATAATACACAAAAGCTATTCTCATGATGTAAATAATGTAGCAAAAATCACTAAACTTGTATGTTACATTAGTGTTATTAAAGCTTTTTAAAGGTATTATATTCCCAAAAATTCCTAAAAAATGGAAAAAGTAGCTGGACATATGGATACCTATTTAGAAAACCTGGTTAAAGAGGATTATCTAAATTATTTCTCTGTTGATTATAGGTGGTAAGTTAAAGTAAAGTAATAAAGATTATATAGGAATTGAGCATTAATTTATAAACATTAAGCAACCTATTTAAGGTCAGAGGTTTATCAACAAGGCTTATAGATTATTAATTGTTTATTAAAATTACCCGAGATGCTTGCTGTTTAATATATAAGATTTAGCAAAACTAAAGTGATAGATGGATGATTAATTAAGAGATTTTTAATATGCCTAGCGCAAATGGTTTAAAATATGATGTGGCTAAAAGTATACAAAGTGCTTTTGGTGAATTACCAATAAGCATCACCGATCTTACTGGCTTTCCAGAAAATATCAATAATGAACAAAAATTATCAGTTTTTGCTGCCAAAATAAATAATATACTTTCAAGCCAAGATACAGATGAGAAAAATAAACAAGATATCAGTGTCATATTAGGTGAAGCTATTTCTGAAGAAGAAATAAATAATATTCTTCAAAGTTTAACTAATGATGCTAATGATTATGATAAGTTGTTTAATGATCCAGGTAATTATAATGGATTGGATCGTGAATGTGAAGGTGTAACTAATGGTATAGTAAGAGAAATCATAGCAGATGTTTTAACCAGAGAGATAATCTTTTTAAAAAGAAGGCTGGCAGGTAACCTAGATGCAAGGCTGGATAACAATGAAAACCTTTTGGATATAAATCATGCCAAGTTTGTTTACAATATAGATATTAGAAATGATGGAACTCAAGAAAGCTTACCGCTTATAGTTGATACAGAACTTACTGAAGATGAAAAAAATTATTTAAATGCACTTGACCTTTCTCATGTACAGCTGAAGCAAAAGATTGATGCATTTGGTGAAGAAAATAATACTAGCTTTAGTAATAGAAGAATAAGAGAAGAAATTGTTAATGAGACTATGAGCCAAGAAGTGAGACTTGGATCAATAATGCAGCTCGTTATGAATTTATTAAGAGATAGGGAAGAGCTTCAAATTGAGATTGCTGAATTAAATATGAGCTCCATCAGAACTGAAGCGGTAAGAGCTAGTTTAGTAAGAATATCTCATGAATTAACGTTACTTAAGGCTTATGATGGTAGTATAATTTCTAAATTTTTAGCAAAGATTAGGAATAGCAATAATATATATTTAATAATATTTAGTAGGTTGGTAAATGAGACTTTAATGCTTCCTATGCTTCTTCTTCAGCCCGTTATAAATTTGTTTAGATTTGTTTTGGGGCGTGCTGAATTTTTAGATATTTTTAGACCACTGAAATATTTATTCATCTCTTTAAGTTTAGATAGAGAAAGTAATAATTTTTTATATAATCTGGTGTATTTTGATGGATTACTTCCAAGGATTTCCAAAACTATATGGATAATTATAGTGCAAATTGGAGTTCTAAGCTTGAAATCAATTATTGATATTCCGGTGTCAATATACAAATATGGGTTTGTATTTGGAATAAAGCATAACTTTAAGGATTTAATTAATAATATTAAGCAAAAGGGTATTTTTGATAGAGAGGGAGGAAACTTAACTCATATTGCACGTATGGTGAGAGCGGGTGTCTTTGCTTTAGTTCCGTTAGCTATTAGCTATTTTTGTGTTTTAAGAACTGATACCAACTTTATAATGGCTCTTAAAGATGGTTTTGATATAAGTGTCGTATGCTTGCCAGTTTTTTTTATTGAACTTGATTCTAGTTTTACATTGTTAAAAATAGGGATCCAAGGATTATTAACTTTTAATTCTATTAATATTATAAAAGCTAATACTCGCAATATAGGATTAGTGGTAGCAGGATTAATTATGTCTTTAGGTAAAGATATTTTTGAAAGCTTAGGAGAGAGCCTTAAAGGGTATTTATCTTATGTGCTACCATACATAAGAGTAGAGAGTAATTACCAAGGAGGCTATGAAGATCTATTAGAGAATATAGTTGACGATGTAGAGCTCATTAGTACTATAATCACTACTCCACTACTGGAGATGGGATGTCCGACTTCTTTTGCCTTAGTAGAAACGCAAAGAAGAAATGCAGCAGTGCAAGCAGAAATGCAGCCACAGGCGTAAGCTATAAAATTATTCTACTAAAAAACACCCTAGATAATAAGCCTCCAGGGTGTTTTTTATTATAAATGATAGTATTAAATGTAGTAAAATAGGTTGTATCAAGCTGGCTTATAGGACTAGCTATCTTTAATATTACTTATTTTCGGTAGTCTAACAATCAAATATAGATTAAGCACCGAGATTCATCGAGTTAAAATAAATTAGCGCTTAAGCTACTTCTTTGTTAGATAAGTATTTTTCGGCATCTAATGCTGCCATACATCCTGTACCTGCAGCGGTAACAGCTTGCCTATAAATTTTATCTTGTACGTCACCCGCGGCATAAATTCCAGCAATCGAAGTGTAAGTAGTGCCTGGATTGGTAATAAGATAGCCTTCATTATCCATTTCAAGCTGTCCTTTAAACATATCAGTATTGGGTTTATGTCCAATAGCAACAAATACACCATCCGTTGTAATTTCAGTAATTTCTCCGGTTTGAGTATTTTTAATTTTTACTCCAGTTACTGATTTAAAAGGTTGCTCAACTCCTACAATCTCTTCTATTGCACTATTCCAAATTACTTTTATTTTTGGGTGATTGAATAACCTATCTTGTGCTATTTTTTCAGCTCTTAAGCTATCTCTTCTGTGAATAAGCACAACTTCACTAGCATGATGAGTTAGGTATAATGCTTCTTCAACTGCACTATTGCCGCCCCCAACTACGATACATTTCTTATTTTTATAAAAGAAACCATCACAAGTAGCACATCCTGAAACGCCAAATCCTTGAAATTTACTTTCGCTTTCCAAACCTAACCATTTAGCTTGAGCTCCAGTTGCAATAATTACTGTATCACCTGTATAGGTGGTACCTGATTCACCAAGAGCGCTAAAAGGACGTTTTAACAAATCTACGCTTTTAATATGATCGGTAATTAGTTGGGTCCCAACATGCTCTGCCTGCTTTTCCATTTGTTCCATAAGCCAAGGACCTTGAATAGTTTCTGCAAATCCAGGATAGTTTTCTACTTCAGTAGTAATAGTAAGTTGCCCACCTGGTTGCATTCCGCGTACTAAGGTAGGCTGCAAGTTGGCACGTGCTGCATAAATTGCTGCGGTATATCCTGCGGGACCAGAACCTATAATTAATACTTTGGAATGAATTTGTTTAGTATCGCTCATAGTTTTTGATCCTTTTAAAATAAATAAAAATATAGAATAATTAGCAATAGACAAGGCTGCCCTCAAGCAGCCTTAAAAATTCAGTTGAAAAAATTTATTAAAGTGCTTCAGCATGTTTAGCAAGGTAATTTGCAACTCCGGCTGCATCAGCTTTCATACCTTCCTTACCTTTATTCCAGTTTGCAGGGCACACTTCGCCATGTTTTTCGGTAAATTGTAAAGAATCAAGCATTCTGATTGCTTCTTCGATATTTCTGCCGAGTGGTAAGTCATTAATTACTTGGTGACGTACAATACCTTCCTTGTCAATTAAGAAAGTGCCACGTAAAGCAACTGACTCTCCAATTAATACATCATAATCACGAGCGATTGATTTAGTTAAGTCGGCAACTAGTGGATATCCAACCTGGCCAATGCCGCCTTGATCTATAGGGGTGTTCTTCCATGCTAGATGGCTAAAATGTGAATCAACACTCACACCAATTACTTCGCAATTCCTTGTTTTGAATTCTTCAATATGATTATGAAAAGAAATAATTTCTGAAGGGCATACAAAAGTAAAATCTAAAGGATAAAAGAATAAAATTGCATATTTACCTTTAATATAATTTTGTAAATTGAAATTTTCTTCAATTTTATTATCTGCCATAACAGCTTTTGCTGTAAAGTTAGGGGCTTGTTTGCCGACTAAAACCATAGATATACTCCTTAATTGTATATATAAAATATTATTAGATTTCTCCAATTTTATTTAAATAATATGGGAAAGATTTTATAAATTTCAAGTTAGAACCTACTAAATTTTCTTTATTATTAAAAATTGCAAAACAACTTGCTCCAGTACCACTCATTGATGCATACATGCAACCGGGTTGGAGGTTTAACCAATTTATTAATTCACCAACTGCTGGAAGGCAGTTGTTTGCAGCTTTAATTAGATTATTACCATATTTCTGTAAATCAGCTACTAAAGACTCTAAGTTATTATAATGTGTTTGATATTTAATCTCACCCTGATAAAAATCTTCCGGATTAATTTTATCAAATACATCCTTAGTGAGCAAGGTTTTATTAGGATTTACAATTTGTATATATAATTTAGGAAGAGTAATAAAATGCTCAATTTTTTCTCCAATACCGCTAAAAATTACGGGTTTGTTTTGATAGCAAATTGGCACATCTGCACCTATGGTAGCTAACTCATCGCTACTAAACTCAAGTTGATAATTGTCGTTTAAATATCTAGCCACTGCTGCAGCATTAGCTGAGCCGCCGCCAAGCCCTCCACCTACTGGTATATTTTTTTCTATAACAATTTTTAAGGGCGGTAAGTTTTTCTGCTTATTTAAAGCTAATTGGAATAGCTTATATAAAATATTTTCTCCAGTTATTAAATGAGCATAGTTGCCAACAACATTAATCTGCCAGTCATTACTTTCTTGAATCAATAATTGATCTTCAATTACCCCAAATACAGCTAAACTATTTAATAAATGAAAATTATTTTTTTTACCTAAAACACTTAGAGTAAGGTTAATTTTTGCAGGTGATTGAATTATAGTTTGTTTCATTTTATTAACCTACTGTTTTGATAAGCTTATATTAATAACTATTGATTGACGTTCATCTTGGTTGCAAATATAACTGGTCCAATTTGAATAACAATATATCAAAAGATTGACTTTATTATGGATCAAGAGCTTACAATTCTTTTATCAAGAATTCAATTCGCTTTAGCGCTAGCTTATCATATAATTTTTCCTACTATCAACATAGGTTTATCGCTCATTATCGCTACATTTGAATGGCAATGGCTTAAAACCGGGCAAAAACATTTTTATAATCTAACTAGGTTCTTTACTAAGATATTTGCGCTAGCTTTTGGAGTAGGGGTGGTATCGGGAATTACTTTGTCATTTATGTTTGGGACTAACTTTGCTAAATTTTCACTTGTTACTGGCAATATTTTAGGACCTCTTCTTTCTTATGAAGTGCTTACGGCTTTCTTTTTAGAAGCTTCATTTTTGGGAATTATGTTATTTGGTTGGAATAGAGTATCTGCTAAAATGCATTTTATTTCGACGATTATTGTAGCAATTGGTACGTTAATTTCAGCTTTTTGGATATTAGCTGCTAATTCCTGGATGCATACTCCTCAAGGTTTTAGTATTGATGTTAACGGGATTTTACAGGTAGAAAGTTGGCGAAAAATTATTTTTAACCCTTCTTTTCCTTATCGCTATTTCCATATGATTTTTGCTTCTTTTATTTCAGCATCTTTAATAGCAGTAGGAATTTGTGCTTATTATTATCTTAGGGATAACCAAAAAAAAGAGCATATTTCAGGCTTAAAAATATCACTATGTTTTTTAGCTGTATTAGCTCCAATGCAGCTTATTATAGGTGATTTACATGGTCTTAACACTGTGAAATATCAACCGTATAAGGTTGCGGCAATGGAAGGTAGATGGGAGAGTATGGAAGGAGCTCCGCTTATTCTTTTTGCTATACCGGATCAAGAAAATCAAATTAATCATTTTGAAATCGGTATTCCAAAGCTAGCTAGCTTAATTTTAACCCATGAAATGGATGGAGAAGTAAAAGGACTTAATGATTTATCAAAAGAAGCAAGACCATATATGGCTACTATTTTCTTTAGTTTTAGGATCATGGTAGGCTTAGGGATTAGCTTTATATTGATAGGGCTATATGGTGCCTATCTAATATATAAGAATAAATTATCAAGCAGCAGGGTATATCTTAAGTTATTACCTTGGTTTGCACCTACAGGGATTATTGCTACTATTTGCGGTTGGATAGTTACGGAGTGCGGGCGCCAACCTTGGGTAGTGCATAATGTAATGCTAACTAAAGATGCAGCAAGTATTCTTCACCCTACCACCGTTATGTTTTCCTTAATGGCTTTTGGTATGGTTTATACGCTGATCTTTATAAGTTTCTTGTTTTATTTAATAAAATTCATTAAGCATGGCATTAAAGAATATGCCTTACCATATAAACTTTATCCAGAGGATGCTAACTTAATTCATCGCACTCCATGGCTTGATGAAGAAAAAGAATAAACGAAGGGAAAAATGGATTTAGAATTTTTATTGCCAATCATTTGGAGCATAATTATTGCTATTGGCGTGGTTGTGTATGTTATTTTAGATGGGTTTGATTTAGGGGTCGGTATTCTTTTTCCGTGGATTAAGGATGAACAGCATAAAACCTTAATGATGAATTCAATAGCTCCTTTTTGGGATGGTAATGAAACTTGGTTGGTGTTAGGCGGGGTCGGTTTATTTGTAGCTTTTCCTTATGTCTACGCTACTTTGCTGCCTATAATGTATATACCACTTACCATTTTTCTGATTGCTATAGCGCTTAGAGGTGTATCGTTTGAATTTAGGTTTAAAGCTGAGCATAGCAAACCTTTATGGGATGCGGTATTTGCAGTAGGCTCAATTTTGATGGCTTTCTGCCAGGGAATTGTACTTGGCACATTCGTGCAGGGATTCAAAATGATTGGAAAGGAATTTATTGGCGGCTCATTTGATTGGGCAACGCCTTTTAGTTTCTTTTGTGGTATAGCCTTAGTCATTGGTTATGCACTGCTGGGAGCTACTTGGTTAATTTATAAAACCGAGGGTGATTTGCAACGTAAGATGTATAATTTTGCTTTTAAGCTTGCGATTGCCATCATTATTTGTATTGGGATAGTAAGCTTATGGACGCCTTTAATTTCCCAAGGAATTTTTGAACGCTGGTTTGGAAAAAATTTTAAAATATTGATTTGGCTACCGTTAATTACAGCTATTATTTCTTTAGCGTTGTTATACTCAATCATAAAGCGCAAAGAACTTAAGCCATTTGTTTATTCAATTGCCTTATTTATCTTATCTTATATGGGATTAGGAATTAGCATCTGGCCGTATGTAATACCGCGAAGTGTAAATATTTGGCAGGCTTCTTCATCGGTAGATAGCCAGCTTTTTACATTAGTAGGAGCATTAATAGTGTTACCATGTGTGTTGATTTATACTGTTAAAATTTATAGGTTATTTAAGGGTAAAGTTAAAGCAGTTGATGGTTATCCAGTATAAAGTAGTTAGGTATATAAACAAGCATGAGTGAATTATTATCAAAAGTGAATTTAAATAACCAACAGCAACAAGTCGCAGAGTGGTTTGTATCGTTGCGTAATAAAATTCGTAATGTATTTGAAGCTATTGAAGAAGATTATGCCCAAGAAAAGCAGCTTGTTGCTGGTAAGTTTGAAATAACAAGTTGGAAGCATGAGCAAGAAGGTGGGGGAGAGATCTCACTGATGAAAGGCAATGTTTTTGAAAAAGTTGGAGTGAATATTTCAATAGTCAAAGGTGAATTTAATGAAGTAATGCGCAAAGAAGTGCCTGGTGCTAATGAAAATCCAGCCTTTTTTGCAACTGGTGTTTCACTTGTTGCACATATGCATAACCCTCTAGTGCCTGCGGTGCATATGAATACCAGGTTTATTAATACTACTAAAAACTGGTTTGGAGGAGGAGCTGATTTGACGCCTACTTTTGAGTTTACAGTAGATACTGAAGATTTTCATCAAGCTTTTAAGGAATGTTGCGATAAATTTGATCCGGATTATTATGCTAAATTCAAAAAATGGTGTGATGAATATTTTTATCTACCTCACCGTAAAGAAGCTAGAGGAGTGGGAGGCATCTTTTATGATTACGTAAATAGCAGTAATTTTGAACATGATTTTGCATTTACTCAACAGGTTGGCGAGACATTTTATAAAATTTATGATTTAATAGTAAGACGGAATATGTTTAAATCATACACTGAAGAACAAAAATATCGCCAATTAGTAAAGCGCGGGCGTTATGTGGAGTTTAATTTGCTGTATGACCGCGGGACTAAATTTGGATTAATGACAGGAGGAAATGTAGATGCTATCCTGATGTCTATGCCACCTCAAGTAATTTGGGAATAATATGAATGAGCCTAGTATTTTAGAGTTAGCTAAAAATTTTTCATTAAGTAATCTAGATGCACTTTCTATAATTAGCAATTTATGGAAGGTAATATATAACATATGGAGTTATCCATTATTTCTAATTGATAAGCAAAATCCGGTAGCGATTTCTAATCTTATAATCGCCAGTATTTTGTTTTATGTAGGATTAAAGGTTGCCAGGTCTACAAGTAGGCTGCTTAGAAAGCGTGTCACTCGGCTTGTCGGTGCTCATACTAATGCTTCTACTGCCATAGAGAAGATTAGTTATTATATTTTATTAAGCATTGCAATGTTAATAGCCTTAGATATTGCTAATGTTCCTTTAACTGCCTTTACTTTTGTGGGTGGCGCGCTTGCTATAGGTCTTGGTTTTGGATCTCAAAATATTATCAATAATTTTATTAGCGGTCTTATAATGATGTTTGAGCAACCTATAAGAATTGGTGATGTTATTGAGTATGATAAAATAATGGGCACTGTTGCTAATATAGGAGCTAGATGTACTAAAATTCTTACTTTTGATAATGTTGATATAATAGTACCTAATAGTACTTTGTTACAAAGCACCATAGTTAATTTTACTTTAACTGATGAGGGTAAATGTAGAAAGTCAATAGAGCTAAAAGTCCATATGAATAATGATGTGGTTAAAGTACATAAAATGCTGACTAAAATATTTAAAAATGATACTGAGATTCTACAAGATCCTGAACCGTTAATTGCTATTTCATCGGCTAAAGATTTTTATGTTACTTTTACTATATATTATTGGATTCAGTATGGAACTAGCAATTCTAATACTATCATAGTTACTAACTTATTTTTTCAGATTTTAGAAAAGATGAAAGAAAATAACATGCAATTAGATTATCATCCTCCTTATATTAAAGAGGTTTATCTCCAATAAAACCATTAAATTTCTTTTAAAACGGAGCTGAATGTATTCTTTATTATTACATCAGCTGAATAAATTTTGTAGGGCTAACCTTTAAAATTAATGTTCTAATTTAGAAAGTGGCTGGAGTTATAAAAGGTAGTTTTAGTATCAAAAGGTGTATTGGGTGCTTTATTATCTGCCAAGGAAAGTAAAGGTAGCGCAAAGCTGAGCGTAATAAGTATAATCTTAGCAACTAACCAAGGGTCAATGCGGAAATTCATCATAAGTCCTCTTATATTAAGTTAATTGCATTTAGTTACAGAAACTATATAGCAAATAATAATATTATAGAAAACTAATGCAACAAAAATTAAAAATTTTATTTATGTTCGATCTTTATTAAAAAAGAAATGGATGATAGTATGTTTATAATAGTGCAAATGCAAAAGAAGCATAAAGCTCCGAGTAGAGCAGTATCAGCATCTATCAAGATATAATTACTTAAAAATACTAAGCAAACTTCACGTACACCAGCTCCACCCAAGGAAATAGGTACAATTAAGCTTAAAAAAGAAATGAGCGTGGCTAAAATATAATTTAAATCAAAAATTTTAACTCCTAAATCTCCATAAATTACCATTTGTGTCATTACAATTGCAATTTCATTCAAAAGTGAAAAAATAAAAGCTTTTGCAGTGGCAGCGCGCTTTTCTTTTAAGGTTTGAGCGATTATATTATAAACAATAGTTGATAAAATAATGCCAAGTGAAGTAATAATTATTACATAACTAAGATGTATTCCCTGTAAAAATTTAATATTAGTAGCTAAAAGCAATATAAAACAAGCGATAGCTATAACATATAATCCACTAATTCGGTCGGATAGACATAATTGAATTGCTCTAATTTTACTCATACCATACTGTTTTAGTAAGAGAAATTTATATCCATCTCCACCAATTCCGCCTGGCAAGCAGCTATTGAAAAATGAACAGCGGTAGGTAATGTTAATGGCGTCCTTAAGGCTATATTGTTGATTATCGTAATCTAAATAGGCTTTGAAGCGTAAAGCATTAAACAGATAAGAGATGTTAACTAGTATAATGCTAAAAATTAACGTTTTTAGTTTAATTTTTTTAAAAGTAATAAGTAAGTCATTTAAATCAATTTTAGTTAATATAAAATAAAAAAGTATAATAAAACCAATAGTTTTTAACAGAAAATTGAAAGGCTTATTATGAAATATCTTCTTCAGTTTGTTTATTATCAATTTCATAAGGCCTCTTATTTGGTGATGAAAAATATACACGTACTAATAATTCACCAATAAAGCCCAAAGCTATAAAGTGTAAAGATGAAATAAATAATAATATCACTGTGTGTATTATTAAATTACTATAAATTTGATAACATAACATTTTAGAAACTAGCAGAGCTACTAGGCCCATAAGGCCAAAACCTATCCCATATACGGCTATGCCACCAAAAAAATGCATAGGCTTTTGGGCGTATTTTTGTAAAAATAATATTAGTAGAAAATCGCTTATTACTTTAGGTATGCGGCTTAATCCATATTTAGATTTTCCTTGCAGTCTTGGGTAATGATTTACCGGAACTTTAATGACTTTTGCACCTTTGAAACTAGCAAGTAACGAAATAAAGCGATGCATTTCCCCATATAATTCAAGTTCTTTAGCAAGCTTTGCAGTAAAGACTTTTAAAGCACAACCTAAATCACTTACTTTAACCCGTGAGAAGGCGCTGATAATAAAATTGGCAACCGAGCTAGGGACTGTCCGTAAAATTAAGTGATCTTGCCTTTTTTGTCTTATTCCACATACCATATCCGCTTGATTAGATAATAGGGCTTCAAGCATGTTAGGGATGTCAAAAGGATCATTTTGTAGATCACCATCCATAGTAACGATATATTTACCCTGAGCATGATCAATTCCTGCACGTAAAGCAGGAGTTTGACCAAAATTGCGAGTAAAGTTAATTAATTTAATTTGATGGCTAATGTGCTTACTAATCTCTTCAAACGAATTATCATCTGAACCATCATTAATAAAAATAATTTCATAAGAAAAATTGATTAAAGCTTCAGAGATTTTCTTAACCAGAGGAGTAATATTCTTTTCTTCATTATAGATAGGGATGATTACACTAATTTGGGTCATATAAATGTTGCTCAAAAATTGATTTTAGGCCTTCTTTATAATTTGGGTATTTTAATTGTAATTGTAAAATATCTTTTATTTTTTGGTTGCTCACGATTTTGTTTTGATTTAAGAATTCTTGCATCATTGGTGATAAATTTGCCTGAGTATAATCAACTATCTTAGGAGAGGGTAGGCTAAGCAGCTGATAAGCATATAAGTGTATTACGGTAATACTTGCCGGCATATCGTCAGCTATATTAAAAATCTGCGTGGCTAAATTAAATTGTATAGCGTTAACTATTGCTTGGGCTAGGTCTTCTACATGAATACGGGAAAATGCTTGGTCGGTTTGTAAGATAAAACTCTTGTTATTAATGCCTTCAAATGCTGAGCGCCATGGCCCGTAAATTCCTGCTATTCTAAAAATATTTACTGCTAATCCTGGTTTAAGCTGTTCAAGTTGGAGCCAATCTTGTTCTATTTTTATGCGCCGGTAAGCTGAGCTGGTTTTTAAGGCTTTAAGTTCAGATTCTTCATTTACGACCTTGCCATCATGGTTGCCATATACCCCAGTTGAGGAGATATAACCTATAAATCTTAAGTTTGGAGCATTGTTAATAATTTTTTGTAAATAAGCCTCATATACTGCATCCATGTTATTTATTGGAGGAATGCTAATAATAATGTGAGTTATATTGGTAAAATCAATATCAGCTATAGTATCAGGGTAATTAAATGAAAAAGAGCTATGAAGTGAACGAGAAGTATGGATGATTTCGAATTCTTTAGGATTGAGGTATGCAGCAATATGTTTTGCTGCATACCCGAACCCGAAAAAAATTATTTTATTCATTGCTTAGATTAAGAAGAAAGTTTTTTCTTAAGAATACCATTTAGTATTTCAGGATTAACTTTGCCACCTGATAGCTTCATTACTTGCCCAACAAAGAAACCAAAAAGTTTATCTTTACCGGATTTATATTCAGCTACCTTATCTTGGTTATTGTTTAATACTTCCTCAATAATTTTTTCGATCGAAGAAATATCAGTAACTTGCGTTAAACCTTCTTTTTCAACGATTTCTTCTGGATCACGTTTTTCATCAAACATAATCTCAAATACTTGCTTGGCAATTTTTCCGGAGATTACATTACTTTCAATTAGCTTAATTAGCTTGGCAAGCATGTCAGTGCTAATAGGAGATTCAATGATTTCCAGATTTTCTTTCTTTAATCTGGCAAATAGATCGCCCATGATCCAGTTTGCAGCGAGCTTTGCATCGACCTGGCTTGCTACTTCTTCAAAATATTCAGCAATTTCTTTTTCAGAAGTTAATACCTCAGCGTCATATTCTGATAATCCTATAGTTTTAGTATAACGCTTACATTTTTGCGCAGGTAGCTCAGGCATGCTAGCTTTAATATTATCAACAAATTGCTGAGTAATGATAAGAGGTAACAGGTCAGGGTCAGGGAAGTAACGATAATCAAAAGCATCTTCTTTACTTCTCATGGTGCGTGTTTCACCGGTACTTACATCGTACAGCCTGGTTTCTTGATCAATTTTACCGCCATTCTCAATGATCTCTATCTGTCTTTCAGCTTCATACTCAATAGCTTTGGTAATATATCTAATGGAATTTAAATTTTTAATTTCACATCTGGTGCCGAGTTTGTGCTCACCTCTAAGTCTAACTGAAACGTTAGCGTCACATCTAAGTGAGCCTTTTTCCATATCACCATCACAAGTGCCTAAATACCTTAAAATCAGCCTTAAATTCTTCATGTATTCTGCTGCTTCTTCTGCTGATCTAAGATCGGGGCGAGAAACAATTTCCATTAAAGCAATACCTGATCTATTAAGATCAATATAAGTGTAATTAGGGCTTTGGTCATGTAAGCTTTTACCTGCGTCTTGCTCTAGGTGAATACGCTCGATGCCAATAGTTTTGGTAGTACCATCGCTAAGTTGTATAAGTAAAGAGCCGTTTTCTACTATAGGCTTATAAAACTGAGTAATTTGGTAACCTTGAGGAAGATCGGGGTAAAAATAATTTTTACGGTCAAAAAATGATACTAGGTTAATTTCTGCATCAATACCGATTCCAGTTTTAACTGCCTGTTCTACGCAAAATTTATTTAATCTTGGTAACATACCTGGAAAAGCTGCATCAATTAATGATACATTATGGTTAGGTTCTGCTCCAAATTCGGTTGAAGCTCCTGAAAATAATTTAGAGTTGGATGCAACTTGGGCGTGTACTTCCAGTCCAATTACAATTTCCCACTTGTTTAAATCAATAGTCATATCAGCTTACTCAGTTAAAATTTGTGGTTTATGTTTAAATTCGGCTGCATCTTCAAGTGCTAATGCTGTTTTATATAAAGTTAATTCATCAAATTGTTTAGCTATCAGCTGAAGACCTACAGGCAATGAATTATGATCAAGACCCACAGGGACTGACATACATGGTAGACCGGCAAGACTAGCTGGGATTGTAAAGATATCGTTATGATAAATAGTGACCGGATCTAATTCTTCTTTAATACCGAAGGCAGCCGACGGAGTTGATGGTGCAAGCAACACATCAACATCATTAAACACATTCTTAAAATCCTGGATAACGAGTGTGCGAGCTTGCTGTGCTTTGGTAAAATAGCTGCTAAAATGGCTCGAGGAGAGTACGAAGGTGCCTATTAATATTCTTCTCTTTACCTCATCTCCAAATCCTTCATCACGAGTGATGGAGTACATATCATCAATTGATTTAACGATGGAGCTGGTTCTGTAACCATATCTAACACCATCATAGCGGGCAAGATTAGAAGAAGCTTCCGCAGGGGCAAGAATATAGTAAATTGGTAAAGCATACTCGGTGTGGGGCAGAGATACCTCTTTAATTTCAGCTCCTTGAGCTGTTAGCCATTCCTTTCCCATTTCCATGTATTTTTTGATTCCTTCAGGAAGAGTGCTAGTTAGATATTCCTTAGGGATCCCAACTTTTAAACCTTTAAGAGAAGTAAGTTCCAAATTAGAAAGCTTAGGTGGGTTGCTGCTTATAAGAGTAGAATCATATGCATCAGCGCCCATAATATTTTCAAGGATAAAAGCTGAATCTTGTACATTTCTTGCAAATACACCAGCTTGGTCAAGTGAGCTAGAGAAGGCTATCATTCCAAATCTGGAACATCTGCCATAACTTGGTTTTACGCCTACAATACCGTTAAAGGCTGCTGGCTGCCTTACAGATCCACCTGTGTCACTGCCCAAAGAAGCTAAAGCAGTACGAGCAGCAACCGCAATAGCGGAACCACCAGAAGATCCACCAGGAACTAATTGCTTATTAGGTTCGGATGAGGATTGCCAAGGGTTAATGCATGCTCCAAAAGCGCTAGTTTCATTGGTAGAGCCCATAGCAAATTCATCCATATTGGTTTTGCCAACCATAATAGCACCGCTTGCAAATAACTTAGATGTTACAGTGGATTCATAAGGTGGTATAAAATTTTCCAGTATTTTAGAACACGCTGTGCTACGAAAATCTTTGGTACAAAATAAATCTTTAACCGCAACAGGAATGCCTTCTAAGGCCCTAGCTTGAGAATTATTAATATTATTCTGTGCTATTTCTGCTTGGTCTAAAGCATGCTCAAAAGTATTTAGCACATATGCATTCAGATGCGCAGTTGTTTGAACTTGCTGAATATGAGCTTCAATTAACTCTTTAGTGGATATTTGCTTGGAGCGTAACATTTTGTTAGCTTCAGCTATTGATAAATCAATTAATTTCATAACTATTCAATTACCTTTGGAACTGCAAAACAATCAAATTCTTGTTTAGGTGAATTACTTATAATATCTGGTGAGCGATTGCCATCTGTTACTTCATCTTCGCGTAATGGTAAATCTTGGTGAATTACACTGACGGTAGGGATAATATTATCAGTATTCAAGGTTTTTAACAAATCAATCATCTTTTTAATTGAGCCAAGCTGGCCAATTAAATGATCTTTTTCATGCTCTTCAAGCCTGATTCTTGCAAGCTTGCTGATCTTTTGAATTTCATTTAAGGATATTTCGCTCATTTTTACGTTCTATAAGGTTGCTTTTAAATTCAAAACACAATATTTTGCAGTTAATTTTTAGTCAAGATAAGTTTGAGGATTATAGTGATATACCAAGATTTAGAGAATTTTAAAAAGCTTATCAGTCTAGGGCCTTTAATAGGATTAGATATTGGTAAGAAGAAAATAGGAATTAGTATATCTAATAAAGATTTAAACTTAGCTAGCCCCCTTGAGGTTATAGATGCTACTGACCTTGATAGCTTACACGTAATTATCCAGGCTTACCAGCCAACCGGTATGATAGTAGGTTGGCCAGTGAGTTTAGATAATCAAGAAACCGAAGGTTGTAAGTTCATCATGAAAGTTGTAGAGAAGATTAATTTGCATTTAAACTTGCCCTGTTTTTTGTTTGATGAAAGATTTACTTCTAAAATTGCCAATAATTTTTTAATGGAATTTGATTTTTCCCGTAAAAAGCGTCATGCTCGTGATGATAAAATTGCTGCTAATATCTTGCTCAGTAATTTTTTAGATTTTTTTCATAATTCAGTATGAATTTTAATTATTTATTAATCTTAATATTTTATACTATTTGTAGTAATTGAATAATACAAGATTGTGTCTGGAAATAATAAAAATATAGCGGCTTGGAATAAAGTGTTATCAAATGCGTTTACAATGCTTGGTATTGTACATGCAAATAAATCTTTGACGGCTAATCAAGAAATTAATGGAATCCCTGGCCAACATAAAAAAGAAATTGATCATACCAAATTTACCCTGGCTGACCTAATAAGATTTGCAGCGCTGCAAGATCCTACCTCTAATGATCCGCCAATTGAAAGTAAGATCAATAAATATACTAAAAATAATGCTTTTATACATCCTACATTTAATCAAGCTGCTACCCATGCACAACGATTTAAAGCCAAAAAGGCAGAAAAGGTTCCTAATCCTTCTCCTTTTGTTAGTGATAACTCAGATTATGAGCCAAATTCTAATGAAAAAAATGAGCTGATGAACTCTACTGAAACTGATGTGGATTTTTTTAAATGGTTAAGTGATGCAGTTAAAGAAGAAGCAAAGCAAGCTAAAAACATTGAAATTATTACAGCTGGGTCTTCTGAAGCTATAGAAACGCTTTTGCAAAATAAAGAGTTTAAAAGCTTACAAAAAAATCTACAAGATGCAGTTGATGGCGACATAGATATACCGCAAGGCAAAGATCTGGAGCAGCAACCTTCCTTAAAAAAAAATAAAACAAAAAGTTAAGTATTTGAGATTATTTATCCCACTTAGTGTTTTTTAGTAATCTACTTTAGAAATTGCTTTTCATTGAAATTGATGATATCACTACTTTGTTGAAATATAGAGAATTTCAGGAAGATTATGGATTTATTGGATTTTTTAGAAACTATTAATAATAAAGCTTTAAAACAAGGTGCAACTTCTTGTGATTCAATGGCGATTAATGATGTTAGCCAAGATGTTACATGTAGGTTGGGAAAGATAGATTCTTTGGAGCGTTCTCAAAGTAAGGCTTTTGCTATAAGGGTTTTTATAGGGGATAAGCATGCAATTGTCTCTTCTTCTGACTTCTCAAGCGATAATATTGATAATCTTTTAATTCAAGCTGTCAATATGGCAAAAAATTCTCCTGAAGATAAAGATGCAGCACTCGCTGATAAAAATATGCTAATTAAGGAAGCAAAGGACTTAAATTTATATGACGGTTCTGAGCTTTCCATTGAAAAAATGATTGAAACAGCAAAAATTGTTGAAGACGCCATGCTTAAAGTGGAACATGTGAATAATTCAGAAGGAAGTTCAGTGAGTTCTACTAAATCCAAATGTGCTATAGCTGCAACTAATGGCTTTGCTGAGCAATTTTATTCCTCAGCCTTTAGTATGAGTGCTACAGCGGTAGCTTCTTCAGTGCAGGGAATGGAAACAGATTATGACTATCTTACTACTAGATTTTTATCCGATTTGCCAGATCCTATAATGCTTGGTAAGATTGCAGGTGAGAGGGCTGCAAAAAAGTTAAATCCGCGTAAAATTTCTACTTCACAACTTCCTGTGATTTATTCTACTAGAGTTGCAAGAGAGCTACTTAGTGAATTTGCATCGAGTATAAGCGGTACTGCAATTGCTAGAGGTACTAGCTTTTTAAAAGAGAAAATGGAAAATAAAATTTTCAATGAAAATATTACCATTACCGATAATCCCCATATTATCAAAGGGCTTGCTTCACGCAGTTTTGATGTAGAAGGATTGCCTACATCTAAAAGAAATTTAGTTGAAAATGGAATATTAAAAAGCTGGTTACTTGATTTGAAATCCGCACGTAAATTAGGGCTTAAACCAACAGGGCACGCTACGAAAGGACTTGGTAGTAATCCTTACCCTAAAGCCACCAACTTATATATAAATAACGGTATGGATAAGCTTAGTGATTTAATTAAATCTATTAAGCAAGGCTTATTAGTAACTGATATTTTTGGCGGCGGTGTGAACTTACTGAGTGGTAATTATAGTCAAGGAGCTTCTGGTTTTTGGATTGAAAATGGTGAGGTAGCTTATCCGGTCAGTGAAATTACTCTTGCTTCTAACCTAATTGAGATGTTTTTAAATATGATACCTGCCAATGATTTGGAAATGAAATATCATATTAACTCTCCTAGTTTATATATTCCCAAAATGACAATTGCTGGTATGTAGTAAAATTTATGGAATATTCTACTAAAAGCTTAATATCAAGGTTGCTTAATGAATATGTTAGCAAATATTATTTGTTAATAGTATTTTCAATTTTATCTATGTTACTTGTGGCTGCCACTACTGGGGCTAATGCATATTTGATTCAGCCTATGCTAGATCAGATTTTTGTCTCACAACAATCTGAAATGTTATATGTTTTAACTTTTGCTGTATTTTCAGTGGCGATCGTTAAAGGTTTTGCTAGTTATTTTCAAACTATTGCTATGAAAACTCTAGGGCAAAAAATCTTAACTGATATGCAAATCAAGCTATATAATCACTTGCTTCATGCAGACATGAAGTTAATTAACACTTATTCCAGTGGAAAGCTTATATCTAGCTTTACCAATGACATTTCGGTTATGCGGGCTACTGTATCTACTATTATTACAGGGGTTGCAAGAGATTTATTTTCAGTAGTAATTCTGATAGGCGTGATGTTTTATCAGAATTGGTTGCTGGCCTTATTTGCATTTACTGTTTTTCCTATAGCCATATATCCGATTATACGACTTGGAAAACGTATGAAGAAAATTGCAGGACATACACAAGAGGAACTAAGTAACTATACTTCAAGATTAGATGAAAGCTTTAAAAATTTAAAGGTAATTAAATCATACAACCGCGAAGAATTTGAAGTGGATCGTGCACACAGCATGATTAGTAAAATTTTAAATTTATATATTAAGGCAGCTAGAGTTGAATCTCTATCTTCTCCTATCATGGAGTCTTTAAGTGGATTTGCTATAGCTTTTGTTATTTGGTATGGAGGCAGTCAGGTAATAGAAGGGGTTACTACTGCAGGAAGTTTTTTCTCTTTTATTGCTGCAACTCTTATGGCTTATAAGCCTATTAAAACTCTCACAGATTTAAATACCTCTTTGCAAGAAGGGTTAGCTGCAGCAGCACGCTTTTTTGCTTTAATGGATACTAAACCAACTATAGTTGATAGTGACATCTCAACTGATTTAATAGTGGATCAAGGTGAAATTATTTTTGAAGGGATAGATTTTAATCATCAAGATCGCGAAAAGCTTTTTGAGAAATTTTGCCTTAATATTCCCTGTGGTAAAACTGTAGCCATTGTAGGAGAATCAGGTGGCGGTAAATCTACTTTGATAAACTTATTATTCAGATTTGTTGATCCTCAGTATGGTAAAATTTTAATTGATGGCCAGGATATCAAAGCTGCAACCCTAAAATCTCTAAGAAATACTCTAACTTTAGTTACCCAAGAAGTAAGTTTATTTGATGAGAGTATTTTAAATAATATTAAATATGGTAAGTTAGAGTCAACTGAGCATGAAGTTGAAGAAGCAGCACAATTAAGCTTAATTACTGAATTCACTAAAATGCTACCACAAGGGTTGAATACTAAAGTGGGTCAAAGTGGAGTGCATCTTTCTGGCGGGCAAAGACAAAGAGTAGCCATTGCTAGAGCAATCTTAAAAAATAGCCCAATTTTAGTATTAGATGAAGCAACTAGCGCTTTAGACGCTATTACCGAAAATGAAATTTGTAGTAATTTAAAAAAGATTCGTCAAAATAAAACAACCATCATTATTGCCCATCGGTTATCTACCATTATTGATGCTGATATTATTTTTGTTTTAAGTGCTGGTAAGCTAATCGAAAAAGGTAAGCATGATGAGCTTTTGGCTAATAAAGGCTATTATCATCAATTATACCAAAAATATGGTTTAACCGATGATTGATGAAAATCTCTACAAAAAGTTATATTATAGAAGCTGCCATCGTGGCTGTAAAGAATCGGATATTATTTTTCAACGTTTTGCTGATAAGCATTTAAAAACCTTATCAGGTGTGGAATTACAGCTTTATATTGATTTCTTAAATGAACTTGATGCAGATATAATGGCTTGGATTATGAATCAAGTGCCTTTTCCTGATAAGTATTTGTTAATTAAAACTAAGATATTAAGCACTATCGATGGCTAAGAATTATATTGCAAATATACCTAAAAACAGTTTTGGGTATGTGGTTAGTAACATAATTAAAACCAACTCAAATAAAACAAACATCATCTTAGCGAAAGATGAAGAAGAGCAGATATTACTTACTGATCAATTAAAATCGTTGCGACCGGGAGAGGAAGTATATCCTTTTTATGCATGGGATACATTACCGTATGATAGGGTTTCGCCTCACTTTGAAATTTTAGCTGAACGTATTTTTATTCTGGATAAACTGCTAAATTTTAGTGAAAATACTCAAACCTTAAATATTGTAACTACTTATAATGCCTTGCAACAAAAGCTAATTCCTAAAATCATTTTAGAAATTTGGCCAATTAAGTTGGTTAGAGGTTTTAAACTAGGTAGAGACCATCTTACAGAAAAGTTAATTACATTAGGCTATAACCGCAGTGAAACGGCTAATGAAGTTGGAGATTTTGCAGTCAGAGGTGGAATTATTGATTTTGTTACCGCCGGTAATGTAGGGATACGGGTTGATTTTTTTGGTGATAATATTGATGAAATTAAGCAGTTTGATCCTTCTACTCAGCTTACTCTTAGTAAGCTTGATAGCTTTACATTATTACCGGTTAATGAAATTCTCTTTGATAATGAAGCGTTAGAAAGCTTTAAAACTAATTATACTAAGCAGTTTACCATTACACAGAATGATTATCTTTATCATAATCTAGTTGAAAGCCAAAAATTCCCTGGATTTGAGAACTGGTTGCCATTTTTTTACGAAGAATTGTCTACTTTTTTTGATTATCTACCAACAGATCCCATATTTTATTATTATAAAGATGATATAGGATTAATAGAAACCTTTAGTAAAAAAGTGAGTGATACTTATCAATTAAGATTAAATACGAGCTCTAAGGAGAATGTATATAATCCTGTTAATCCTCAGCAACTTTATTTAACTAGCAAAGAGATAGAAGATATTTTAGAGGCTTATCAGGTTAATGTGTTCTCACAATTTGATTTAGCAAATAATGTCAGTAATCAAAAAATAGCAGCCCTGCTATTTAATAAATCTAAAAATCCATATGAACAGCTAAAAGAATATCAAATAGCTGATGGTGTAAAAAAAAGAAAAAAGATAATAGTTGCCTGTAATTCTACAGGTTCTCTAGAGAGATTAAGAATCATTTTAACTAACCATGAATTCTTTATAGTTGAAATTGATAATATTCATGATTTAAGCAAGGTAAGTGGTAAAACTCTTGGGATTACTATTTTTCCTATTACTAACGGCTTTGAAACTGAGAATTTAATTATAGTTAGTGAACAAGATTTACTTGGTGAAAAGTTAAAGCGTAAGGCAACTAGCAAAGCTAAAATTGAAAATTTCTTGCTTGAAGCAAATTCACTTAGTGAGGGTGAACTAATTGTTCATAAAAATCATGGTATTGGTAAATTTATAGGGCTTGAGACTATTAATGTAAATAATCATCCGCATGATTGTGTAAAATTAATCTATGCAGGTGAAGATAAATTATATATTCCGGTTGAAAACATAGATTTGCTTTCGAAATATGGCAGTGATGAAAGCGCTGCTTTAGATAAGTTGGGTACAGCAGCATGGCAAGCCAGAACAGCAAAACTTAAGCAGCGTATTAAACTACAGGCTGAAGCAATTATTAAGCTGGCAGCCGAAAGAAGTTTAAAAGAGGCTCCTAGTTTAATGCCGCCATTAAGCCTTTATGAAGAATTTTGTACTAAATTTCCCTATGCTGAAACCGATGATCAATTAACTGCAATTGATGATATTCTACAAGATTTTACTTCAGGTAAGCCAATGGATCGTTTAATTTGTGGTGATGTTGGTTTTGGTAAAACAGAAGTGGCGATGCGTGCAGCATTTGCAGCACTTTTTGGATTGGTTGAGCAAAATGGTGAAAAATCTCAAATAGCTATTATTGCTCCTACTACTTTATTGGCAAGGCAGCATTATAATAATTGCTTAAAACGCTTTGAAGGATTACCAGTAAGAATAAAACAGCTTTCAAGGTTAGTCTCAGCCAAAGAAGCAACCAAGGTTAGAACAGAATTATCTGAAGGTAGCATTGATATTATTATTGGTACGCATGCACTTCTTGCAGAAAATATTAAATTTAAAAATTTAAATTTAGTTATAATTGATGAAGAACAACATTTTGGTGTAGCACAGAAAGAAAAGCTTAAAAAGTTTAAAGCTAATATTCATGTGTTAACCCTTTCAGCAACGCCTATTCCTCGAACGATGCATATGGCAATTTCAGGGATGCGAGATTTAAGTCTTATTGCTACCCCTCCAGTAGATAGGCTTGCTACTAAAACTTTTGTCATGCCATATGATCCGATCATTATGCGTGAAGCTGTATTAAATGAGAAGCATAGGGGTGGTAGGATTTTTTATGTGGCTCCTAGAGTTTCTGATTTAAAGCAAATAGAAGATAATTTAAAAGAGCAAGTGCCAGAAATTAAATATAAGGTGGCTCACGGTCAAATGAGCCCTGTTGATCTGGATAAGATCATGAACGGGTTCTATGATGGTGAGTTTGATCTGTTATTATCTACTACTATTGTTGAATCAGGGCTAGATGTGCCTGCTGCCAATACTATTATTATTCACCGTGCTGATATGTTAGGACTTGCTCAACTTTACCAGCTGAGGGGTAGAGTAGGAAGAGGTAAGATAAGAGCGTTTTGTTATTTTACTACTCCTCCAATTCATATATTAACTAGCGCTGCTAAAAAAAGACTAGAAGTACTTAGTAAGTTAGATAGTATCGGGGCAGGATTTAGTTTAGCAAGCCATGATATGGATATAAGGGGTGTAGGGAACTTACTAGGTGATGAACAGTCCGGGCAAATTAAAGAGGTAGGCGTTGAACTTTATCAAGAAATGCTTAAAGAAGCTATTGAGGAATTAAGGTTCAAGCAAGATCATACTACAGAAGCTACAGATAAAATATATGAAAAATATAGTCCGCAAATTAATCTAGGATTACCGGTGCTTATTCCTGAGAAGTATGTAAGCGATCTAAACTTAAGATTGGGTTTATATAGGCGTATTGCTGCCATTACTACCCGCGAGGAGTTAGATAGTTTTTATGCAGAAATGATTGATAGATTTGGTCCGATTCCAGAAAATACCAAACACTTATTTACTATAATTGAGCTTAAGCAGCTTTGCTTGCAGGCTAATATAGAAAAAATTGATTCTGGTCCTAAGGGAATTGTTATTACTTTTCATAAAAACCAACCTAAAAACTTAGATAAGTTACTGAATTATATAAAAATAGATCCTATTAATACCAAATTGCGCCCCGATCATAAATTTGTGATTATGCGTGAATTTAAGGATGATCTCCATAAGGTGGAAGTGATGAAGAAGATGTTAGGAAATATAATTTAGTTATATAATATTGCCTTATTTAGCTAATAGCTAAAAAATTTAGGGAGTTAAATATATTACAAAGGCCAATAGGTTACAAGAGATAAGAAAGGCTGGCATGGCAGCCAGCCTTAAACCTAAAGTATAAGAAAAATTTACTATTATCTATTTATCTATTGTTGTAACCCTATAGATGTTTTAGCTTGGTTAGATAGCTTAGATACAAAGCCTCCGCTCTGTTCTATAGTTTTATTAGTTATAGGTAGTGTAGAGGAAATAGCTGTTGTATGCTCTGCCTCTTTTTCTCTGCTGCTTTGATTTCTACATTCATTGTAAGCATTCTGAAGCAACTTATCATTAAACTTAATGTAGAAAAAATGATATGGCATTTTACTAATAAATTCACCTAAAGCCCTAGCATTTTCTACTCCGATATTGCCAAAGGAAAGTTTCACAATAGAGAATATTTCGTATTGTGATAGCTTTCTTGCTAAATATTCAATAGTTTCCATTTCTATTTGGTTATTGGTTAAATCAAGGTGGTAAAAGCTGGTACGTAATGTACAAATTTCTGATAAATATTTAGCTCCTTCATTTCTTATCTCGTTAGCGCTCAAATTAATACTTGCTAAGCTAGTACAGTTTGATATTGTATCTGCTAACTCTTTGGCCCCTTCATCTCCTATTCCATTAGAACTTAAATTAAGAGTTTCTAACTTAGTACAATCTGATAGAGCCTTTTTTAAATATTTAATCCCATCGTCTCCTATTCCATTAGAACTTAAATTAAGGGATTGTAAGTTGTTACATTTATGTAAGCTTGAGAGCAAATCATTAATTAATTGAGGACCGATATTATGCGTATAATATTGAGTGACCGTAATAGTAGATATGCTAGAAGCAAATTTATCATTTATATTTATTTCACTAATTAGTGGTTGAATAATGTTGCTAATGACCTCAATATTTCTACTAAACTTTGGATACAACTTTTGTAGTAACGGAGATAGCTTTGAAAAGGTAGTAAAGTCAATAGGATAAATATTAAATATTACCTCATCGTTACTAACAGGCTCTAGTTTTTCTAAAGCTTCCTTTGGAACTGTTTTATCTTGTAGTAATTGCTGCCAAATCTCTCTTATATTATTTTTGATTTGTTGCTTTTGAATTTTATCAATATTTAAAGCATTGATTGATCGAATAATATCTACTTTAACGGTTTCACGATTCAATCGTTTCGATACCTTTAGTATAGCTGCTGGATGAAATTTTGTATAATTAATTCCTACAGCTTGTAAAAAAGAGGGGTGTACTAAACTTATGCTATTACTATACAGTTCTTTATAAGTTAAATACTGAAAAATATGATCTGAAAATAATTGAGTAATGTATATAACTTTAAAGTTTGGATATAATTTTTTTAGTAACGGGGAGAATTTTGCAAAAGTATCCTTATCCTTATGGCTTGTAAATATTACCTCATTGTTAGTAAGAGGCTTTAGTTTTTCTAAATCTTCCTCTGGAGCTGTGTTGCCTTGTAGCAATTGCTGCCAAATCTCTCTTATATTATTTTTGATTTGTTGCTTTTGAGTTTTATCAATATTTAAAGCATTGATTGATCGAATAATATCTACTTTAACGGTTTTATGATTCAATCGTTTCGATACCTTAGCTATAGCTGCTGGATTAAATCTCGTATAATTAATTCCTGCAGCTTGTAAAAAAGAGGGGTGTACTAAACTTGTGCTATTACTATACAGTTCATTATAAGTTAAATACTGAAAAATATGATCTGAAAGTATATCATCTGGTAATTGTGTAATGTTATGTATAACTTTAAAGTTTGGGTATAATTTTTGTAGTAACGGAAAAAATTTTGCAGAAGTATCACTTTGGATTGTAAATATTACCTCATTGTTATAGAGAGGCTTTAGTTTTTCTAAATCTTCCTCTGGAACAATTTCGCCTTGTAGCAATTGTTGCCAAATATTTTTTATATTATTTTTAATTTTTTGCTTTTGGGTTTTATCTACATCTAAAGCCTTTATGAATTGAATAATATCTCTTTTAATGTTTTTAAGATTCGATTCCTTTAGTGTAACTATCGCATTAAATTTAGTATAATTAATATTTGCAGCTTGTAAGAAAGAAGGGTGCGCTAAACTTGTGCTATTAAGCGGTTCTTGGTAATCTAAATATTGTAAAGTATCATCTAAAGCGTCTGGTAATTGTGTAATATTGCTCATAATATTTTATTTATTAATAATATTATTATTAATATCAAGCTAACATTAAAGTTAATATGATGTAAAGATGCTAATTGATACCGAGAAAATTATCATAATTTAACTTAATGGTTGAAATTTAAAAGCTTTTAGGTGTGTAATAATATATTACCACCATCGTTTATCACTTTTTAGATAAATAAGCTCAATAAATTAGAAAATATAGATTTGGTTGCTATTTTCATTATTGTGTAACAATGTGGGTTCTGTAAAATAAACTTATAAATTACTTATATAAAATAATAAGCTTGCCAAAATTTTTGATATTAAACTAAACGGTATTTATATTATGCAACAATCAAATGTAACAGCAATCCATCCTTCCATAAGGCAAAATGCTCATATTAATGAAGAGCAATACCACAAATTATATGAGGAATCGGTTACTAATCCTGAGCAATTTTGGGCAACACAGGCAAAAAATATTAGTTGGTTTAAAGAATTTACCATAGTTAAAAACACTTCTTTCAAACAAGAAGAGTTATATATTAAATGGTTTGAAGACGGCATTTTAAATGCGTGCTTCAATTGCGTTGACCGTCATTTACCTACCAAGGCAAATCAAATAGCCTATATTTGGGAGGGCGATGAGCCACATCAAACTAAAAGCATTACTTACCAAGAACTTTTCGATCATGTGAATGAATTTTCATTAAAATTAAAAAAATTAGGAGTTAAAAAAGGAGATATAGTCGTTATTTATTTACCTATGATTCTTGAAACAGTCTATGCCATGCTTGCTTGTGCAAGAATTGGGGCAGTGCATTCACTAATTTTTGCAGGATTTTCCTCTGATTCATTGCGTGATCGTATCAGAGATACTAAAGCTAAACTAGTTATTACTGCCGATGGTGGTAAGCGCGGTGGTAAGCCTCTTCTTCTTAAAGATAAAGTGGATCTTGCAGTTCAAGAATGCGAAGAAGTTGAGAAAGTGTTGCTTATAAAATACTTAAGTCATGAAGTGCAAATGTCAGCAAAAGACATCTGCTATGAAGATATTAAAATAGATAATAATGAAATATGTGAACCAGAAGCTATGAATGCAGAAGATCCATTATTTATACTTTATACTTCAGGATCAACTAATAAACCTAAAGGCATAGTGCATACTACTGGGGGTTATCTTGTATATGCATCTTTAACCCATAAATATATATTTGATTATAAGGAAGGCGAGATATATTGGTGTACTGCTGATCTTGGTTGGGTAACGGGTCATTCTTATGCTTTATATGGTCCTTTATGTAATGCGGCCACCACATTAATTTTCGAAGGGGTACCTTCTTATCCAAGCTATGCTCGAACTTGGGAGATAGTTGATAAGCATAAAGTAAATATTTTATATACTGCGCCCACGCTTATTAGAACCTTAAAGAAAGAGGGAGATCATTTGGTTCAAACTTCCTCTAGAAAAAGCTTAAGAGTATTAGGTTCAGTTGGCGAACCAATCAACCCTGAAGCGTGGAAGTGGTTTTATGATATTGTAGGAGAGAGCAGATGTCCTATAGTCGATACCTGGTGGCAAACGGAAACAGGCGGTATATTAATTACTCCACTTATTGGCGCTACTCCTCTTAAAGCTGGTTCTGCAACTAATCCATTTTTTGGCATTACCCCTATACTTGTCGATAACGAGGCGCAGGAAGTTATAGGAGAGGGCGAAGGAAATTTATGTATTAAAGATAGCTGGCCGGGCCAAGCGCGCACTATTTTAAATGATCATAACAGATTTTATGAAACTTATTTTGCACCGTTTGAAGGTTATTATTTCTCAGGTGATGGAGCAAAAAGAGATAGCGATAATTATTACTGGATTACTGGTCGTGTAGATGATGTCATTAATATCTCCGGCCATAGATTAGGCACAGCAGAGCTGGAAAGTGCCTTAGTTGCGCATAATTATGTGGCAGAAGCGGCAGCTGTAGGATATCCACATGAAATTAAAGGGCAGGGTATATATATTTATGTGGTTTTAAAGCCGGAAATTGCTCCTAGTGATAATATAGTTGATGAGTTAAAAAGTTGGGTTAGAAAAATTATAGGGGCTATAGCTACTCCGGATATTATTCAAATATGTGCTGATCTGCCCAAAACGCGCTCCGGAAAAATCATGAGAAGAATTCTGCGTAAAATTGCAGAAGGGGAGTTTGAAGCGATTGGAGACACCAGCACTTTGGCTGATCCAAAAGTGCTGGAAGAAATTATCAAAGGGAAGGGTTAGTTTATTCCTCTCTGATTATCTTGGGACAATCTTCTTTGTTTTATAGCCTGCTGATGAAAGTTTGCATTTGTACTTTCTGTTATTGAATTGTTATCTTTTTGCTTGGCCATAGCTTCGGTTAAGAGCTTTTCTATTTCTGGGTTTTTATAACCTGCTTGTTTAACAAGATCCAATGCTGTTTTGCCATTATTATCTGTAGCATTAACGTTAGCACCTAGCTGGGCTAAAACTTGAACTGTTTCTGCATGTCCATATTCAGCAGCATAATGTAAAGCTGTTTTGTCATCGTCATCCTTGGCAGCAATATCAGCACCTAGCTCTTGAACTAAAACGCGAACTGTTTTTATATGTCCGCACTCAGCAGCAATATGTAAAGCTGTTTTGCCATCTTTATCCTTGGCATTAACATCAGCACCTAATTCTTTTAAAATACGAATAGTTTCTGTTTGTCCAACGGTAGCAGCATAATGTAAAGCTGTTCTGCCATCTTCATCTGTGGCATTAACATCAGCTTTTAACTCTTGTACTAAAACACGAACTGTTTCTGTAGGTCCGCATACAGCAGCATAATGTAAAGCTGTTTTGCCATAAAGAGCTTGGGTATTAACATTAGCACCTAGCTGGACTAAAATTCGAACTGTTTCTGTATGTCTGTGCTGGGCAGCATAATGTAAAGCTGTTTTGCCATTAGTATCCGTGGCAGCAATATCAGCACTTAGCTCTTGTACTAAAACACGAACTGTTTCTGTATGACCACGCTCAGCAGCATAATGTAAGGCTGTTTTGCCATCTTTATCTATGGCTTCAACATCAGTACCTAGCTGGGCTAAAATTTGAACAGTTCCTGTATGTTCACGCTCAGCAGCATAATGTAAAGCTGTTTGGCCATTATTATTTGTGGCAGTAGCATTAGCACCTAGATCTTGAACTAAGACACGAACAGTTTCTGTATGTCCATTCTCAGCAGTAAAGTGTAAAACTGTGTTGCCATATTTATCTATGGCTTCAACATCAGCACCTAGCTCTTGAACTAAAACACGGACTGTTTCTGTATGCCCATTCTCAGCAGCATAATGTAAAGCTGTGTTGCCATAAAGATCTGTGGCATTAACATCAGCTGTTAGCTCTTGAACTAAAATGCGAGCTGTTTCTGTATGTCCGCGCTGGGCAGCAATATGCAAAGCTGTTTGGCTAGGATACGCCACCACCTTGGCATTAACATCAGCTCCTTGTTGTATAAATTTAATAATAGTATCACTAAAGTGGTCACTGTTAATAATCTCAAGTAAATTTTGGTTAGCTCCTTCCAGCTTGATTTTATTATGATGTAGCTTGTTTTTAAGTTCAGCTTTTTGTTCTGCACTTAAGTTGCTATGCTGTTCAAAATAATTTTCATCAATGAGGTCGGTGAGTTTCAGTTTCAGTTTCAGTTTTAGTTTTGGTTCTTTTAATCTGCATATATCATATAAAGCTTGCAGTGTGGATTGCTGCTTTGAGGTGAGCTGATAATCATTCGCTGTTGTTTCAAATGTAGCAACCAGCTCGTTTATTAATTGCTCTAACTGCGCTTTATCTAAAGCTTGTGGTAATGGAGTTAAACTTATTTTGTTACTAGGTATTAAGTGTAGTAGCTGGAGTTTAGTATTTACGTCTTGTGTTTTTATCAACACATCGCTTAAATGCTCTGCTACATACTCACTAACAAGAATGGCCTCATTTTCATCTTCTGTATAATATAAATTCAAATTAGCTTTAGGGTTGAGTAATAAGGCTTGTAATATATAGAGTTGATTGCTTAGGACGTTAATATCATTTTGGGCTTCTACTATATTAATTACGGTATTAATAATAGGATTGGCACTAGTTAATGAATGTTGCTCTTTTTTATTATCATCTATCCACCTAACAGCATCTAAGCTTAAATTTACATCATGATAATTATTTATTAGCATTTGTGCTATATCAGTTGGTGTATGTTCTAAAGCTAGTGGTAATAATTTGGCAAGTTCTATAGCAGTAGCATTTTTGGGTAATTGGTTTTTAATAATGGTAATAAACTGTGCTATTTTTTGGCTTCTGTCATTTAAAGTCGCATCAGTAGATGGGTTTGTTAAAAATAATTTAAGTTTTGCAATATCTATAGTGCCTTGTGCTATATCGCTAAGTTTAATTAATTCTAGGTTTGTAAGTAGGGTCCAGGTAAAATCAGTATTATTTACTTCAGTTGCTTTGAGTAAAACTGAATATTGATTAGATATATGTTTAAATTGCTGTTGTGGATTTTTTCCTGCAACTACCTTAATAGTATCTTCTGCTATAGCATCCTGGGCAGGGACTTCGGGCTCTATAATATTTAGTGCTTTAATTAGATTTTGAGCATGAGGATTATTAAGTAGGGCTCTAATTAATGCTAGCCGATGTATTTCTGCTTGTTTTGTAATCTCCCATTGCAGATAAAACAGATATTCTAGTAAAGTTTTAGCTTCTGCTTCACTCAATGTGTTAATTAGCGCAATAACATCTTCAAGAGGAATTCCCGAAGCATTATCATTAATAAAATCACAAATAATTTGCTGATTTTGTGATTGTGCTAGAATATTTGCAAAAGAAAACATACTATATTGCTTTAATTTAAGTTAAATTAACAAGGATATGTTAACGTAAAGTTAATATATAGTAAAGAAAATAATCAAAACCAATGATAAAGCCGGCATTTTATTTGATAGGATGGCTTAAATCCCGAATTATAATAGATGATAGCCATACAAATAGCTGATCCAGCTACCCCAAGAAGTATTTTAAAAGCAAATTGATATAAATTGTTTTGAAGAGCTGAACTACTTTGTTTATTGAGGATTGTGAGGTGTTATGTTCTTTTGGTTGTCTTTGCTGTTCTTCTCGTGTGGCTATAATAAGTTGCATTCTGCGTAAAATTGCAGAAGAGGAGTTTGAGGCTATTGGAGACACCAGCACTTTGGCTGATCCAAAAGTGCTGGAAGAAATTATTAAAGGGAAAGGTTAATTCATTCCTCTCTGATTATCTTGAGATAATCTTCTTTGCTTTATTATAGCCTGCTGATGAAAGGTTGTATTTTTGCTATTTTGTATTGAAGCATTATCGTTTTGCTTGGCGGCCATAGCTTTGATTAATATTTCTTCTAATTCCGATTTATCTTTAGCATTCACATTAGTACCTAACTCTTGAACTAAAACGCGAACTGTTTCTGGATGTCCACGTTGAGCAGCATAATATAAAGCTGTTTTGCCATGTTTATCTGTGGCATTAACGTCAGCACCTAGCTGAGCTAAAACACGAACTGTTTTTGTATTTCCATACAGGGCAGCATAATGTAAAGCTATTTTGCCATCTTTATCTGTGGCATTAATATTAGCACCTAATTCTTGAACTAAAACACAAACTGTTTTTGTATCTCCATTCTGGGCAGCATAATATAAAGCTGTGTTGCCATAATTATTTGTGCCATTAACATCCGCACCTAATTCTTGAACTAAGATGCGAGCTGTTTCTGTTTGTCCAAGCATAGCAGCATAATGTAAAGCTGTGTTGCCATCTTTATCCTTAGCATTAACGTCAGCACCTAGTTCTTGAACTAAAACGCGAACTGTTTTTGTATCTCCATTCTGAGCAGCGTAATGTAAAGCTGTTTTGCCAGCATACCTCTCCTTGGCATTATTAACATCAGCTCCTTGTTGTATAAATTTAATAGAATCACGGAAATTTAAAAGGTTACTAACAATCATAAGTAAATTTTGGTTAGCTTCTGCCAGCTTGGCTTTATTATTATGTAGCTTGGTTTTAAATTCTGCTTTTTGTTTTATATTTAAGTTATCGTGTTGCTCAAAATAATTTTCATCAATAAGGTCGGTGAGTTTCAGTTTTGGTTCTTTTAAACTGCATATAGTATATAAAGCTTGTAGGATAGATTGTTGTTCTGAGGTAAGTTGGTAATCAGCCTTCATTGTTTCAAAGGTCACAACCAGTTCATTTATTATTGCTTTTAATTGCGTTTCATCTAAAGCTGTTATTAAGTGTAGTAGCTGAAGTTTAATATTTCTGCCGTGTGCTTTTATGAATACATTGCTTAAATGCTTTACTACATACTCACTAACAAGAATGGCTTCTTTTTCATCTTCTGTATAATATAAATTCAAGTCAGCTTTAGGGTTGAGTAATAAGGCTTGTAATATATAGAGTTGATTGCTTAGGGCTTTAATATCATTTTGAGCTTCTACTATATTAATTACGGTATTAATAATAGGATTGGTATCAGTTAATGAATGTTGCTCTTTTTTATTATCATCTATCCATTTCAGCTCCTCTAAGCTTAGATTTACATCATGCTCATTATTCATTAGCATTTGTGCTATATCAGTTGATGTATGTTCTAAAGCTAGCGGTAATAATTTAGTAAGCTCTATAGCAGTAGCATTTTTGGGTAATTGGTTTTTAATAATGGTAATAAACTGTGCTATTTTTTGGCTTCTATCATTGACAGTAACCTTAATCTTGTGATCATCATCCGCTTCTTCAATAGATAAGCTCTTTAAAAATGACTCAAATCTCGCGATATCTATAGTGCCTTCTAATATATCGCTAAGCTTAATTAATTCGGGGTTTGTAAGTAAAGCCCAAGTAAGATCAGTATCATTTGCTTCAGTTGCTCTAAGTAATACTGAATATTGATTAGGTATATGTTTAAATTGCTGTTGCGGATTTTTTCCTGCAACTACCTCAATGGTATCTTCTGCTATAGCATCCTGGGCAGGGACTTCGGGCTCTATAATATTTAGTTCTTTAATTAGATTTTGAGCATGAGGATTATTAAGTATAGCTCTAATTAATGCTAACCGATGTGTTTCTGCTTGCTTTGTAATCTTCCATTGCAGATAAAACAAATATTCTAGTAAAGTTTTAGCGTCTTCTTCGCTCAATATTTTAATTAGTTCAATAACATCTTCAAGAGGAGTTCCCGAAGCATTATTATTAATAAAATCACAAATAATTTGCTGATTTCGTGATTGTGCTAGAATATTTGAAAAAGAAAACATACTATATTACTTTAATTAAAGTTAAATTAACAAGGATATGTTAACGTAAAGTTAATATATAGTAAAGTAGGTATTAGGTGTTCATAAAAGAAAATATATCAAAACCGATGGCAAAGCTAGCAATACAACCTAATGATAATATTGATCATATCTAATGAATCTTACCTGGTTACTGGTTTAGAACTCAAATTCTTTATTAAACCCTTCGGTCATTGCAATTAAGAATTTTTGCGATTTAATAATAGAAAAGCGATAAAAGAATTTATCATCATCTGCATATAAATAATTTTTTCTTTCATAAGGTTCGTTGTAGATAATAGAACTAATTGGCTTGCTACCCAAATTTTGTAGTTCAGCTATAAAATCTTGATTTACATCAAGAGGCGCTACAGTACGAGCTTTAATGGCCAGCGTGCCATTTACCAGCATTTCTACTTCTCTTATCCAGGCATTATTTGCTTTTAAATCTAGCTGCTGTTGTTCAAATTCATTTAGTAATTCGAATCCTTCATGTATTACTTCGATTTCTAAATTTTCTTTGCCAAATTTATTATGTAGATATTGAGTAGTTGATTTAGCTTGAATGATTGCAAGAGGATTAAGAAGAAGGGTGTGAAAAACACAATGTGAAAGTATTAGCATTACTCATATGGGCAAGAAATTTTATTATTTTCATTATATAAATAATATAATAATTTTGCTATACAATTTAAGTTAAACTTCATGATAAATATTTTTATTAGCATCAAATTACTATCTGGTTATTCCTATAGCTAATAGTCCTGTAAGTTCTATTGCTAGGCTTTTTACTTTGCCTTCTGGCAATGCTATGTATGTTGGTGTTTATAGTGAATTAGAAAATCATTTTAAGTCATGCTGCCTTTAATTCTAAGAGAAGTTTACTATAAAAATTCCAGTTTTAATTAAAAAGCATTAAAGTTAACAGGTAGATAAATGATAAGATGGTTATACTTTGTTATAATCTAATTTAAATACTAGTATTATAAAATATATGGTTAATATTATTAACTTGTAGGTGGTAGAGCTTTGTGTAGCTTTGTAAAATATTTTGTTCATGATTATTTTTATAATAGCTATCTTCTTATGTAATAATTTTTTGTTATCTGCTATGTAGCTGATAAGTGCGCTTAAATATTTACCAGACATGTAAAGCATTAAAAATGTAATATCATAAGGGTTGTTATTACTTAAGCAGCTAGCATAAATACACATCAGTAAAATTATTTTATTGTCGAGAATAGCAATTTTGGTTTTGCTGTGAGAATTAGTATTTTGTAAAGTATATAATCTATCAATTATTACTAATAGTAAGTATATAATAATAATCTTAAAATTATCATTAAAAATAAACATTAATACTCCTCTTAATCACAAATAAAATAACTTGGAATAATTTTAAAATTGAATGGTGGGATGCAAATAAGGCGGTAATTATGAGTCTGATGCTGAGCAAATTACATTGCTCAATCAGTAGATTTATCATTCGTTTAAATATCATAAATTTAAAGAGTGAAGTGAATCTATAAAAACCAAATTCATTAAAGTTAATTTTAATCAATGAGCTAAAAATTTTTATTTTAATATCTGCAATCATTAATTTTTTCCTGTTTAATTACTGTAAATAAATCAATTTAATTAAAATTATTTTTATAAAGTAAATTTTAATGTAATGATTTACTCTTTCTAAAAGCTATTCTTAGAAAGAATTTTTATAAATGCAACTAAAAAATTGCAAAAATACAACTTGTGGTAGTGATTAATTGCTTACAGGAGTGATACCAAGGGCTGAAAAGGCCTCTCTTCGCTTGGTATAATATTTTTTCAAATAATCTATTAAATGTGCAAACTTAGGATCGGATTTAATCATTTGTTCATCATAATATAATATAAGTTTACGGCTTAGTGCATAATTCCCATTAAGGATATTTTCATCATTAACAGTAAAGTCATCAAGCGCTAAAATCCTCAATTGATGAGTATTAGCATAAAAATATCCAATATCAATTAAACCAAGGGCATAAGGATCATTTACAATTTTTTGAATGATTAAATTTTGATTATTACCATTTTCTATATACATGTTTTGTTTTATACTATTAGTTGTGTTTTTTGTAACAATATCCTTGATGATATCATAACCACCACTATTAGAATTAGGACCATGAATTTTAATAACTTTTTTAGGGAAACTAGGGTTTATATCTCGCCAGGTTTTAAATTTAGGATGAGCAAGAGTGTTAACAAGCTGCTCAGTTGAGAGAGAGGTAATACCAAGAGGGGTATTTTTACTAATAGCAATAACTAGAGCATCGGAACCAATTACTAGCTTGGCAATCTTATTAATGCCGTTCTGTGCACATAATTTGACTTCTGATTGTGTTATTGGCCGAGAAGCCATTACAATTTGTGGGGAATAAAATTTATTTAAACAAAATAATCTAAACCCTGGGCCACTTCCTACGTTTTCTACAATAGGTGCAGGATAATTAAAATCTTCATGATAGTCTTCAGCAATCACGGTCATTAGCGGGTAAAGCACCAATGAGCCGGACATACGGAAGCTAGATTCTGCCATACCTAAGTTGCTATAACTAATAAAGCTAATCGCAATTATTAGCTTGGATATTATGTTAATTATGCACCGTTTAATTTGAGTGTTACCAATACTAACCATTTTTACCATTTAATCTTTTAATCGCTCTTTCCTTACCAATAAGAGGTAATAATAAATTTAATTCTGGGCCATGATCTTTAGCTGTTAAAGCCTTACGAATGGGCAGAAATAAGTCTTTGCCTTTTAATCCTGTAATAGCGCTCAGTTGTTTACTCAGTGTTTTCCAAGTGTTATTATCCCATGGCTCTTCAGGTAGGTTATCAATAGCATGCTGTAGTAACTCAGGATTTTCAATTATAGGCTTCATTTCTTCAAAACAGATTTGCCACCACTCACTAGCTTCATCAATAGTTACTATATTTGATCTAATTGCTAACCAAAATTCAGCCGTTACGTTATTAAGTCCTAATGCTTTAAGTTGGGCTTCAACCTGTTTAAATTCTAGTATACCTAAGGTTTTATGATTAAAATTAATTAATTCATGTTGATCATAATTGGCAACAGCCTTATTAAATTTGCTAATATCAAATTCATCAATGATTTCTTCTAAAGTGGCTCTAGGTTGAATAGGATCGCTAGTTCCTAATTTTGCCAGCATGGTAGCAATTGATATTGCTTCAATGTGTTTTTGTTGTAACGACAATACCTCAAAGCCACCAATACGCTTAGACATTTCTCCTTCTGCTGCTTTTATTAAAGCCAAATGCCCAAACTCAGGAATAGTAGCATTTAAAGCTTTAAAGATTTGCACTTGAATAGCAGTGTTCGAAATATGGTCTTCACCTCTAATTATATGAGTTATGCTATAGTCAATATCATCAATCACTGAGCATAAAATATAGGTAAAGCTCTGATCTTCTCTGACTAAAATAGGATCAGAAAGATTAGATCCTTCAAACTTAATTTCTCCGCGCACCATATCATTCCAAATGATAGCTTCATCTAACATCTTAAAGCGATAATGGGGCTTTTTGCCGCCTGCAACCATCTTTGCTACTTCTTCTGGAGATAACTTAAGTGCAGCGCGATCGTAAATAGGAGGTTTGCCGCGGGTGAGTTGCATTTTGCGTTTGATTTCCAATTCTTCAGGAGTTTCAAAACAAGGGTAAAGTCTACCAGCATTAATCAATTGCTGCTTAATTTCTTCATAACGAGTAATGCGATCAGATTGTTTAGCAAAAATATCCCAGCTAAAACCTAACCATTTGAGATCATGCTCAATTTGTAAAGCATATTCAAGTTTTGAACGTTCTGGATCAGTATCATCTAAACGTAGCATAAACTTACCATTATGCTTTTTGGTATATAGCCAGTTAATAAGAGCAGTTCTTACATTTCCAATATGTAAAAGCCCGGTTGGGCTAGGGGCAAATCTAGTGATTACAGTCATGATCTATGGCTCGAGTTAAAAAGTTATCATAACATATTTTTGTAACTGTTAAATGTCAATATAATATAAAGAATTAGCTTAGCAAAATGCTGAGATCACTGGGCTTGTGAGGAAAAATATAGTTTAAAAGGACTCAAGCCTTGAGAGCGTTATTTATTAGCTAAATTAACGGCCGTTATCCTGTATTTTAGGTTGCAATTTTACCTTGGTAGTATGCTTAGTATTAGTTGTATATCTAGCTTTAGTGTTAGTACCTTGTTTTCCCTTTTTGCTTTTATGCTTCTCTTGCTGTTTTTCTCTGGTATCTTGTTTGGATATCTTGTTTAGCTTTGATGTTGTGTCTGGTGTGGTATTGTTTTGCGGGGCTATTATATCTTGGGCTCTTGGGGAATGTTGCTTAATACGTATAGGTTTGTGGTGTTCAGTATGTTCAGAAAGACCATATTGTCCAACATTTTTGCCAGTGGCTTTATATACAATATAGTCACACATATGTAGGATAAGTTCTTTAATAGAATGAAGAATTTTAATAAGGTTAAAAGTGAGCTTTAAGTCAACAATGTGACTTTCTAATTGAATAAATGTAATGGTTTTATTATCTTTATCTGTAGTTTTACCTATCAAAATTTCTTTAAATAGGTTTCCTGCTCTGATGCCTCCTTCAATCTTGTCTGCCGCTGTAGGGTAGTGGGAAGAATGGCGGGCTGCTACTAAGCCAGTTGTATTAAAATGCTGAAAAAGCTCGCCATTATCTTCAATTACAAAATGGGCACCTTTTAAAAATTTAACTAAATTATCCCCATTAATAAATTTAATTAAAGCATTATGTATAGCTTTTACATTTTTCTTTTCTGTGGGTGTTAAAGAATGAAAATTATCAGTTAACACTTGGCTTAGATTTAATCCTTCCACAGATGAATTAATGATAACTAAGATGTCTTTTAAAGCATCATTTAAGAAATTATTTTCATCTGTAGCAGCTGGAATACGAGATAATTCTGTTATCAAAGGTGAGAAATCAATTTTTATATCAAAGAATCCCATAAACCAAACCATCTCTCGTGTTTGCTAATTATTAATAATAATACAAAAAAATTAATTTGTAAACATTTTTGCTGTGTTGTTAAATAGGCCAGTAGGTAATTATTATCCTATAATATTGATTTAAATTGAGAATATACTCTTTTATGCTTTTATTAGTTCATAGCTCTTCAGTGTTGCAAAAGATAACTAATACTAAGATTTTTAAAATATGAGCTGTGTAGGTTATTATAATAATTTAAAATTTTGTTGCTTGGAAGTAAGGTCTGTGTGTAGCTTTGTAAGCTTAGCTATCTGGGTTGGAAGCTTGTAGAGCAGCTGATTGTTTTTTAATTATATAATAGTGAGCGCTGTTGCCGTTAATCTACTATATTCTGCTTGAAAATTTGATGATTTTAAGAAATCAGCATGAAAGGTTTTTTCAGGATAGTCTAAAAAATATGTTCTACTTTTTAAATTAACTCAATATTGATAAACCTACTTTCAAAACAGCAGTCGCTATAATAATAAATTCTCTAATACTTATATTGTTTTTAAGATTTTCATTTTTATCAAAAGAGATAGTTATTGGATCATTCCGAAAGATCTCAGTAAGTTCTGCTCTTACTGTGCGATTTAAATTAAATAAAATTTTTGTAGGCTTATAAGTTGAAAAGGGAAAAATTTTATTAAAAAATGCTTCTTTTGGTACGTTAAATAGATGTTTTCTTTATTTAGCTATTTTTGTAGCAAAGCTAGAATTTGGTTTTTTCTTACTGTATTTCTCAAGCATTACTATGCCATTCCTTAAATTAAGCTTAAATAAAATATTTTTAATTTAAAATCAATTACCAGTGAGGGTAATTTAAAAATTAATAAACAAATAATACACTTGAAGTAAAATTAAGAGGTGGTTAACTAGGTAATTCAATTACAAAGCTGGCGCCGTTCAATTTATAATTTCTTTTAGAAACATATATATTACCACCATGAGTAAGTATAATATTTTGAGAAATGGCAAGTCCTAGGCCTGCGCCGGCTTTGTTTAAATTGCGTGCATAATCAGCTCTATAGAATGCCTTAAAGATTTTATCCTCCTCCTCCTTAGGGATTCCCGGGCCATTATCTTCAATAATAATCTTTATGGTTTCAAAGTCTTTACGTATGTCAATCCAAACTTTATCGCCATGTTTAAAAGCGTTATCAATGATGTTAATTATAGCTCGTTTAAGAGAAAAAGGCTTAATTAGAATTTGTAATTCAGCAAATTGGGGACTAAATTCAATATTATGGATATCAAATTTTTTGATAATATCTTTAATCATTTCAATAATATCAATTTCATTAAAATCTTCTAACTCATCTTGCGAGCTAATTAACTCTAAATATTCACTGATCATATATTGCATTTCATTGATATCTTCTTGAATTGCTTCGATCTCGCTATTTTCTGGTAGCATAGCCAGCCTTAATTTGATCCGTGTTAGAGGGGTTTTTAAATCATGCGAAACCCCTGCTAGCATAAGAGTTCTTTGAGTAAATTGTTGTTCGATCCGATCCTTCATTTTTAAAAAATTTATTCCTGCAATTCTAACTTCTCTAGCACCTTCCGGCTTGAAATTGCTGATATCTTGGCCTCTACCAAAGCTTTCAGCGGCTGTTGCTAGTTTTATAATCGATCTTACTTGATTACGCATAAAAATAATGGCAATTACAATTAGAATGATAGCAGAAGAAACTATCCAAGTTAAAAATATACCAATAGTAGGCGTGATAATTCTCTTGCGCGGAATCTCTATTAAATAATAATTGTTTCTTTGTTTGGTAATAATTATAATATCTTGATCTTGCTTATCTTGGTATAGGCCAAATTCCTCATCAAGGACTCCTTGCAGTTCACGCGAAAGATGTTGTAATATTTTATGTTTGTTGCTTTTATTAATTAAGTTTACTGCATCCTGCCTGCTAATTTTTTTAATTTCAAAAGATAAATAATTGGCTGCATAATCAATAATTTGTTCTTCTTGATACAACTGATCGTTATAAAGTCTTACAATGATTCTAATATCATTAATAAGAGATTGTTTCATATAATAGCTTACACCCTCCCAATGGCGATCAAAAAAGATGTAAATAGTAATGGCTTGCAAAGTAAACCAAGGAATTAGAATAATAGCTAAAAATCTTGCGAATAACGATTGTGGTTGTAATTTTTTAACGATGATTTTAATATTTTTCATATATAGATACTTATATAAATAGCCCATATCCCTGGTTACGTACGGTGATAATATATTTAGGTTTTTTAGAGTCATCTTCAATTTTAACTCTAAGGCGTACAATTTGAACATCAACCGAACGATCGCTAATCCCAAAATTAAGTTGTGCTAACTCTTCCCTACTAAAAGGATGGTTAAGCTTGGATGCTAAAATTTTTAATAAGCTTGCTTCGGTTGAGCTTAAATCAATGGGTTGCCCTGATTTATGCAACTTTAAGCTTTTTAGGTTAAATATTAATTCACCAAATTCAACTATATTGCTGTGATCATAGGTAGTACGGGTAATAAGTTTTTGTATTCTAAGTAATAATTCCTTAGGTTCAAAAGGTTTGCCAAGATAATCATCGGCACCTACTTCAAGGCCGTTAATGCGGCTGGAAGCATCACCAAGCGCACTCAACATTAAAATGGCAATGTTATTATATAAATTATGGGATTTCAAAAACGAAGCGAAGTTAATACCAGATTCGCCCGGCATCATGACATCTAAAATTATAAGATCAATTTTTTCGTTGAGAAGAATTTTCTTGGCTTGCTCAGTATTAGAAGCTGTAAAGCATAAAAAATGCTGATCGGTTAAATATTTATGTAGCAGTGATCTTAATTTATCATCATCATCTAAAATTAAAATCACTGCCATAGTTTAGAATTTATTTCTTAAGTAATGATTTAAGCCGTTTTGCCATAGCCTTACCGGTTGCCTCATGCTCAAAATGGGTGATATAATTGCCATCTGGACCCATTAAATAAATAAAGCTTGAGTGGTTAATTAAATATTCGCCTTTATCATTCACTTCCTGGGTTTCTTGTGTAAATACACGATATGAATTAATAGCTTGTTCAATTTGCTCTTTGTGACCAGTTAGACCAACAATTTTAGGATCAAAGTTACTCATAAAATCGGTGAGTTTTTTAATATCATCACGTCTAGGGTCAACTGTAATAAAATACATACCAACTTTCTTAATCTCTTTTTCAGTGAGATAGTCATAAACGTTAGACATATTATTTACGGCCATAGGGCATATATGAGGGCAGGTGGTAAACCCAAAATATATTAATGTATATTTCCCTAATAACGCCTTTTCTGTTACAGTTTGATTTTGAGTATCAATTAATTGGAATTGGCCGCCAATTGCAGCTTTCTCAGCATTGGCAAAATTGGTAAAAAAGCAAATAATAATGCCTAAAATAAGTCGCTTCATAAGGTTTCTCCTAGTTTTAAGATTTTTGCAACATCAATAGCAGCATAAGATATAATGCCACTACATCCAGCACGTTTAAAGCAAATCATGGTTTCAATCAAGGTTTTATTATAATTTAGTGCGTTATTAGCCGCAGCAAACTTAAGCATTGCATACTCGCTGCTGACATGATAGGCAAAAATAGGTGTATTAAAATTATCAAATGCTCGTGCTATAATATCTAAATAAAGAGTGCCAGGTTTTATCATTATAATATCTGCTCCTTCTCTGATATCTAATTCTATTTCTCTTAATGCTTCTCGAGCATTTGCCGGGTTCATTTGATAATGTTTTTTATCCTTTTTTTGTAGAGTGCTACTTGATCCCACTGCATCCCTAAAACTTGCATACAGTCCTGAGGCATATTTGGCTGCGTAGGCAAGGATAGGGATGTCGTAAAACCCTTGCTGATCTAAAGCATGACGAATAGCACCAATTCTACCATCCATCATATCAGAAGGCGCTACCATGCTGCATCCGGCCTGAACTAAATTTAAAGCTTGCTTGGTTAAAATTTCAATCGTGCGGTCATTGTCCACTAATTCTTGGTCGTTTAACACTCCATCATGACCGTGGGTGGTGTAAGGATCAAGCGCTACATCGCAAATGATTCCTAATTCTGGATATTTATTTTTAATGGCCTTAACAGCTCTGCTAAGTAAATTATCTGGATTTAAAGCTTCAGTGCCCATTTCATCCTTCAGCTTTGGATCAATGCTTGGGAATATGGCAATGGCTTTAATGCCTAGTTCTACCGCTTCTTCTAATTTAATCAGCAGCTGATCAATCGAATATCTATAAACATCGAGAAGGGTAGGGATTGCTTTTAGAAGGTTTGTTCCTTCTGTGATAAAGCATGGCCAGATTAAATCATCGGTAGTTATTACATTTTCAGCTACAATATCGCGTAGCCATGGTTGGTTTCTAAGTCGTCTTAAACGAGTGGTAGGATACATAAATTATAAGCCCTTGAATTTGGCATCTTCAATTAAAATATTAAAGTCTGCCAAAAAATCAAGAGCTTATATTGGTAGATAGAAATTAAGTACCTTACCTTGTGGTTTGATTCACTAGAGGAGAGCTTGTTCAGGAGCTTGTTCTGCTGGTTTAAAATATCCATTAGGGCCAATTAAGGTTGCAATACAAACATTCAATGCCTCCTTCGTCGCTGGTAGAATCTCTGTATCAGTGGTACTGGTAATGAATTGTTGTATTATACTAACATTGCTGTAAATTCTTTGTAATATGACGTTAACTGATACGGAATCTAGGCCTAGACCTTTAGCTTGCAATTCCTCTAGCTTTGTAAGATTCTTGTTTATCAGTTTATCTAAATTATTACGGGCATTTACTTGACCATCCTTAAGATTAGGTAAATAACAAAATTGAGTCCTTAGCTCGTTAACATCAGTAAGAAAATCTCTTGGTGTTTTAGCTTTTAATACTTCTAGTTTAACGTTTGCACGTTGCTTAAAGTTGTCATCCTTACTTCTATCCATTGCGGCGAACATTTCAATTAAGTTTTGCCTAATTTCCAGTTCAGTTTGAGCATCCATCCAATCAGAGTTAAGCCATCTGAGATTGCTTTTTGATTTAAATACAGCGTAATCAATTTCCATCCCCGGATTGCTAACCAGCCAATTCTTTAGGTCTTTAACTTGCTTTTCAAATAATACTGAAGAAATTATGTAAGCAGCTGCACCTAAATAGGTTCCTTTTTTAAGGGAATCAAGGATAGCAAAGTTTTTATCTAATCTATGGAAATAGTTTAAAGCTGCATTTGAGTAATATGATAAGCTTTTATAAATAGAAGCTGAATGGCCGGATACAGCGACGGAAGTTGCATAAATCATGCCTAAATTACCGGTTACATATAAAGCGGCAACTGTTGCTACTCCACCAACTAATAACCCTGCCACCACCCATAAAGCAGCTTTAGTTATGTTTTGATTATATTTTTTGTTGGTTGTTATAGATTTAGTTTTTTCTTTGATTAGGTTGTTAGCAATGCTTGTAAATAGGTTAGTTATTTCATTTGTATTTAAATGACTCTCTGCTAGCAAATCGTCGTCAAATCTGCCTTGGTCTTTTAGTTTTTTTAGGGCGACTATAATGTCTGTTTGGCACTTTTGAATTTGTGCTAGCTTATTATCGGGATTCATTGCTTCTGTATCTAGATTTTCAGAAGCCTGAATATTTGCTATATTTGTGAATTCTAGCAAATTTGCTGAGCCTAATAAGTTGCTGTATTTAATTGCGGGATCGCTATTTTGATCTGGAATATTTAAATCAATACCATTAAGATCTATAGTTTCTAAACCCTCTAATGCTTTGTTAATATCTTTAACTGCGCCATTTATTTTGTCTTGAACGGTTTCTAGGTGGGATGCTAGTCCTGCATTTTGAATTTTAGTTGTAGTAAATTTATGAGATCCTGCTGCCATCGCTGCATATTGGGTAAAGAGGCTATCCTTAAATAATTCTGCTTTAAAGCCTTTTTGCGCTTTATAACCTGCTCTTAAGTCGTCTTTTAATTTTTTACGAGTTTTCTCTGCTAATTCTGCAGTAGGAGTAAGATTTGACATAAAGACCTTGCTTTTCAAGTTGCTATATTTTATTTTTACGTATTATAACATAAAGTAGCTTTGAAAGCTACTATGCATTTAATATTAAAATTATTTTTAATAAAAAATTTAATCTTTTCAAGAGAAATAATTAAAAATGTTTACTGGAATAATAAAAAATCAAGGTGAAATTAATAATATTGATTTAAATAGCCAATCTGCAAGAGTGGAAATTACAGTTAATCCTGCGTTAAAAACGCAAATTGGCGCTTCAGTTGCCTCTAATGGTGTGTGTTTGACTGTAGTGGGGATTAAGGAAGATATGTTAACTTTTGATATCTCAGTTAATACTCTTAATAAAACTACAGCAGGCAGTTGGCGCAAGGGACAGCTGGTTAATATTGAATCTGCAATGAAAATGGGGGATGAGCTTGGTGGGCATATTATATTAGGCCATGTTGATCAAATAGCACGTGTTATTAAAATTACCCCGGTGGATAATTGTTATTATGTTGATATTGAAATTCCTGCTGAGTATAAAAAATATTTGGCTCATAGAGGCTCAATTAGCATTGATGGAATTTCTTTAACTATTAATGATTTGAGTAACAATATAGTACATTTATGTATTATTCCACATACATGGGAAATAACTAGCTTTAAGCATTATGAGGTGGGTACTCTAGTTAATTTTGAAGTGGATTATTTTGCACGGCAAATTGTGGCCTTCCTTGAACAGAGAGAGCAGAGTAAAACCTAAACTAAAGCAAGTTCAGTTTAGGATATAAACTAAAGATGTTGCTGTGATCCTTGGATAAACTGCTGTTTAAATTCTGTTGTAAAGTTATCTAAAAATTTGTTAATTTTTTTAATTAAAGCTGATGTTTGCTCAGTAGGAACCTTAGGGGCTATTTCTTGCTGTATTGTTTGCTTAATTTTATCTAATTCTTTATAAATATTAGTTAAAATTATATTTGTAGCTTTTGAAGTAGGATCTTTAATTTCACTGAGTTGTTGGATTTTTGTTTCTACAACTTTGCTAAGTATATTAAGTTTTAAATTATTGTCTTGATCCTGGCTTGCTATTTTATCTAAGGTTGATTTGATATTCTCAAGCTTGTCAGTTAAGCCTCTAAGTGGATCTAAAGCTATGACCGCTTTCATTAAGTAAGTTTGGGTTTTTAAAATTGTTTCAGTTTCAAGCCAGTTATGACTCAATTTATATTTAAAGTAATCTAACTCAGGGGTTAGTTTGTTCTTAATCGCCTGTTCAAATTCTTTAAATGGTTTAACTAGGTAAGTGGTAGCAATTTCTAATACCTCAGTACCAAGCTCGGTTTGTTTTAGTAATGATTTTACAATATTGCCGAGTGTGCCTAGTTGAGAATAAGTGCCTAATGCGGTTAAACATAAGGCGGCTGTGGTTTGAAAAATCTGAGCTGATTGAACGGAAATTAAGCCTAATCCTCCGTAAATTAATGCAATTTGTGAGGTGGCTAAAAGTATGGCAAGTCCTTGGGCTCCTAAAATTGCAGATATAACCACAATAGAAACTACTGACTTCACTTGATTTTTAAAACTATTATTAATTTTAGATAATTGTTTTCTTTCCTCGATTAGCTCTTGAGCTAAATTGTTAACAATCATATTCAAATTTTCTGCAGTCAACCCATTGGTAGGTTTTGCTTTTTCAATTACAATATCTTTTAATCTATTAAATTCTTTGGTTATATTTTGCTTAATTTCAACATCTGGTACTCTGTTAACTTTTTTTAATTCTATATAAATTTTTTTGATTATGCCATTTTCTTCCTTTCCTTCCAGGGCTTTTTTAAGCTTGGAGTAATAAGCGTAATCTGCTATTTGTGGAGTTGGATAAAAATTCTTTGAATTGGCAATGGTGGCTAAGGTTTTATTTAAAAAAGTTTTTCCTGCCTTTAAGTTATTCATGGTTTGAAAACGGACGCGTGTAGAGGTAGAGCGGTCTATTTTCTTAAGAAACTTATGCGAATATTTGTGCGCATCACTCATGATTAACCTACTAAATTAATAGTTTAAATGTTAATTATATTACTGTAATATTAATATTGTAACCTTTTATTGTGCGTTTGGCTATCTTTTCTATATATAAAGTAAGAGTAAATGTTAAATTAACATTAAAGAACTTTTTGATCAGATCTCTTGCATAACTTAGAAATAGTAAGGAATTTTTAGAATAAACTTTAGAGAGCATCCTAAAGTACTTAAATCTATTTAGAAAGAGTAACCTAGTTTTATCAACAAAATTATAGTCAAAGGTACCTTTATCAATAGGTGTATATCATACTTTTAAAATATAATATTTGCTCAGAACTTATATTATCGAATTTCTATATCGCCCCAAGTAATTTGGTATGATTTGCTCTGCATCGGTAAGATTAATTAACCATAAATTTTTAATGGTTGGAAACTGATCATTTACAATGCTATCGGTTTTAAGGGTATCAACTTGATCCATGGTTAATATGGGTTCAGGTAAAATTTGTAAAAACATGCCCATAAATTTAGCTAGCATTTCAGGTATATTAATAAGGAGTTTTTTTCGCTTAGTGTATTTACAGATAAGCTCCATAATTTCTCTTAGGGTATAAACTTTATTGCCTGCTAGTTGATAAATATCAGGTTTGATTTGTGGGTGCTTAATAATATTAATTGTAGCTTGAGCTACATCTTTGACGTAAATAGGCTGAAATTTAGTATTACCGCCCATAATTAATGGTAAAAAAGGTGAGTAAGTGGCTAGGTCGGCAAATATATTGAAAAAATTATCATCGGGTCCAAAAATTATGCTAGGTCTAAGGATATAATAGTTTTTAAATTCTTTAATAATTGCTTCTTCGCCACGTAATTTAGATCTGGCATATTTGCTGTGTGATTTATCAGCCCCTAATGCTGAGAAGTGAATTAATTTTGGTATGGCTAGTTCGTTACAAAGTCTAGCTAATCTTTCTGGCCATATAATATGCAAGTTATTAAACTTAGCTTTATGGGATTCATGTAAAATGCCAACCAGGTTGATTACTGCTTCGCTGTGTTCAATTATTCTTTTAAGTTTTGATAGATCCTCTAAATCGCAAGTAGTTAAATGAATTTGTCCCACTTGGCCGGCGGTTTTAAGATATTGGGCTTGTTCCGGATATCTAGTAACTATTACTATGCTATAACCTAACTTAGCAAGCTCTCCTACTATATACTTACCTACGAAACCTGAACCGCCAAAAATAGTAATTTTATGCATTTACTATCGCTTTAATTAAATTTTTTTCCTAAATAAATATATAGTTCAATAATATGCCACTTGTAAACTTGAAAATAGATTGACTAAATATTAATAATCTGTACATTTTCGAGGTAGTTTAAGTAACATTGCCCGGATGGCGGAATTGGTAGACGCGCTAGTTTCAGGTACTAGTGACCGTAACAGGTCTTGGAAGTTCGAGTCTTCTTCCGGGCACCATCTATAAAGGTAAGTTTCAAGTGAAAGTAGTTCTCCATAAAAATGATATTCCATCCTTCCTTGATTTGGGCGATCAAATTGCTATTGATACAGAAGCAATGGGTTTAAGAAATCACCGCGATAGACTATGTGTAATCCAGCTATCAAGCGGCAATGGACAAGCGCATTTAGTACAATTTACTGATAAAACTTATGATTGTCCTAATCTAAAAAAGTTGCTTGCCGATCCAACTAAACTTAAAATACTGCATTTTGCTAGATTTGATGTGGCAATTATTAGAAAATATTTAGGGATAACTTTAAATCCTGTATTTTGTACAAAAATAGCTTCCAAGCTCGCTAGAACTTATACTGATCTACATGGTCTTAAAGAATTATGCCGTGAACTGACCGGTACAACCATTTCTAAAGCACAACAAACTACCGACTGGGGTCATCCTAATCTCACTAAGGAACAGCTTGATTATGCTGCAAGTGATGTTCTTTACCTCCATGAGATTAAGAAAAAGCTTGAGCATATGCTAGCAAGAGAAGGTAGAAGCGAATTAGCAGAGGCTTGCTTTAAGTTCTTACCTTTTAGAGCTGAATTAGATTTGCAAGGCTGGGAAGAAGATATTTTTGCACATTAATAAATACAAGTAAGGCTAAAATATGACTAAGCTTGATTTTGCACAAATTATCAATCATGTGTGCGAAGCGAACATAATAGCAATTAATCAGATAAAAAGCATTATTGATCCTTTTATATTAGAAAAAGTAGCTAAAGCAATTTTAGCTGTAGAGGGGAAGATAATATTTTCCGGAATTGGTAAAAGTGGCCATGTTGCTAAAAGAGCAGCAGCAAGTTGTGCTTCGATGGGAAGTCCTGCTTTTTATCTTCATCCTGCAGAAGCAAGCCATGGTGATCTAGGAATGATATCCTCTAATGACTTATTGATTGCTGTGTCATATTCAGGGAATAGCTTTGAATTAAAATCAGTTTTAGAATATGCTAAAAATATTAACTGCCCGATAATTGGTGTTGCTTCTTGCGAAGATTCTATTGTAGGCAGTAAATCTGATCTAGTAATAAAAATTCCTAAAATTACTGATATTACTAATTTTCCAGCTCCGTTTGTTTCTACTAATACTATTTCAATTTTGCTTGATATAATTATTTTTGCTGTATTTGAAAATAAATCTTTTAGCAGAGAAGAGTATAAACGCTTACATCCTGGAGGTAATATTGGTATATTGATGCTCAAAGTAAAAGATTTAATGCATCGAGGCCAAGAATTGCCGATCGTACGCTATAATCAGCAAATGGACCAAGTTTTGCTGGAGATTACCAGTAAAAGATTTGGCTGTGCGGGAGTGGTTAATCAAAATGATGAATTTTTGGGTATGATCACAGATGGTGATATTAGAAGGCATATGGCAGGTAATTTGCTGCAGCTTACCGCTCAAGAGGTTATGACACCTTTACCCAAAACTGTACTCCAAGAAGATGAAATTGCAGAAGTTTTAGTAAAATTTACCCAATATAAAATTACTAATGCATTTGTTGTTAAAGAGAAAAAAATTATTGGATTAATTCATATTCATGATATTTTACAAAAAACTAATTAATTGTTATAGTACCTATAAAGTTAAATTTTTGTAGATTGTTAGGGTGATGTTAAATCAAAATGCTAAATTGGTTAAAACAATTAGTTTGCTGCTTTTATTGTCAGTAACTATAACCGTAGCTATATTAATGATTAGTAATGCTAAGAACAAGCTGGTTTTAAAGACTGTAGCTTTTAATAAAGAAGAAACCATTACTCAAAAAGTAATTAATCCTTTTTATACCACCTTAGATAGTAAAAAGCGTCCGTTTAATATTAGTGCCGTAGAGGCGGTAAAAATTGATGAAGATAATCTTAAATTAGATAATGTTAACGCAGCTCTAGATATTAATGATCAAAAAAAGATAACAGCGAGCTCTGATCAAGGAATATATAATTCCAAGGAAGATAAAATATATTTATCAGGCCACGTACGGGTAGTTACTAATGATGGTTCATCAGTTAGTACCGAATCAGCTGATTTAGATATCAAAAATTCACTTATTTTCTCCAATAAATTTGTAGAAGTTAAAACGGAAAGTTCTTACCTGACCGCCCAAAATGGATTTGTAATTACCAATAATGGTAAAAACATTTCTTTTAAAGGACCGGTGAAAATGAAAATTTGGAAGAGATCATGAATTTTTCAAAATATATTTTAATAATTTTTTGTTTGATTTCTTTTGGTTGCTGGGCAGAAGCGCTGCCGGCTTCTGATGTTGCACCTAAAATGAAATCTGAAGAACCAATTAATATTGCTGCAGATAGCTTAGATATTGATCAAGAGAAAAATATAGGCACTTTTAAAGGTAATGTTATTGCAGAACAAGAGAATATTAAAATTGTAGCAGATAAAATGGTAGTACATTATACTGCCCAAGATAAAAATAAAGATAGCTCTCAAGCACAAAGAGGTTTTGAACAAAAAATCAGTAAGATCGAAACCTTTGGAAATGTTAAAATGTTTGCTGAGCAAAAGGAAGCTTATGCAGATCGTGGTGAATATGATATTGAAAAAGATTTATTGTACTTATTTGATAATGTTAAGTTAATTCAGGATCAAAATATATTATATGGTGATAAACTATCCCACGATATTACAAGTGGTAAAACTAACATTGTTTCAAATAAATCTGAAGAGACTAATAAAAGAGTAAGGGTTATATTTACCCCTAAAAAGCAAGATAAAAAGGAATAAAAGTGGGTATTTTATCAGCAAAGGGCTTACAAAAATATTATGGTAACCGTAAAATTTTAGAGAATATAAATCTAGAGCTTGCTCCTGGGGAAGTGGTAGGATTGTTAGGTCCAAATGGTGCAGGGAAAACTACTTGCTTTTATATTATTGCAGGACTCATTAAAGCTGATCAGGGTGAAGTTTATATTGGAAATTATAATGTAACTGAGCTTGCTATGTATCAACGCTCAAGATTAGGACTGGGATATTTGCCACAAGAATCCTCAATTTTTAGGGGCCTTACTGTTGAAGAAAATATTAGAGCTGTATTAGAGATCACTGAAAAATCTGAATCTGAGCGTAAATTTAAACTTAAATCTATTTTAGATGAATTTAAGCTGAAGCACTTAGCTTCAGTACTTGCCACTAGCCTTTCCGGCGGTGAAAGGAGAAGGTTGGAAATTGCACGAGCTTTGGCGGCTAACCCAAGTTTTATTTTACTTGATGAGCCATTTGCAGGGGTAGATCCGGTTGCTGTAGGAGATTTAAGAAATCTAATTTTTATGCTAAAAAAAGCAGGAATAGGTGTATTAATTACCGATCATAATGTGCGTGAAACTTTAGATATAGTTGATAGAGCTTACATTGTATATGATGGTGTAATCTTAAAACATGGTCAAGCCAATGAAATTATTGAAGATGAAACAGTGCGTAAAGTTTATTTAGGTGAAAATTTCGTAATGTAACTTATAGCCTATTATAATTAAAAATCTAAAGTTTTGATACTATCTAAGTTTTTGTTTGCAAGCTGCTAAAAGTATTCTTAATTTGATATTAAAAGCTGGTATAGTAAGACTATTCTTGGCTATATAATTTAAATGATAACAGATAGTAGCTAGATAATATTTAGCAAAACCTTCGTTTGGTAGTAAATTACTATATTGCAAAAGGGAATCTTGAATTAAAGATGTTATGGTAATATTCTTAATCTCTAGGTAGCTGCTTAGCCTATCAGCATGTAAAGTTAGCCAGTAATTTTGAATAATATCTTTGCAAGTAACATTGATGCTAAATAAAGATGCTGTTAATGTAAAGCTTTCATCTAATTGCCTTTCAAACTCGATTAATTCTATTTCTGCTGCAGCTAATAACTCATAAAGCCTGCATATTGATTTGATAATTTTTAGGCATTTATCTTTGTTTTTAACTTCTCTAGCTAGTAATAATAATGGAGTGTTATTATGATGGGTGGGATTAGTGCTATTAAGGGTTTTTTCTAGCTGATCGTGCCACCATTTTAACCTTAATATTCTCAGCAATTCTTCTTGAGCTTTAATATTAACTTGAGAAAACTCATTAAATACTGCCCAGATGAACAATAAATCATAATCTTTTACGCCATTAAAAAACCAGCTTGTTATAAAACAATAATCATATTTTTTAAGGTCGTTAATAATAATCGAAATGTTATTATTTAAGGGCATCATGAATTATATAAATACTATGGATTTTATATTAAAGTGGATGAATAATAGTATAAAGCAAAGGTAAAATCCAGGTCGTATTTAAATAACCTGGATTTTAATTATCCTATACTTCTAATTTCTTGAGAGTTGCTCACTTTGTTGATCTTCCTTGGCACGTCTACTTAGGGAAGTCATTTCAGAATGCCTCCTCTTTTTTTGCAATACACTATAATTTTGCTCATTTTGTTCAGGAGAGCAAGAGGAGGGTGCAACCGGGGAATTATTAGAATTCAACTCTACTGCAAAGGAAAGAGCAGCGCCATTTTTACCGCGAGCTCTCTTGGTTGTCCGCTCTTGAGACCTTTCTTGTAGGGTTTTTGCTCTAGCTATTTGTTGCGTATCATTTGCTATCCATTCGCTTTGAGTGCTTGATATAATACCTAAAATGGGGGAGGGTGCCACTGACAAATTGTTAGGGGTGTTAAAACGCGCTGCAAATGAAAGAATACCGGCATCTTTACTGCGAGCCCTCTTGGTTAGCCGCTTTTGAGGTTTTTGTTGTGGAGCTGCTTCTGCTACCGCTACTTTTGACCAAGTGCTTGGTGTAACGCCTAAAGTGGAGGAGCGGCTAGCGGCTTGTAATGTTGAAGTTTGTGTAGTGAGAGATTGATATAACTGTAAAAGCTTTGATGGGATGCAAACAATTTTTTGCCTATTCGGTAAAGATCCGGCAGGAATTTTTGAACTAGGTTCTAAAATTTTAACAGCTCCAATAGGAAGTAGCTGCTCAGGAGTTAAATGACGTTTCAAGGTTGTTATCATAGATTTTAGCTGATTTAAATCTAGAAGTACTAAGTTATCATGGGGCTGGGCTACAACTGGAGTTGGTTTAATTAACTTAGCTATACCTAATGGAGGTACATCAGTAAGTTTCTGTGGCTCGGTTGGCATTTCGGTAGGTTCTTGGCCAGGGTTCTCAATAAGTAGGTTAATTATTCGCTGCTTTAGTTGTACTTTTTCTGTATTTGGTGGTATTATGTTTTGCATAATAGATAAGGCGGTTTGGCCGTGTGGACCTTTAATAGCAGGGTAGCCAGCAGGGCAGGATGCTAGTATAGTTTGTATGATATTAATTCTACTATGTATTGTTGCTAGCATCAAAGCATTGCATCCATGTTCTTCTGTTTCATATATATTACCACCACCTTCAGTTAATAATAGATTAAAAATATCTTCATTGCCCGTTATGATAGCTTGTAATAAGGGGGTATTTCTTTGAGCATTATGTTGGTTAGCATTAGCTTTGTATATTGTTAATAGTAATGCAGCTTCTATATTATTTGTAGTTACAGCTATGTGTAATGCTGTATTACCCTCATGATCTTGAGCATTAGGATCCAACCCGCAACGAAGCAATGATCTAATTAGGCTATAGTTTGCCTTAGATTGTAATAAAATATGCATAATAGCTATATCCGGTATTTGAGCAAAATCAGCGCCATTTAATATTAAATTTGCTAAATCTTCATGGTTGCTTAAATCATTTTGTTGAAATTGTAAAAAATGCTGATTAATGGATTCTAGTGACGCTTTTGTCCTCGTAAGGTTGGTCACAGATTGATCTACAGTAAGTTGTAATTGCGGAAAATAGAATTTTAATATTGCTGGATTGTTTTTACCAATATTGGGGTCAATTAAGCTCTCAAAGGTCTTACCATATGCCTTGCATAATTTTCGCATAATACTCAAACTAAAAAATGTATGCTGACCAAGAGGTCTGTTAGTGCTTTCGTGAGCACCTATAAGTAAGGCAAGCTGGTTAGCCATTATTTGGAGAGCTTGGTCAGTTAATTTCAACTCAGCAAAAGAAAGAATTTTATATTCATTTGCTATGTTTAATATTGATGGCAAAGCTAATCCGAATCCTTTTTTTTTCAAAATACTGTTAGATAGATGTTTAATACTATCCTTAAGTTTTTCTTTAACTGTTATGGTAACAGGCTTACACTGATTATCCTCTCCAGTTTTGAAATTTAAATTATAATCCACTGGATAATGAGCTATGAACTTAGCCATAATATTAAAATATATAACAGCTTGGTCGGTTTGGTCGGTATTATTATTCTGTAAAGCATCATCAATTTGCTTTGATAATGCGGTGATAATATTTTCATCAATAATTATCTTATGTTTTGTATATCCTTGATTGGTTACAATTTTGGATGATATAAGGTTTACGTTATGGGTGAGGTTAAAATAATCTTTATAGTAATATAAATCAATTTTTGTAGCTAAAATGATTTGAGTTAAATCAAGTATAGCTACTTCTAAGTTGATAAAAAAGAGTTGGGTTAATCGATCAGTGCCAGCTTTAAAAGTAATAGGAGTTTTACTAAAATCAGCTTGTTGCAAAATTTTAGGATTTAAAAGTAATAAAGCTATGGTGGCTGGGTCACCTGAGTTTATGGACCGTAATATTATACTTTGAGTGCTTAAATTATCTCCATGTTGCTGGGCTTCTATTATGTCGTCATCGTCTGCTATTACTAATGTATCTTCATCAATCTCATTTTCTTCCAATTGTTGTGTATAACTATCAGGTATAAATTTTTGATTGATTGCAGCATGTGCATGTTCATTTGCTAATATTGCAGTAATTAGCTCTAATTTATGCTGCTTTACATTAGAGGTTAGTTGGTCTTCTGGGGAAACTAAATAATGAAGTAAACTAGGATTTTGAGAGTTGTTAGGCCAGGTAATGGCTTGAATTAAATCTTGTTCTGGAAGGGTTTTAATTAAATTTAAGATTTCAATTAAATCTCCTTTATTATTTCTAATAAAGTCACAAATTTTATTTAGATTAGTGGATAATGATTCATTAACGCTTGTACTTGAAGACATATGATACCTATGTTTAGTATGTATTTATGATTTAACATATTGGTAATGTTAACATTTTTCAAACAAATAAATTAGTAATAAATATATTTAATTGATCGTAAGCTATTATCTAGCTAGTGATTAGTCAGGTTATGTATGGTGCTTAATAGCTATAAGAGGTAGGAATTATATTAAAAATTGTTCATTAATAATGCGTTCTTCTAGGCTATGACCTGGATCAAATAATAATTTAAGTTTAAGTTTATTGTTTTGATAAATTTTAGCTGATTTAACTTTTTCAATTTGTTGGAAATCAGCAGTGGCAATTACCGGTCTTTTATCAGAATAGAGTACTTCTAACTGAATTTTAACAGTATCAGGAATAAGCGCACCTCCCCAACGGCGGGGCTTATAGGAATTTAAAGGAGTTAATGCTAGCAATGGAGCATTAAGAGGGATAATAGGTCCGCCAGCAGATGCATTATAAGCACTGCTGCCTGCAGGAGTTGCCACTAATATGCCATCCGCCACTAACTCATCCATTTTAATTTGATTGTTAATAGAAAGCTTTAAATGGGCTGCTTGGTGGGTATGCCTAAATAAAGAAGCTTCGTTGATAGCTAGTAATTCATGTAATTGATTGTTGGTAGTTTCTACTATCATGGTAAGAGGATTGATAATGCTTGTTTCAGCGTGCTTTATTCTTTCTATTAAATTTTCTACTAAAAACTTATTTAACAGAAAACCTACTGTGCCGCAATTCATCCCATAAAATTTATAAGGTTTATGCATATAACGATGAAGATTATAAAGCATATAGCCATCGCCACCGAGTACTATTAATATAGCTTCTTCGTCAGTACTAGGTTTTTCAAAAATCAATTGTGGATAAGTTTTTTTTAATAGCTCATATTCTGCTTGAGCTGCTAAGCTTTTATCTGCTATACAATATATATTCATTTATCTACACTCTTATCAACAAAGTTATCCACAAGTTATCCACAATGCGCTTTTTATCATATGCATTTAAGTCTTAAATTTCAATTAATAAAAACAATAAATTTGTCCTAGAGGGGTAATAAAGTTGCAAGATTGTTGCATCTTTACTAGATTATCTTTTCAGAAGATATTCAAGTTATTATGAATATAATATGGTAACAACTATACGAGGGAGCGATGATTACCTTAAGCCAAATTAGTGCTATAAAACTTACTCAAATTATAAATGATGTTAAATCTGGCATCCCTATAGTAGTAAATCACCAAGGCCAAAACTGGCTAAGCTTAGCAGTTGAGAATATTAGTGAGAATGAATTTAATCTTTTTAAAAGCAATGCTACAGACACTAAGCTGATTATTAGTAAGGATCGTGCTAAATATTTAGGTGTGGAAACTATAGATAATGTGCAAATAGATAAAAGCTCTTTAGATTTTAATGAAATACATAAACTAGTAGGGATTGATAACTTAAAATTTAATTTACTGAGCTATAATATAGAAATAACTCAAGAGTTTAATGCGATATTAAATCTGTTAATCAATGCAGAAATTATACCTGCTATAATTTTATTTAAGCCGCAAGACTCTAGAATATGCTATAATTTTAATCATTTTGAAGAATATATCACAACTGAATCGCAGTCACATGCATTTAACGGGTTTCAAATCGTTTCTAAAGCATGGTTAAATCTAAAAATTATTGACAAAAAGGTAGAGTTAATAGCCTTTAGAGATAATTTTGGATTAAAAGAGCATTATGCAATTATAGTAGGTCATTTAGGCAAAACTCCTGTAGTACGCCTGCACTCATCTTGTTATACTGGTGATTTACTTAGTTCGCTTAGCTGCGACTGTCATGACCAATTTCATAAAGCACTTAATTTGATGGCAAGCAATGAAGAGGGCGGAATTCTAATTTATTTAATTCAAGAAGGTAGGGGAATTGGATTAGTGAACAAGCTACGGGCCTATAACCTGCAAGCCCAAGGGCTTGATACTATGGATGCTAATTTAGCTTTAGGTTTTCCTGATGATGCAAGAGTTTTATGGCCAGCGTCTAAGATGCTTGAGCTACTTGGAATAAGTAAAATTAAGCTGCTAACCAACAATCCGAGCAAAATTGCAGAATTTAAAAATTATGGGATTGATGTCACAGAAATCGTTAAGCATCATGTGGAATTAAATAATATTTCTCAAAAATATATGGATACCAAAATAGAAAAAATGGGACATATAGAATAGTCCCATTTTCATTATAGTTTATATATATTAAGCTTATTGCATTATCACAGTAATTATTTTATGTGTATAATTAATAGAGTGATTTCAAAATTTAGTATATATAAAAAGATTTTTTTCTAATTTTAAAGTTAAGTTATTATATAGGCTTAACTTTCATAATCTCACAATAGCTAAAAAGCTAGGTTATTTAAGTTAATTAATAAAAGCATGTATGATATTATAAATTTTTTTGATTTTTTTATGATCATTGACGCTTCTAAGTAATTTAATAATTTTTTCTATATACTCTTCTTTAGATGTGTCTAAAGGATCTATAATATTAGTATTAAATTTAGCTTGATCTTCACTTGCATAGAGTGAAGATATTTCAATTAGCCTATCTTCTTCTTCAATAAAGAAATCTTCAAATTTACAATTTAATATCTCTGCCAGCATTAAAAGCCTGGAGGCACTAACTTTATTTAATCCTTTTTCATATTTTTGAATTTGTTGGAAAGTGACTCCGCATCTTTTTCCTAATTCTTCCTGACTGAAGCCCGATTTGTTTCTTAGTATTCTAATATTTTGACCAATGGTCTTATCAATATTTTGCATGCTAGTTTGCTATTATCTTCTTCAATTAATTTGATCTATTGGCAAAATAGTATAATAAAAAGCAAAAGTAAAGAAAATGTTAACAATATTCATAATTTTTTTAATTTAATAACTAAATCTTTACAACTCGAAGTTGTGATAGCGTATAATCAGAGTTGTTTATTTGTTAAATTACAAATAGTTATATTTATTAAGTAACAAGATAAACATTAAATGTAGTTCTAACAATAATATAAAAAGCTAAGTGTAACGAAAAAGTAAAATAATAAACACTCAGCGTGTATAGCAATATTGTATTTTTTAATAAAGATTATGCGAGCAATATATTTATTTTATTTAAGTTATTTCTAGGATTGTATAGCCAAAAGTCTTACTATACTATACATAGCTCCAGGTATTCTCAAATACATATAGATCTATTTATAATATAACATGTCAGTACACGTAAATAATCAATTATACCATTGGTGATAGTTCAAAAAATTATTGGCATATTTTGCTAAATAATTTAAAAACTTAAGTTTATTTATTTTTTTGTATTATAGGCGGGTTCATTGTTAAAGCAAATATATTTTATCTTATATTCATAAGATAATTGCTTATATATCTTGATTTATAATCCAAGTGCTAAAAGATGTTCTTTTGTAGTAATAGTTTGATATAAAAAAGGTTATACCATTAGCAATTAATCCTGGAATAGGACTATCAAACCCTAATTTTGCTTCCAGACCAAAATACATCCAGATTATTACTACTGAGAGTCCTGCAATAACCGCATGGATAAAAGAGCGTGAGCTTGCTTTAATCCTAAAGATACCAGCAAAGAGCGGTACTACAATTACCGGCCCCCAGGTATTTTGAAATTTCATAATAATATCTATTACGCTATTAAATTTTACTGCTACTAAAATCGACAGCAGGCCAATAACCAAGGTAGCTATTTTTGTTGTTAGTAATTCTTGTTGCGAAGTTAAAGGTTCACTACGTAGAGGGTTAATTAAATCATGCACTACGCTAATAGCTGAGGTGTTTAAAAATGAATCAGCACTAGACATTACTACTGCTATTAAACCAGTAATAGCTAATCCCTTAATGCCTGAAGGTAAATAATTTTTAACGGCAAAAGGCAAAGCTGAGCTTGGATCAAGGTTAGGATGTAATACAAAAATGGAAAGCGCTGTAGTAGCAGCTAAAATATAAAAAGGAATAATTACAGCAGCAGTGATTTTAAATGTAGTAGCAATTTGATTTTTATCTTTAGCCATTAAAATTCGTTGTACTAACGCAGGATCAAGAAAGGGGATAGCAAATAATAAAAATATGAAAATAAATTCTATAGGAGTGCCGGTATTAGGAAACAATTGAAGATGACTTGCAGGAGTCATCGCTAAAAGGTAATTATAACTACCAATTTTACCTATCATGATATAACATATAATTATAATTGGTACTGCGATAGCAAAACAGCCCATGTGCATTGCATCAGTATAGGTGACTGATTTTATTCCTCCAAAGGTTGAATATATAATTACTATTCCGCAACCAATTAAAATACCAGTTAAGGTGTCCATCCCCAAAAATTTATTAAATATATAGCCGATAGCGTTTATTTGAGCACCAACCAATCCTAAACAAAATAATGTAGCAGCAATACCGCAGATAATTCTGCCTGGCTTACCATATAAACTGCCCATAATTTCCCCTACCGAAAGCATACCACGAAACTTTTCTAAATTTGGGGCAATAAAAGTTATACTGATCATTTTAATGGATTCACTTAAGAAGATGATAAGATAAACAATCCCGTATTTATAAATCTTTTCAGTTATCCCAAAGGTAGAACCGCTATCCAGCCAAGTAGCACAAACTGTAGCCACTAAAAATGAGGTGGAAAATTTATAATCACCAATCGCATAATCTTTAATAGTTTTAACATTTTTACCACTGACAATGCCGATTATCAGCGTTGCGGCCAAGTAAAGAACAATTATGGCATTGTCTAAAAATGTTAATGTATTATCCATGTTGTTACCACATATATTGCTTTGTAATTATGTTTCATATTAGTTATAAGTTTGTTATTATCAAATAATAATTGCATTATTTGTTTACTTATATCCCATAGATATAAAAAAACGTAAAGAAGATTAATAGCCTTTACGTTTTTGGCAGTATGATAATTTGGTGATATTCAAGAAGTTGCCATTTCCAAATTTGTTGGAACTGCGTTGCTTAAACATGCTTGTTTATTTTATGCTATACGCTCAATACTTTTCTATCCACTTATTGAAATGCTGTGGGTTATAAGCAAATATGAGTAAATGAATGTTACTTGATTATGTTATTTATTAATAGCCGAAAATAATCCTGAAAATCCCTGCTGATTAAATAGGGAGTTAAATTCAGTACGATGCGTCGCTATCATGCTAATATCTTCAGCTATAATATCAAAAATTTTAAATTTTATGGTGTTATCATAGTACTTAATCATGTAATCTACTTTAACGTCTGATTCTTGCTTGCGGTCTATAATAGTAGATACTTTAAATCTATTTTGATCAATTTGTTCTATATCTAAAATCTTAATTTCATCGCGGTTATATTGTTTAAATTTAGGTACATATCTATTTATAAGAAAATGCTGGTAAGCCTTTGTAAATTGCTGAAATTCATCTGGGCTAACTTGTTTAAAGTTTGCTCCTAAAACAAATTTAGAAATCCATCCAATATCAATAATATTAATAAACATATGGCTTAGTTTTTCCTGTTTTTGGCTATCATTAAGCTGAGTATTTTGAATAATGCTAATAGCATCATGTGAAATATTATTTATAAAATCTTTTGCCTCTTGCTTGCTAGGGGTAGCAAAAGCATTGAAGCTTAGTAACATTAATGCCGCTAAAATTATTTTTGACATTTATTTCACCCTTTTTTTATTACAATATTTTATTTTATTAGCTCTATTTAAGATCTTTTGAGAATATATACTTTTAACCATAGCATAATCATCTACAGATAAATTAGTTAAATCTTCAAATAAATAACCATGAGTGCTTCTAAAGTTAACTAATGTAAGCGCTCCTTTAGCGTAAAGCCAGTCTGAATTATCTTTAAGGTAATTTACAGGATCGGCAAAAGTATCTACAGCTTTACCAACTCCTCCGCGAACACTACTACCGCCAAAAAGTGGTAATACAATGTAAGGTCCATGTGCTATGCATAATTTAGATAGGCTATATTCAAAATCATTAGGTATAGCAGGTAGGTCTAAATAAGTTCCTGCAAAATCATGCATTCCTGCAATTCCTAAAGTGGAATTAAAGAAAAATCTCCAAAAAGTTTGTAATGCCTCGTGGAAACTAAATTGAATAGAATGATTAACAAAATATATAGGTTCTCTTAGATTAGTAAGGGCATTATTAAGTGACTTTCGAGCATATACGGGAATAGTGCGGTCATAAATGTTCGTTATAGGAGCAAGCAAGGTTTTATCAAAAGCTTTGTTGAAGTTATGAATTTTACGATTGAATTTCTCAAACGGGTCATGGATTACTAGAGCATCATAATTATTATCTACGTCATTATAAATTTCGTAACTATTTTGGGCGGATGATAAATTAGCATATAACAAATGTATCATTAAATAAGCTAAGAAGATTTTAAGTTTCATAACAGTATAATTATAAAAATTTACTAATAAATCATAGCATGAAACAAACCTTCTTAGCAAATATAATATTTTAATATATTTCAAGATGGTATATATATTAATAATATATATAGGTTATCAATAGTTGATTGTTACTGGGCAGTTATCACTATTGCTGGTTTAATCAGCCTGTCATGAAGCATATATCCGCTTTGTAAAAGTTGAGAAATTTTTCCTGATTCAACTTCTTCATCAGGATGTTGAGCAACAGCTTGATGTAAATTATGATCAAATTCATCACCTTTCTGTGGAACGATAGTAGAGATATGATGCTTGTTAAAAACTGTAAGTAAGCTTTTGTTAGTCATTTCTACACCGCTATAAATAGCTTTAACAATTTCATTTTGTAGATGTTCATCTGTAACAGATGCTAATGCAAGCCTTAGATTTTCAGCCACATCAATCATATCTTTTGCAAATTTAGTCACTGCAAATTTGTTGCTTTCTTCTTTCTCTTTTTCGGTTCTTTTTCGTAAGTTTTCCATTTCTGCAGCGATACGCAATAATTGCTCTTTATAATTTTTTACTTCTTCTTGAGCATTTTTTAATTCTTCTAATATTTGAGATTGAAAAGGATTAGCTGGATTTGCTTCATCCTGATGGGTTGAAGAAGTTTCTCTCTTTTCATTATTAGGGTGATTTTCTTGCTGGATATCATCTTTAGTCATATTTCTACCAAATAGTTATTGTTAGTTTTGTAATGATATTATATGTGTTGTGGCAAGCGAAATTTCAAGTGTAAATTTATAAAAAGGAAATAGAATGAGACATTCGGGAAGAAATAGAGAAGAATTAAGGCCAGTAACAATACAACCTCATGTATCGCTGCATGCTGAAGGTTCATGTTTAATTATGTTTGGTAATACTCATGTATTATGCTGTGCCAGTGTAGATGAGAGTGTTCCGGCTTTTCTAAGGGGAAAAGGATCTGGTTGGATTACTGCTGAATATTCTATGTTGCCTCGTGCTACCCATAGAAGAATGAAAAGAGATATCAATTTAGGTAAAATTTCAGGTAGAACTCAGGAAATCCAAAGGCTTATTGCACGGGCTTTGAGAGCTGCAGTAGATTTGGAAATGCTTGGTGAAAGGCAAATTATTATAGATTGTGATGTGCTGCAAGCTGATGGTGGTACTAGAACTGCAGCAATTACCGGTGGTTTCGTAGCATTGAGTCTGGCTATTAAAAGATTACTTGCTGAACATAAAATTTCAAAAAATCCTATTATGACTGAAGTGGCCGCAGTATCATGTGGAATAATTGATCACAAAGTATTATTAGATATAGATTATGAAGAAGATAGTGAAGCTGATGTGGATGCTAATTTTATTATGACAGGGCACGGGAGCATAGTTGAAGTTCAGGCTATAGGAGAAGAGAGCAGCTTTACCAAAGAACAGCTTGATCAGATGCTTGTTACTGCTGAGAAAGGAATTAAAGAGCTTATTAAAATCCAAAGAAGCGCAATTAGTAAATCATGAAGAATTTAAAGCAAGTTATAATTGCTACTCAAAACCAAGGTAAAATCAAAGAATTTGAGTATTTGGGCCAAATGCTTAATGTTGATTTTACCTTGAAATTTCCTGAAATTACTGAAGAGCCAGAGGAAAATGGTAAAACTTATGAAGAAAATGCATTAATCAAAGCTAAGTTTTTTGCCCACTATTATAATTTACCAGCCATTGGTGATGATTCGGGAATAGAAATAGAAGCTCTAGAAAACATTCCTGGATTAAATTCTAAAAGATTTGCTGAGAGTTACGGAGGGTATAAAAATACTTTTACACAGCTAGAGGAGCTATTAAAAAATGTTACTCCACCGTTTAAAGCGCGCTTTATAACGGTACTAAGTTTTTACAATCCAGCAGATAACCTAATAATCACAGCTAGTGGAGAGCTGGCAGGACGAATTGCTTTCCCGGCAAAAGGAAGTAATGGCTTTGGTTATACTCCTATTTTTATACCTGATGGATTCACTCAAACTTTAGCTGAGCTTTCAGCTGAAGTAATTAACCAAATTAATCACCGTACTCAAGCATTCAAAGAATTGTTATTAAAGCTCAGACAAATTTATGGATAATATAGCGCTATATATACATTGGCCATTTTGTAAAGCTAAGTGCCCTTATTGTGACTTTAACAGCCACGTAGCCTCAGACTATAAGTTTGAGGAATGGGGCAAAGCTTATATAAAAGAGTTAAATTATTTTAAAAAATATTTAAAAGATAAGGTTATAACTTCAATATTTTTTGGGGGTGGTACGCCATCTTTAATGAGTCCATTACTAGTTGAGAGCTTGATCGCATATATTAAAAAAACATTCAAAACTGCTATGAAGCTTGAGATTACTCTTGAGGCTAATCCTACTTCTTATGAAGCCGCAAAGTTTAGTGAATTTAAAAAAGCAGGGATCAATAGAGTGTCGCTTGGAGTACAAGCTTTAAATGATGCTGATTTAAAATTTTTAGGTAGGGAGCATTCATCTAAAGAGGCTATAAAAGCAATTGAGAGTGCTGCACAAATTTTTAATAATTTTAATTTTGATTTAATTTATGCTCGACCTGGGCAAACTTTAGAAAAATGGGAAAAAGAATTAAAGTTGGCTCTATCTTTTAATACTAAGCATCTTTCTCTATACCAGCTAACCATTGAAAAGGGTACTAAATTTTATACTCAACATAAGAATGGCGAGTTTGTAATGCCTGAAGAAGAGTTAAAGGATAATCTATATTTGTTATCAGAAGAGTTATGTGAAAAAAAAGAACTCTATAATTATGAAATTTCTAATTATGCTAAATCTGGATTTAAATGTGAACATAATCTAAATTATTGGCGATATAATGAGTATTTAGGTATAGGGCCGGGTGCACATTCAAGGGTTATGCTTGATCATAAGATGTCTGGGATAATAATGCAACATCAACCTGAAAATTGGTTAAAAAGTGTCAGTGAAAAGAATAACGGTATTCAGTCCCAAACTTTAATTGAGCCAACAGAATTATTAATTGAAATACTAATGATGAGGCTTAGAATTGATGAAAAAATTGAATATTCTGCCTTAGAAAGGTTTAATATAACTTATAAAGAGATAATACCAAAACTAGAGAAATTAAATGATGAGGGGCTGATAATAAGTTTTAATGATGGTTTTAAGTCTACTCAAAAGGGTAGAAAAGTTTTAAATTCATTGCTAAAGTACTTATGCTTTTAAAGGAAAATAATATTATTGTGCTGACTGGTGCAACAGCATCTGGTAAATCTCAGCTGGCTATTGATTTGATAAGCGAATATATTACCAACGGGGTGATTATAAATGCGGATGCTCAGCAGGTTTATAAAGAAATCCCTATTATTACCGCGCAACCTAAAAATTCAGATTTTATTGCTGCACCTCATTTGCTTTATGGGCATAAAAATGTAACGCAAGATTATTCTGTAGGGATTTGGCTAAAAGAAGTTGTAGCAAAAATTAATCAACTTATTGAGACAAAACAAGTGCCTATTTTAGTTGGTGGAAGCGGTATGTATCTAAATTCGCTCCTTCAAGGAATTGCTAACATTCCTGATATTGATCAGCAAACTAAAGACGAGGCTTATATATATATTAATCAAAAAGGCTTAAAAGAAACCCATAGGTTATTAAGTATGATTGATCCTATTTCGTTGCAAAAAATTACCGCTACGGACACTCAACGTATAACTAGGAATTATGAAGTTTATTTACAAACCGGAAAGCCTTTAAGCTATTTTCAGCAGCTAGAAAAGATTAAATATTTTGCGCCTGAGCAGTTTGTTAATTTTGAGTTGCGGCTTAATCGTGAGGAATTATATCATAAGATTAATCATAGGTTCGTTGAAATGATGAAAGATGGGGTAATTGAGGAAACAGAAGTACTTATGAGGAACTTTGGTGAATTATTACCGAAATCAATTAACCGTAGAGGAATCGGTATAGGCGAAATTAATTTATATCTTTTAAATCAATTATCCAAAGAAGAAATGGTAGATAAGGTTACCCAGTTAATGAGGAACTATGCAAAAAGGCAAGTAACCTGGTTTAAAAATCAATTTGATTATTTTCATAAAGTAGGGACTCTAAAAGATTTAGCTGCTAAATTAAGTTAAAAGTGTAATTTGCTACTTCAAATATTTAAATTAAATTTATTAAATATAAATTTATAAGATAAATGATCTTGTGAATGTTAACAATGTATTGTATTTGTGTTATATATTTAAATATATTTTGCTTATATTTAACTTAATTATTAATTCCAATAAGGTAACATAATGGCAATAATGGATAGAATTAAAAATAAACTTTCTACTGCTAAAGAATCTGTAAGTGGATTTGTTGGTACAATGAAAGAAAAGTTATTCCCTGCTGAGAGAGCTTCGGAAGCTCATAAAATTATAGGGGTAGGGGTGGTTTCGTTAATTATAGGTATTGGTTTTACTTTTATAAAAACTATCGTAGTTGCTTTATTAAAGTCTACAATGGAAATTTTAAAGAACTCCCTTTATATTAGCGGCAGTCTTTTAGTTATTTATGGTTTATGTAAGTTAATTCCTAATTTGCATGAGCATGCTAAGAAGATGGAGGATTATTTTGGAAAGCGTGGTAAAGATTTTTGTTATAATCAAGCTGAGAATATACAATTTATAACTGAGAAACTTAATAAGTTAAACGCACCAATTGTTGCTGCGGCAAAATCACAAAATGGGCCTTCAGGAGCTACCAATAATGCTGAACAGCAACAACCTCATCATGTAGAAAGCTTAGCGAGAAGCAATGGCGTAAACGTCCCGGGAATATATCCTGCAGTATAAAAATTGTTTATAGATTTTAAAAATTTTAGAATTTTTATTTCCAAAAAGAGTCTAAGTGAATTAATTTAGGCTCTTTTTTATTTTTCACCTTAGGTTGAGATAAAACTTTCTTGCGTCAAGAAGCTGTCTTCTGGTATTTTTACCATAAGTATCAAGATATTTGTATAAACCAGGCAATTATTCTCATAAAATATCTTTACTCACTTTCAGCTAAATATCTTAAAAGTTTTAGCAAGAAGATAGCTTGATAACTGACAATCCTATCAAGAGGTATGTAGGTCGCTATATAGGTTTTTTAGTATAGATGACTATTATTTATCTTAAAAATCTAGCTGTAACTTCAAAAATTAACCTCAAAATAAAATTACCTTCCACCCCCTAAGTCTCTAGCTTTTTAGCTATATATACTCCAACTAATTATTATAAATAAGTTACTTTGTTTAATTTTTTTTATATTTCAGTCATTTATCTATTGATTTGAAAAAATTATATATATATAAATTTATTATTATTTAGTAATTTTATATTATAATATTAAATAAGATTAATTTAAAGTTAATATTATATTTAATTTTATACAAAAGTTGCTAAATAGTAATGCTATAAGAATTAACAAATTAATAGTAGTTTAAGGGGTTAAAATGGCAACAAAAGCTAATACTTTTTCTCTAATCAAAGCTGGCGATAAGCAAGCAAACAAAGAAGTGGCCACAAATAATGAGTCCATAACGCAAGAACGTACAAAAGCTAGTACAATTTCATTTAGTATTGAATTAGAACCTGGTAGCTCAGAATCTCCAAATGGTAATACAAAGATAAATAGTACACAATTTGCTTCATGGAGTCGACGCGGTAGCCCAGCTTCTCCACGAAGAACTGATTTGACGATTGATACTAGCCGTAAGAACGATGATGTTAGTAAGGTGGGTAAGGTTAGTAGTAGAGGTAAAGGAATAGCTGATTCCCCTTTTAATACCAATCATGAAACTACAGAGCAAGAGAATGCCGGGAGAGTAAGCAGTAGAGAATATAGCATACCTTTTGGCCATCATGCTATGCAATCTCCTGGTTCATCTAGTGTCAAAAGTTTAGATTTTTCAGATTTTAATCACTATAACCATAGAAGTAGTATGGATAAACAGCTTGGTGTAGGAGAAGAACTGTTAGAACTACAAAAGCTAACCAGCGGCCTAGCATCAGCACCAGCTGGTAGTAAAGCAGAAGATCCTGGGAATGCTCATGCTAATATCCAATCGCGTAAACGCCGTTCTTTACCTTTTTTTGGCGCGTTAGATGATTTAGATGATATTAATATTTGGAATGAGATAAAAGCATCATTTTCAGAAGGTATTGCTTATTTAAGAATATTAATAGGTGCAGTTCCTTCTCCTAATAATGAGAATGTTCCATCCTTATCAGATAATACTGGTATTAATAATGTGCCCAAACCTGCGGCTGAACTTTTACAGCGTAGAACTGAGGAAAAAGAAGATAAGCTTCTAAGCAAAAAGGGTACAGACGGGATAAGTTTCTCAAGACCTTAATTAGTTTAGATAATGTTTAACATAAAAGAGGACCTAGGTCCTCTTTTATGTTAAACATTTATTTTTTTTAAAACTTAGCTTAAGAAATAATTTTATGAATACCTAATTGCTAAATTTAGATTAGTGCAAGTCCATTTTAATTTCACTATCTATTTATTTGATGGTTATACATGGCAGTATTCTTTCCGTATATTCTTAAAACTTGATAGGCCATATTAAGTTTTTAAGATCTATTATCAAAATTTATCTGTATGGGTTCAAATAAGCCTAAATATTCTTTGGTCCTATGGTTGGCTTTTTTCTAAAGATGCTGTTCTTCTGATTTTTTATAGAAGGTCTCTAATGCTTATTCATGGTAACGCTCTTTTCTTTTTATTCGGAACGTTACCAATTTGATAGTTTATTTCTTACTTGATTTCATACAACAAGTTCAATTCATATTTTTTTAGCCTATATAATTGCCTTTATTTTCTTTTTTATTTTCACGCTGTTGCCAATAATTTGTTGAATGTAGTTGCGTATCAAAGCTTGAGGAAGCGCCGCTTGTTGTACATCTGCTAATTCTATCAATCCAGCTTGGATCTACTGCTTGTATAGTATTTGCCGCTAGGGGTGATTGTTGCTGTAAGTGGTGCGCACTATAATTTGAATTTATGCTTGAATAATATCCTGCGGTGCAATTATTATACCACGCAGTAGGATCAATTATAGCTGCAGCAGCACCAATATTATGAGCTACAGGCACAGCAGTAGAAAAACATGGAGGATTATCAGTATATAGTGAAGAATAAGCTTGAGAAGATGATGCTTGATTATCGATCGTGTAATTTACACTTGCGGATGATACCTTGCTTGTAAAACTAGCTGCTGCTCCGCTCTCCACTTCGGTGAATCTTGCTTTTTTAGCAGATCTTTCTTCTAAGTTATTTATAATTTCTTGATAGGCTGCAATCTCAGCATTAGATCTAATAGCTTGTACTCTTGCTTGTGCTATTTCATTTTTTAATTGTGTAATTTCTTTTTTAAGTATGGCCATTTCTTGATTAGAGGCCTCATCACGGCTATGTTTCTTTGATAATGATCCGCTGTTTAAGGTTGGTGATACTGAAACATTAATAGTGTCAACTATAACTTTTGAATGAGCAAGTAATGACTGAAGATTTAAAAGTAGTTTATTGTATATTTGATCAATGATCTGTATCTGATGATCTTCTATAGAAACTAAGGCGGATGATGATACTATTACAGTGTTGTTTGAAGATGACAAAGAACCAAAAATTTTGTGGTGATTATCTAACGCATTTCGTAAGCGTTCCGTATTTTTTACTACTTTTGTAAGTAAATTTAGTGATGTTGTTATATCGCTATATGGTTCCTGGAGAGTATTATGGTTAAGGCATAGTGAAGGTAAATTATTAGAGAAATGTGTAATGCCTATGAAGTATTGTAAAATGTTCTCATAATTTTGATTATTTACATTAAACTGTTTTGCTTGAGAAGATAAAGAAAGTCTATCTTGAGATAAAACACATATTATTTTAGGAATTTCTGATAATAACCCTTTAAATATACCTAAAGATTGTTGAATATAAAGTGGTGATATTACTGAAGCAGGTTGCGGAGCTTGTTTCTGGATAGCTGTTATTGCCTCTGCGCTAGGTTGATCAACGTTTCTTGCCTTAAAATGGGTGTATGATGCTTGGAATTTTGCCAAACTCTTTGGAGCTGCTTGCAGCACTGATGTAGCATCGTTATCATCAAGCAAGCTAAATACCTTATTACCAAGAGTTGTTCCTGCCACTTGATAAAAAAGTATATTATCATCTAGGTCATCAAGTGCTTTTAAGTATTCTTCTATAGTTGGTAGTGACGAATTAATTCCTTTTGCATTCCTCTTATTTGCTGGCCGTAGTTGTGTTAGTAAGTGCTTTACTATATAATCTACAGCAGTGTTTTCTTTTTTATCTGTAATTTTCAATAATTGAGGATTTGCGATTTTAATAAGTTGTAAATTACTAAATGCATTTTCACGATTATCATAAAGGATGGTTGCACTCTCAGCTGCTATATGAGCTATAGTTTGCCCTTTATCATTTATGGTTGTGGCTAAGTCAGCATATTCTTTAATTGCCCATTTATTTAATTCTGTTGTACCTTTAGCAAAGCTTAAATGAAGAAAATTTTTGTGCTCTGAAAATTGAACGCTACGTAAATCAGAGTATGATTTCGAGACAAATTTCATTAAGGCAACATCATTATTTTTTAAAATGATATGAATAATGCTAGTATTAACTCCATGTTTCAGAACTCTTACTTTGTTTATAATATCAGGTAAATATTTAGTAATAACATTTATTAAAACAGTATTTTGATCTGAGTAGAGGATAGTATAATTTAATAAGTTATATATGATTTCTAAATTTGGTTCTAGAGAGGTTGCTTGTATGGCTGGCGTTCTGCTAATTAAAGCGTTAAATATTAGCTCTAATCTAGGTTGATCTGTGCAGTTTAGCACTAATTCATAAAAATTTCTATGTTTTAAATGTATACAATGTTGGTTTATTAGCCATGTAAGTATTTGATTACCATTGGTATTATTAGCAAATGTGCTTATATTATCAATAATAACGCCGCCACTCTGTGCATTCCAGAAGTCATCCGCTTCTTTAAATTTACCAGTTTCAATTAAATGTTTCAAAATCTGCTGATAAAATACAGAGCCCTTAATGGAATCTTTAAAGTAGGACTTATTATTGGTTATCATCAGCTCTGCTAACCCTTGATCCTTAAGAGAAGAGTAATCAAATTTATTTCTACGTTTTGATAATAAAATATTGATAAATTCATCTTTGTGATTAATTAACAAAAACTGTATTAAAGATATTTTAGCGGCACTACTAGTATGATTAAAGGTTGCTGAGGTTAAATCTTCTTTTGTTAAGCTATTAGTGGCCGCTTTAAATTCTTCTCCTGTAGAGTTTGTATTGTTAATAATTTTTAATATTTTTTGTAGCTTGATTGTATCGAGCATAATTTTTTAATATCCTTAGTTAAAATGCTATTGCTTAATGTATTATTAATAACGCGCATTATAATATTGAGATAATTAATAATCAAGCCATGCTAATTAATATAAAGCAGCAGATAATGCTTTTAATTAAGGAAAGTACTATATTGTTCTTAAGGAATTGGGGGGTAAAATAAGATATTAATAGCTTGGTATATGTATTAATAAAAGCTGATAAAGGGTTTAGTAAAATTAAGTAAGAAATTTTTAATAGCAAAAAAATAATAATAGATGGTGCTGCTAGTAAGAATCGAACCTACGACCTCTTCATTACCAATGAAGTGCTCTACCACTGAGCTATAGCAGCAAATAAGCTACGGGATGTATTATTAAAATAAATTTTTTATTTTGCAAGCTAAAAGTCTCTTTTAATGCAAAAATCTATCAATGTAGCAAAAGATTTTCTGGCAGTGTTATCAGGAAAAGTTTTTAGATGCCCATAAGCCTTATCTAAATAGTTACAGGTGATATTATTTATCAAGTTGGTAATATCATATTTGGTTATAAGCGAGTTGATAAAATTAAAATTTTCTTGATCAAAGTTTTTATTATTCCACATAGCTGTAATTAGTTTGCTATCTTCTTTATCTGCTTGGGTTTTGAGTAAAATGATAGGAAGGGTGACTTTGCCTTCATAAAAATCATCACCAGGATTTTTACCGCTATTAGTGCTTCGAGTATAATCTAGGAAATCATCAGTAATTTGATAGCTCATACCAAAGTTTTTACCGATTTGATAAAGATGTTCATCGAGGCCTTCATTGCTTTCAGTAATTAGCGAAGCAATTTTGGTAGAAGCAGCAAAAAGTGCAGCAGTTTTTGCATTAATAACAGTGTAATAAGTATCTAAACCTATCTCAATATCACCTAAAGAATTTAATTGAATAATTTCTCCCTCAGAAATTATCGCCGAGGTGGAAGATAATAATTCTAGTACTTGAAAAGATTTAGAAGTAACCATTAACTCAAATGCCTGACTAAATAAAAAGTCTCCCATTAAGATGCTGGTTTTATTACCCCAGTTATAATTAACTGTTGGTTTATTTCTTCTCAATTCGCTGTGATCAATCACATCATCATGAAGTAAGGTAGCTGTATGAATTAATTCAACGCTGGCAGCTAATTTAAGAGCAGTTTCATTTAAATTACCGCACATATCGGCAGCAAGAATGGTAAGCAAAGGTCTAAGACGTTTTCCTCCTGAGGTTATGACATACTGAACAATATCAGCAATTAAAGGAAAACGATTTTTGCAACATTGATAAATTATATTATCGACCTTTTTTAAATAAGGTCCGTAATATTTATAAATTTCTTCTAACAACATTCTTCTAAGTAAATTAAATCAATTTAAGTAAATCTTTTAAAATTACCATTACCACTTCAAGCGCAATAAGTATTATTACTATCCATTCAAGGCGAGAAGAATGTATGTGGTTTAGCTCATTGGATAAAATTTCATAAAGCTCATAAATTGCTTTAAGTTTGCGATTTAAGATATCAACCCTAGTATTAATATCTAAATAAAGGGCTGCCATAGTATAAAGTGGTTCATATCTTGGTCTACGCCAAAAAAATTCTGGAGTATCAAGAATGTCGTTATCCAGATTAATACTATTACGTTCAGTAAAAATCCAACCTATTTTCTTGGATAATTTTTTACGAGATAAAGAAACTTTCCCAGTTTTAGCCAGTTCATCGGCAATTGGTTTAGTATTGGCTATAACTTTATTAACCCTAAGTTCAAAAGCATCAAGCTTTGCAGATTGAGAAAGAGCATGTGACATTGAGAGTTTAATGAGTTCATCTTCCTCTTCAAGTACGATTAAGTCTTCTTCCTCTACAATCTGAGTTTTTTCCTCGCGGTTAATCATGAAATTAGTTTGTTCGATAAAATAATTTTCTTCAAAATGATTATGAGAAAAGGGGGCTAAATCTTTAATTAACGAGTGAGAAAACTCCCTGACTACATTCCAAGTTACAATGCATCCATAATTAAAGAAAAAAATATCACCTATAGAATCTTTGGTATCAATATTTTGAGTGCTAATGTGAATTACATCGTCATATCGTTTAGGTTCAAAACCCTTACCTCTTAAATATTCGGCTAGTTCATTAGTTTTAAAACCTTCTGCAATAGCATAGGCAGAGCTTTTCATATAACTCCAGAGTTTATTATTAAGATCAATTGATATTAGATGATAAATTATACTAGTAAAGTGTTGAGTTGCATATCGCTTATTTTAAAGGTTGCCACATAGTTAATATTATTATATGGCGATGTGGCAGGAAAGTAACCTATCTTTAATAGGATTACTAGTTTTGACGACCGGTCTTTACAAAAAATTAAGGCTTTTCTTTAAGAATATTATTGATAAGCAATAGAAACAAAAAACAGAAGGTTAGTAATATTTTACATTCAATTGTAGAAAATGTGCTACTTGAAGTTCAGAAAGGATATATTGCTAACAGTAAAAAATACCAGCAGAAAAATTGTCTTAATAATGGATGATATTTATTATGAATTTTAAAGATAAAACCAGCCTAATAAGCGCTAGTGTTACTGTGTGAATAAAGATAAGTTCATGATTTATATAGGCTTGTTTTGTTGTGTCGAAAGTGTTAAACTTTTATTTTAAGGTAAATAATAGTTTATTTCTTTAAATTAAAAGTAGGTTGCTTTATGTCTTCACCTAGTCCTTTATTACTTAGATATTTTAATAATTTATCTTTGGCTATCCAGCAAGTTTTAACAGAAATACAAGATAATTTTAATTCGTATCAGGAAAATGATTTTGGTGCATTTAAATTTTTAGGCACTAAAAATATTCTAGAGTTAATGGATGAAATCGTAAGGCTAGAAAAATATGATCAACCATTATTTTTACCAGATGATGAAATTCTCCTTCAAGAATCAGCTTTCAGTAAAAGTAACAGCGAAAATCTAGAAGAAATAAGCATTAATTTAATGATAGATCTTATCAAGGAAATAGGCAACCGAGGAAAAGCCGAAAATATTTTAAAATCTACCAAATTTTTAGCTTTAGTAGCTTCTCGCATAACTCTTATTGAGGCTAGTAACCAAAAGATTAATGAATATCAGCAAGGATTACCTCTGCTTGATTGGCGAAGATTAGAAGACAATTTTATTAGTTTAGATCGAAGTAAATGGCCATTTAAGCCAAAAAAGAGTTTGGATGTAATAGAGCCTGGGTCTATAGGAGAAATACAAAAGCCTTTTGAAATAGCAGAAGATGGAGGAAAATGGCATGAAAGAATCCAGGAAGATACTTATGTGGCAGAGGAAGTAGATTTTCATTTAGGACCCTTAGATGCCTTACAATATCTTTTTGATATCACTGAGGTAATGAACCAATCAACAGAAGAAGAATCAACTAGAGTAGCAAGGGAGACACGTGAACAAGCTCAATGGGATCAACAAGTTCGAGAAAGATCTCCAGGAACTACTGCGGTTACCGGTTATTATAATCCGCAAACTAAAAGCTTAACTTATAGTAATGTCGGTGATTCTCGGATGATAGCCATTATTTCTAGCAAAGATGGCAAAGAGTTAAATGTTGTTAGGCTTACTCGTGATCATAACGCCACTGATCCGATTAATCTAAAATCCATTTATTCCGTAGGGGGGTGGGTAGCATTAGATAGTCAGAGAATTTGCGGAAATTTAAAAATGGGTAGAGCTTACGGTGATGTTTATCTTGGTCAAGCGGTCTCAAAAAAGCCTGATTTTGGACAAATTAGTTTTGAAGAGGAAATTAATCAAGGTAAAGAAGTATTAATTATAACTAGTTGTGATGGCCTATATGAAAGAGATGCACTAAATGAGCAAAAGATTGAACAGCTTTATGCACTTTGGTTCAATGATGATGAAAATGGTAAAGGGAAAAGAAGTTTTGCTGAATGGTTAGTTCGCGCTGCTGTTGTATTAAATTCATATGATAATATTACTGTGGTGGTAACTAAATTAAATGCAGCTAGCAACTCATTAATGTTTGCGGTATTTGACGGTCATGCGGGAGGAGAATGTTCAGAAATAGCAGCTAAAACTTTAAAAGAACAAATTAAGCAGTATAGCTTGCAGCAAAAGAATAGAGGATGTGCAAGTGATTTAGAACCAATGATAGGAATAAAAGCTGCTAGTGTCATTGCATCACAGCAAGAAAATAACATAACAAGAATCGAATCAATCAGCAGTATTGATACTGAACTTGATGAAGATGCATTACCGCTAGCTTTTGAGCTCAGAGGCCAGCTATCTGATGGTATGGTAGCAAAGCGACCAGAGCAAAGAGAAGATGAGGTGCCTGAGGATTTCTTTGAAGCTGATCATCCTAGAGGTATAAAAGAACGGCAAGCGGATAAAGAATTAAAAACCCCTGATGCCTTCTCTTCTAAAGCGTATCTTTCTCAATGGGTTAAGACTCTATGGAGCAATTTAGTAAAATATTCAAATGTATTATATAGTTGCTGTCTTCCTTTGTCATCCCGTACTGTATATGAAGATATAGAATTATCTGAATCATGGCCTATGCAATCTGCTGATAATTTTGATTTTTGCGCAGTGTTGTTAAATGAATTACCACCAGCAGCTTATACATCGCATGTATCCTCTTTAGGAACAGCAGCAATATCTACGGAGCATCAAGAGCTTTCTCATTGATGACTATGGGTATTCAAAGAGAACCACAATTATTTTCATAAACGCTAGCTTTATCAGTTATGAATAATAGTTTAAGATTGCTAGATAAACTTATATCAATTTTTTATTAAAGCTTGTACATAAGTTTTTAATATACAAGATCAGTTAATAATTTATTAATTTTCCCGCTTGATATTAAAATAATATTTAATTAATATAAATTATTAACGAAATAAATTAGTAAAATTAATAATTTTAAATCAATTCACAAATAAGGTTAAAATGTCAATATTTTCATCTCATGATTTTGTCCAAGAGAAAGACTCGAAAATCACTATAAAATTATATCATCGTATATACAACAACATAGTAAAGGCCATATTACAAGAGCAGCCTGTAAAAGAAAACAAGGCGTTGTTATTATTTTTTGTTGCACAACTAAGAAAGCTCACAAATAAGGAAATAGAATCGTTTTTACAAATACGTTGGGATTATGAAACTCAACAGGACTTCTGTAAGGAAGAAACCTTTTTAAAAACTTCTGCAAAACTTATTGGAAAAACTTTTTTAGAAATAACCAATTATTTCCAGGTAAAAAATATTGCTGAAGAAGCTATTAAGACTGTAAGAGAAGAAAGATTACTGCCTACTGCGGATAAATATAGAAAAATTAATGAAATATTTCTGGATAATTCAGAGTATAAACGTGAGGAACTCCTAAGAGCTAAACATATTAAAATTTTGTTACTTACTTTGTCAGAGGCAGAAAGAATAGAATATTTTAAAATAAAATGGAAGATTTCTAAAGATGGAGAAGCTCCTAATTCACTAGATAAAATGACCTTCCCGCAGATGGTTAAAAAATGCAACGACATAGTGTATTTTGTGATTAGCCGAGATTTTGCTAGGGAGTTAGGTGCTGAGCATCCAGTAGATAACGTGATTTTTTTGCAATACCCTGCAGTTCCTTCGCAAGCTCCAGACCGGCAAATGCCAACAACGCCGGCTGAGCCAGTTGTTCCTTCACAAGCTCAGAAAGCAGGAAAAAGAGATTGGCTAAAACTCACTTTAATTACCGCTGCTAGCATACTTGGTGTAATTGGTTGTGCTTACCTTCTAGGTAGATTCATGGCTCCTAAGCAAACTGAAGCTGCAGTTAAAACGCTTTGTAATGCAATGGGAAATATACCTAATTTTGCACTTAAAGCTTTAGAACAAGCTAAGTCAGTTTCTAAACCATTATGGAATAAGGTAAGTGCTAGCCAAAATTCTGTAATAACTCGCGGTTAGTTAAAGCAGCATTATTATTCAGAAAAGAAAAGCCCTTGTTGCTATTGCAGGGGCTTTTTTATTATCAAGTCCGGCAACAAGTAACGTTAACAATTTATTAACCTATTGCTTAATGTTTAAATAATGTTAATATAGCATGTATATTGATAAAATAAATTTACTAAATAGTAACTATAAAGAGGAATGAAATGCCAGCATTTACAAGTCAAGACCAAATTAATAAGGTAGCAATATTCACAAAAGAGATAAAAGATTTTTATATAGATTTTAAGGCATTACTAGATATACGGGAGCAGGAAAACGAGCTAATTAGGCAAAAACTATTACAAGACAATAGTGCAATACGTAATACAAAAGCATGTCCTATGCATGAGATAAAAAATGATATATATAAGATGAATATGACCTTACTAGATTTAGTGGAGCAGTGCAAAGAATCAGATAATAAAATTAGACAACAACTACAACAGCTAGGAGAAAAATTACAAGGTAATAGTGCAATACATAATACAAAAGCAGATCGTACGCAAGAGATAGATGATTTAAATAAGAAGTATAAAGACTTACTAGATTTATATGAGCAGCTCAAAGAATCAAGTAATAAAAGTAGACAGCAACTACAACCGCTAGGAGAAAAATTACAAGGCAATAGTGCAATACATAATACAGAAGCAGCGCCAATAACTCCGGCTGAGCCAGTTGTTTCTCCGCAATCTTCAGCCCAGCAAGCGTCAGTAACTACGGCTGATGAGTCAGTTGTTTCTTCGCAATCTTCAACTCAGCAAGTACCAGTAACTACGGCTGATGAGTCAGTTGTTTCTTCGCAATCTTCAGCCCAGCAAGCGCCAGTAATTCCGGCTGAGTCAGTTGTTTCTTCGCAATCTTCAACTCAGCAAGTGCCAGTAACTACGGCTGATGGGTCAGTTGCTTCTCCACAAGCTCTGAAAGCAGGAAAAAGAGATTGGCTGAAACTCACTTTAATTACTGCTGCTAGCATACTTGGCGTGATTGGTTGTACTTACCTTCTAGGTAGATTCATGGCTCCTAAGCAAACTGAGGCTGCAGTTAAAACGGTTTGTAATGCAATGGGAAATATACCTAATTTTGCACTTAAAGCTTTAGAACAAGCTAGGTCAGTTGCTAAACCATTATTGGATAAGGTAAGTGCTAGCCAAAATTCTGTAATAACCCGCAGTTAGTTAAAGCAGCATTATTATTCAGAAAAAAGTTCTTGAAATTATTGCAGGAGCTTTTTTATTAGTAAGGTTAATAATTTGTTAATTTTTTGTTGCAATTAAGGAAATATTTACATATGATGTTTGTCAATGTAACAAAGTTACTAAATAATAATTATAAAAATTAAAATTGCAAAGAGGAATTAAATGCCAGCATTTACAGTTCAAAGCCAAACTCAAGTAGAGGATAAAATGCTTAGAAGAGATACCCTATATTTTATATCTATGCACTTACTAGGATATATAATGATGGAGAAAAGGTTACCAGATGATGAACTCTTATCAAAGATACTAGAAAAGTTCAGAGTGCTTAATAATGATGAAATAGATGATTTTTTACAGCAGACGTGGGAGTGGAAAGAGGCTAGTTTAAATGATAAAACATTTTTAGAGCTAGCTGAATTAAAAAACATAAAAAATATTGTCGAAGCAGCTATTAAGGCAGTGAAAGATGAGAGGCAACTTCCAGCACGTGATAAATTTCAAAAAATTAATGAAATAAAATTGTCGAGAGATTCAAATCCAGATGAATATCAAAAAAACATCAGAATGCAGCATATTAGAATTTTATTAAATACCTTATCTGATCAAGAAAGAGCACAGTATTTTAATGAAGCTACATGGAAGTTTTCTAAAGATGGAAAATCTGTTGAGCCACGAGATGAAATGACCTCTAAGCAGCTAGCTTTGTATAAAGGCAAAAAAGAAATGTTAGCTTTGCCTAAAGCAGGATTTCCAACTGATGGGCCAGTTGTTTCTTCGCAATCTTCAGCCCAGCAAGCGCCAGTAACTCCGGCTGAGCCAGTTGTTTCTCCACAAGCTCGTGCAACACCGATTGAGCCGATAGTGTCAACGGCAGCCCAGCAGGCCTCACAAGCTCCAGTCCAGCAAGTGCCAGTAACTACGGCTGATGGGTCAGTTGCTTCCCCACAAGCTCTGAAAGCAGGAAAAAGAGATTGGCTAAAACTCACTTTAATTACCGCTGCTAGCATACTTGGTATAATTGGTTGTACTTACCTTCTAGGTAGGTTAATGGCTCCTAAGCAAACTGAGGCTGCAGTTAAAACGGTTTGTAATGCAATGAGTAGTAACATACCTAATTTTGCGCTTAAAGCTTTAGAGAAAGTTAAGTCAGTTGCTAAACCATTATTGGATAAGGTAAGTGTTAGCCGAAATTCTATAATAACTCGCGGTTAGTTAAAGCAGCATTATTATTCAGAAAAGAAAAGCCCTTGTTGCTATTACAGGGGCTTTTTTATTAGCAAGTTCAGCAACAAGCAAGGTTAATGATTTATTAATTTTTTTGCTTGAGGTTAAAATAATATTAAGGTATTATGGCTGTTAATTAAATAAAATTACTAATTAATAATTATAAATTAAAGTACTAAGGGGGAATGAAATGTCAACTGCACAATCAGGAATGCAAGCTTCAGATAATTCACATATTGAAAATTTAAAAATTATAAGAGCTAATTTAATTAAATTATTAATAAATAATCAGGCGCATCAAAATGAGGATCTAAAAAAGCAGCTTATAGGAGAATTAAAAAGGCTTAGTAATCAGGAGATAGATGATTTTCTAGTGCTAAAATGGATTGTTAATAACCAAAATGAAAAAAATAGAACCGGGCAGGCAACTAGCCAAACTTTTTTAAAAATAGCAGAATTAAAAAATATAAAAAACATTGCTGAAGCAGCCGTTAAGGCAGTTAAAGATGAGAGGAAACTTCCAGAAAATGATCAATTTAGGATACTTAATCATATGATAGGGGACGACTACTCTTATCAAGATGAGGGCGTAAGAACAGATCATATTATAGCGTTCCTACGTAATTTATCCAAAACAGAGAGAGCGAAGTATTTTGAAGTAAAATCGATATTCTCCAAAAATGGCGAAGAAGCTGATCCAAAAGATGGAATGAAATTTAGAGATTTAGCTATATATTATAATAGGCCCAATATTATTAATAAGGTTAATGATGCATTGGGAGAAAATTTAGAATTACCACCAATTCGCAGAGAATGGCTTAAAATTGCCTTAATTACTATTACTAGTATTGTTGGGGTATCTGCTGCAGCATATCTTCTAGGGAGGTTTATAGCTCCAAAGCAAGCAGATGCAGCATTTAAAACTGCGTGTAATATAGTGGATAGAATCCCTGAATTGGGACTTAAAAGTTTAAAAGCACTTCAATCGATGGCCAAACCTATGGTTGATTATATTTTTATTAGCAAGGATGCTAAAATATCCCGCGGTTTATAAAAATAATGAAAAAGAGCTTATAAAGCCTCTGGAGTAACAGGGGCTTTTCTTATATAATGCTTTAAAAAATCAAAGATTTTTACTATTAGGTCTTATATGTTCTTAGTGGGTTTGTAGATGGACGCTAACCTAATTTCTTTAGATCCAGATTATAAGCATATTCCCGGATAACCAATCATCATAATATAAAACCCATCTTGGTAATTTACTTAAACTGGCCTGGTATCTATCTTTTTTAGCTATAGCAGCAAGTAAATAGCATGTAATCTTCTGTAACAGACTAACAAAATAACCGTAGCATTATGTAAATCTATTTTGCTTAAAAATCTCTTACAAAATTAGATTGCAAGCAGAGTATTGCAATCTAAAGAAATAGCGGATAATGAGAATTACTATAAAATTTTATTAATTCTGTTTAAAGTTTCTTCCTTACCTAGAGCAAACATCATTTCAAATATGCTTGGTGAGTTAAGGCTACCGGTAAGTGCTATACGAATAAGCGGGCCAATATCACCCATTTTAATATTATGTTCTTTACAAAAATCTTTAAGTAAAGTTTGAATTTCACTCTCTTGCCAATGATTTAAAACTTCTAAACTAGTTTTAAGTTTCCTTAAAGGAGTTAAATCAGCTGATTTAAGCTTATCACTTGCATCGTTTGTTAAAATTACTTTATCTTTAGTATAGATTTCGGCAGCATTTGCGAGTTCTGTTATGGTAGCTGTTCGTTTTATTAAACCTGATAATCCTACATTTAAACGCTGTATGATAATAGGGCTAAACTGTTGGTTTTTTTTAGTTTCCAATAAACTAATTAACCGTTCTTGTCCCAGCTGAGTTAAATAGTGAGAATTTAGAGATAGTAGCTTATCCATATCAAAACGAGCTGGGGATTTACCCACCGATTTTAAATCAAAATATTGAATGGCCTCAGGTTTAGAGAAAATTTCTTGATCTCCATAAGACCAGCCCAGCCTTACCAAATAATTAAGCATAGCTTCTGGTAAAAAGCCCATTTGCTCATAATCGATTACATTGGTTGCACCATGGCGTTTAGAAAGTTTAGATCCATCTGCGCCATGAATAAGCGGCATATGTGCAAATTCAGGGACTTGCCACTCCATTGCTTTATAAATTTGCACTTGTCTAAATGCATTATTTAAATGATCATCCCCTCGAATTACATGAGTAATTCCCATATCATGGTCATCTACCACCACTGCAAGCATATAAGTTGGAGTGCCATCAGAGCGCAACAATACCATATCATCCAAATGATCATTCTTTACAGTGACTTGCCCCTGGATAAGATCATTAATTACCGTTTCACCGGTTTGTGATGCTTTGAGTCTTATTACACCTTTTCCCCCACTTGGAGAAGTGCTATTTGAAGTACGCCAAGAACTTCTAAATAAAAATGATTTATTTTCTTTGATAGCTTGCTCACGTAGCTCGTTAATTTCCTCTTGAGGAGTATAGCAATAATAAGCCTTACCCATTTCTACCATTTTAAGAGCTATTTCTTTATGTCTTGCTTCGCGTTCAGATTGAAAAACAACTTCATCATCATAGTCAATTCCAAGCCATTTAAGTCCTTCAAAAATTGCATCTACTGCTGGTTTAGTGGAACGTTGTTTATCGGTATCTTCAATTCTCAGCAAAAACTTACCATTATGCTTACGGGCAAAAAGATAGTTAAATAAAGCGGTTCTGGCGCTGCCAATATGTAAATTGCCGGTAGGGCTGGGAGCAAATCTTGTTACTACGGTCATTTTAATTTTTTCTTATATTGCTATTTGTTCTGTTAGCCATTTACTGGCTTTTAAATCTTCTATTTTTGGTAAGATCTGGCTTTTTATATCATTATAATATGCTTTAAGCCATTCATATTGATGAGGGGATAGACTAGAAAAGTCAATTAAATTTTTCTCATAAGGCACCAATGTTAACTGCTTAAAGCTAAGAAAGCCGTCTTGACCTTGCTTTACATACATTAAATTTTCAATTCTAATACCAAATTGGCCAACTTTATAAATTCCCGGTTCATTTGATAATAGCATGCCAGGTAATAAAGCCTGAGAGCTAGGCGTTTTAGAAATGCGCTGCGGTCCTTCATGAACATTAAGACACATTCCAACTCCATGTCCCGTGCCATGATCATAATCTAAGCCTAGCTCCCAAATATATTTGCGAGCTAAGCAATCTAACTGTGAGCCGGTAGTATTTGCAGGGAACCTAGCTAAAGCTAAATCAATATGTCCTTTAAGAACGGCAGTATAATATTTACTAAATTTAGCAGCCGTATCACCTATTAATATAGTGCGGGTAATATCCGTAGTGCCGCTGTAATATTGACCACCTGAGTCAATCAATAGTAAGCCATTGCCATTAATTACTTTGTTCGTATTATGATTAGCCCGATAATGAATAATTGCACCATTTTCATTAAATCCTGCGATAGTTGAAAAACTTGGAAATAGGAAATCATCATGTTTACTACGTTCATGAAGTAATATTTGATCTACTTTCATTTCATCTAATGATGCTTGCTCATTAATCATAGTGCTAATATTATATAGCGAGTTAATGACACTCACTGCATCTAATAAGTGAGCATGTTCTATAGCTTTAATTTCTATATTATTTTTTTGCGCACGTAAAATCAAAGTAGTATCATTTGTGTGAATAACTTTAGCCTGAGTATTAAGCAAATTATCAAAATAAATATTAGAATTTGCTGCGTCATAAATTATCGTTTTTCCTGATAGCTTATTAGATAAAATTTCTTCTAATTTGCTAAGCTCATGCATTTCAAGTTTAATATCGCTATCAAGCTTAACGTCTCTAAGTCTATCTGCTTTATTTAAGAAAAGTGCTATATTACCTTGCACGTCTATCAAAGCGTAACAAAGTAGTACAGGGGTATATTCTAAATCATGAGAGCGTAAATTAAGTAACCAGCAAATAGTTTCAGGATTAGTAAATAGCAAGTAATCAGCATGGCTTGCTATAATCATGCCTACTAAAGGTGCAAGCTTGGATGACACCGTATTACCTACCATATTAAGTGGCAAAGTGAAGGCTGGTGAAGATGGATACGTAGGCTTATTTTCCCAGATTAAATCCACTAGATTTTCAGTAATTTCAAATTGATAATTAGGACAGGAGTTTTTTAAAGAATCTATAAATTGTTTGCTACATACTTTTGGATCAAAACCTATAATAAGTTTATCATGACCATTGAAAAAATTTGAAATATTTTGCTCACGGATATTTAAAATCTTATAAGCTTGTCCGCATTCAAGCTTAGCTTGGGTAGTATATCGGCCGTCAGTAAATAGGTAAGGAATGCCTTCCTGAGGGATAACTACAATCGCAAAAGATCCACTAAATCCAGTTAAATATTCAATGCGTTTAGCATAGCTTGCCGGATATTCTGAAAAAAATTCATCACTATTAGGAATTAGATAATAATCAATGCCTTTTTGAGTTAGTAATTTTTGAATAGCTTCTAGTTTATTGTTCTTCATTGGCCAGCTTTAAAAATTCTTCTTCAGTAATAATTTTAACTCCCAATTCTTGAGCTTTTTTTAGTTTACTTCCGGCATCACTTCCTGCTACTAGATAATCAGTTTTGCTGGAAATACTTGATACCACTTTAGCTCCGGCTCTTTCAGCTATTTCTTTAGCTTCTAACCTTGAAAAAGCGGTTAAAGTTCCGGTAAATAATAATGTTTTATTACTTAATGCAGTTTGTTTAATGTTGTTTTCTTGATAATCGCTGACGTTTAATACAGCTAATAAGTCCTCTGTATGCTTTACGTTTCTTGCATCTTGAAAAAAGTCAATAATACTTAAAGCTTTCTTTTCGCCAATGCCATTGGTATTGATTAACTGAATAAATTCAGCGGAATTAGGATCAATTGATTTAGTACAACTTTCAACAAAATTTTGAGAGGTTTTATACATACGAGCAAGCAATTTAGAAAGATGTAACCCGATATGCCTAATAGATAAGGACATAATAAATTTATCTAGAGTGATATTCTTACTTTTTTCAATAGAATTAAATAAGTTATCAACTGACTTTTTACCCCAACCTGGAAAACTTTCTAGTTTAGTAAGCGAAGCCTTATTTTTATCTGCTAAGTTATAAAAATCATGAGCATTTTGAATAAACTTATTTTCATATAAAAACTCAACCTGTCTTTCACCAAGTCCTTCAATATCCATAACATTTTTAGAACAAAAATAGATTAAATATTCTAAATGCTGAGCTATACAGCCAAATTTATTAGGACATCTAATAATAACTTCTTCTGGTTCTTTGACTAGCTCATGCCCGCATTCAGGGCACGTGGTAGGATAAATAAAGTCTTTTACGTGTGTTTCAGTTCTTTTTTCTTTAATGACTTTAGTAATTTGGGGAATTACATCTCCTGCACGTTTAATACTTACATAATCACCAATTTTAATATCTTTTTTTTGGATCTCATCGCTATTATGTAAGGAGGTACGTGAAATTACGACTCCCCCTAAGTTTAATGGTTCTAAAATTGCAAGAGGTGTAACCGCTCCTGTACGCCCTACTTGCACTCTTATATCATTTACCTTAGTAATGCCTTCAAATGCAGGGAACTTAAAAGCAATGGCCCATCTAGGAGTTTTGCCAACTGTGCCTAACCTTTCTTGTAATGCAATATCATCTAATTTAATTACTACTCCATCAATATCAAAATTTAAATTACTTCTGTTTTGATTGGTTTGATTATAATAATTATAAATATCATCTAATTTATCGGTAGTAATAATATTATTATATACGCAAAAACCCTGAGATTTAAAGAAGGCTAAAGCTTCACTATGTTGATTAAAAAGTTGGGAATCAGTATAACCTAGGCTATAAACAAAATATTTTAAATTTCGTTCTCGAGTAATATTTACATCTAATTGTCTTAGGGAGCCAGCTGCTGCATTACGAGGATTGGCAAAAAGTTGTAAATCTTGCTCTTTTCTTTTTTCATTAATATTCTCAAATTCTTGATGGGTCATGTAGATTTCCCCACGAATTTCAAAATATTCCGGTAAATTGGGATGATGAATGGTAATAGGAAGATCTTTTAAGGTCAGTATATTAGAGGTTACATCTTCTCCTACAAAACCATCTCCACGAGTGGAAGCATATTTTAATTTGCCATGATGATACATAATGCTAATTGATAAACCATCAATTTTAGGCTCGCAAGTAAAGGAAAGAGGATGATTTTTAGCAAGATTTAAAAATCTATAAATGCGCTCTATAAAATTCTCAAAATCTTCCTTTTCAAATGCATTAGCAAGCGAGAGCATAGGTTTTTTATGAGTGATCTTGTTAAGATCTTCACGTGCTTTGCCACCCACTTGGGCTAATATGCTATTTTGAGTAAGTGCTGGTTGTTGTTCTTCAATCTGCTTTAAACGTTGGACTATTTGATCATACTCAGCATCTGTAACCAATGGCTGATCTAAATCATAATAAGCATGGTTATATTTTTTTATGAGTTCGGTAAGTTTATGATATTCATTGTTTAAATTAGTTTTCTTGGTATCAAATATCATCATCTAAGGTAATTGTCCTTCTTCAATTAATTTCTCTGCTGCCGTCATTGCTTCAGCTGTAATTTTTTCTCCAGATAATAATCTTGCAACTTCAGTTAAATGAGTAGTTGGGTCTAAATAATCAATATGGCTTAATCCTTGCTTACTTTTGCTAACTAAAAGATGATGATGGCTAAAGGCCGCAATTTGGGGCTGATGAGTAATTAAAATAATTTGATGGATTTTAGCGAGCTCTTTTAGTTTTTTACCAATTTTACTTGCTGTAGAGCCACTAACCCCAGTGTCTATTTCATCAAAAATTAAAAGTTTAGGTATGTCGCTATCAGCAAGAATAATTTTAATTGCTAAAATAATTCGTGATAACTCCCCCCCTGAGGCAATTTGGCTTAATTTACCATAACCGCTTGCTTCATTGGTCTTAAGTAAAAATTCAAAATAATCGATACCATTTTGGGAAATAGGGGTTTCTTGATGTTCAATTTTAATATCTACTTGAACCATGTTAAGTGATCTTAGTTGATCATTTAAGCTGCTACTTAATATTTTGGCTTGAGCTAGCCTTTTCTGCGAAAGTTCTTGTGCAAGCTTTAAATATTTTTCATGTTGTAAGGTAACCAAGGTTTCTTGTTCTTTAATTTTAGCATCAAGCGTATTTAAATTATTGATTTTTTCGGCTACTTGTTCTTGGTAAGTAGATAATTCTTCAACCGTAACTCTATATTTACGTGCGGCAGCTTTAAGATTCATTAATCTTGTTTCAATTTCTTCAAGATCGCCATAATCCCGGTCAACTAATTGTCCACATTTTTCATGTACTAAATTAATTTGGGTAAGTGCTAAATCTAAATCATCGCTAATGCTACCTATATTTAATTCATCAAACTGGTTACTATTGCGGATAATATACTTTTGTAGAGAGTTAATTTGTGAGTTTATACCATTATTACCATCAATATGTTCAATTACATTATGTACGAATTCTTGTAACTTAACTTTTTTATTAAGCAATGATTTCTGCTCAACTAATCTATCTTCTTCTCCATGTATAGGTTTAAGCTCTTCCAGTTCTTTTAGTACAAATTCTAAATAATCTTGCTCAGCAAGCTGCTTTTCTTGCGCTAAAATTAATTCTTCCAACTCATTCTTTAGTTGTTGTAAGGTTAAAAATTCTTCAGAAACTTGCCCGCGTAAACTATAATTTTTACCAAAATCATCAATGGAGTTTAAATAAAATTTTGGCTTAAACAATTTCATTGCTTCAAATTGTGCAGAGATTTCAATTAATTCTTGGCCAATTTTTTTGAGCAAGCTTTGAGTAACCGGAATATCATTAATAAAAGCCTTGGTTTTATTCTCGTTTGAAAAGGTACGACGGATAATAATATTATTATTTGAACCTAAATCATATTCAGCAAAAATTTGCTTGAGTTCTTGGTTTAAAGAAGCATCAAACTCAGCTACTATATAGCCTTTTTGTTCACCTGTTGTTAAAAGATTAGTTTGATTAGAGAGGTTTAATACAAAGGATAAGGCATCAAAAAGTAAAGACTTACCACTACCAGTTTCACCAGTTATAATAGTAAGACCTTTATAAAATTTTAGGCTTAGTTGGTTAATAATTATAAAGTTGCTGATGGCAATGCTTTTTAACATTTACAGTAATTTCTTATACCATTTATTATTTTTAAGATAATATTTATCGGTGTTAGTCATTAAATCGTAGGCTCTATGATACCATGGGTTATGAGGGTAGTTATGTCCTAAGATAGATGCATATTTAAGAGCTTCGCCTTTTAGTCCTAGGGTCATATAAATTTCAACTAGCCTGTAAAGTGCTTCAGATACATGAATAGTATTTTGATATTGTTCAATGACAATATTATATCTGTTTACTGCTGCAACCAAGCTGTTTTTACTTTGGTAGAATCGTCCAATTTCCATTTGTTGGCCGGCTAAATGGTCGTTCACTAGGTCGATCTTGAACTTGGCATCTTTGGCATAAACGGAATTAGGAAATTGAGCTATTAGATTTTCAAAAGTTTCTTTTGCTTCATAGCTATTTTTTTGATCGCGTTCTGAAGTATTAACCTGAACATAAAAAATCATACCTTTAAGATATAGGGCATAATCGGCATGTTTGTGAGTAGGATGTAATTGTAGGAAACGTTCAAGATTAGCAAGGGCTTCACCATAAATTCCCTGCTCATAGTTTAAATAAGCATTAATGAGCTGTCCATGAGTTGCCCAAGTAGAAAAAGGAAATTCCTTTTCTAATACTTCAAAAGTCTGGTTGGCTTTATGATAATCCTTAATTTTAATATAATCAAATGCCTTATTAAAGGCTTCTTCAGCTGAGGAAAAATTAGGTTCCTCTTCTTTATAATTTAAGTTATGGTTGCAGGAAGTTAATGAAAATAAAAAAATAATAATAAAAAGAACTTTACTTAACATATATAATAATCTCTAGAAAATAAAATAATATTTAAAATCTTGCCTAGTAGCTGCCTTACAAGGACCATTTAAGCCTTCCTTGTATTGTTAATCAAATAAATTTACTTGGCGAGGATTATTTTTACCATTTTTGTTATTTATTTGTGATGAAAATAAACCATTTGTAAGGCTTAACTAGATACATCACTTATACATTTATATTAGTTTTATTCAAAAGGCAAAAGATCGGATTGTTCAACCGACCTAAAAGCTTAGTAAAGAAATTAAATATAAAAATATTATTTACTTACACTAATAAATGACATGGCTTGTTCTGCAAGTTTTGATACAAAGCCAGCTTTTTGCTTAATAGTATGGCTTAGATCTTGAATGATAATGGGCTTATAAGGCTCAGCCTTGTTTTCAAGAAATTTTAGCGGATTAATTTTATTTTTACCTGTTACATAATAGATGGCAGCTATACAAATGGTTAATCCAGCTATTCCAAGAAGTGCTTTAAAAATTAATTGAGTAGCCTTGTGATTATAAATTGTTTTGTAGAATTTTCTAGCATAATATAAAGCTGTTTCGCCGCTAATATCCCTAGCATTAATATTAGCACCTAATTCTTGGACTAAAACACGAGCTATTTCTGTTTGTCTATAGAGAATAGCATAATGTAAAACTGTGTTGCCAATATTATTTGTGGCATTAACGTCAGCACCTAGCTGGGCTAAAACTCGGACTGTTTCTGTATGAGCATTTGTATGACCATATATAACAGCATAATGTAAAGCTGATCTGCCATCTTTATCCTTGGCATTAACATCAGCTTTTAACTCTTGTACTAAAACACGAACTGTTTCTGTATGACCATTTGTATTTCCATAAACAGTATAATGTAAAGCTGTTTTGCCATTATTATCTGTGGCCTTAATGTCAGCACCTAGCTCTTGAACTAAAACGTACACTGTTTCTGTTTGTCCAACAACGGTAGCAGCATAATGTAAAGCTGTTCTGCCATCTTCATCCTTGGCATTAACATCAGCTTTTAACTCTTGTACTAAAACACGAACTGTTTCTGTATGCCCATGCTCAGCAGCAGAATGTAAAGCTGTTTTGCCATAAAGAGCTTGGGTATTAACATTAGCACCTAGCTGGGCTAAAATTCGAATTGTTTCTGTATTATCACGCTCAACATGATCACGCTCAGCAGCACAATGTAAAGCTGTTTTGCCATTATTATCTGTGGCCTTAATGTCAGCACCTAGCTCTTGAACTAAAACGCGAACAGTTTCTGTACGTCCATGCTCAGCAGCATAATGTAAAGCTGTTTTGCCATCTTCATCCTTGTCCATAACGTTAGCACCTAGTTCTTGAACTAAAACGCGAATTGTTTCTGTATGACCGCGTTCGGCAGCATAATGTAAAGCTGTTTTGCCATCTTTATCCTTGTCCATAACGTTAGCACCTAGTTCTTGAACTAAAACACGAACTGTTTCTGTATGCCCACGCTCAGCAGCATAATGTAAAGCTGTTTGGTAAGAAAATTCATTTATAAAATTAACATCAGCACCTAGCTCTTGAGCTAAAACTTGAACTGTTTCTGTATGTCCATTCTCAGCAGCCATATGTAAAGCTGGTCTGTCATAGAAACCTTGGGTATTAACATCAGCTCCTTGTTGTATAAGCTTAATAACCTCACGGAAGCGTCTGACTTCGATGATGTTAGATAAGTTTTGGTTAGCGTCTTCCAGCTTGATTTTATTATTATGTAGCTTAGTTCTAAGCTCTACTTTTTGCTCTATATTTAAGTTATCGTGTTGCTCAAAATAATTTTCATCAATGAGGTCGGTGAGTTTCAGTTTCAGTTTCAGTTTTAGTTTTGGTTCTTTTAATCTGCATATATCATATAAAGCTTGCAGTGTGGATTGCTGCTTTGAGGTGAGCTGATAATCATTCGCTGTTGTTTCAAATGTAGCAACCAGCTCGTTTATTAATTGCTCTAACTGCGCTTTATCTAAAGCTTGTGGTAATGGAGTTAAACTTATTTTGTTACTAGGTATTAAGTGTAGTAGCTGGAGTTTAGTATTTACGTCTTGTGTTTTTATCAACACATCGCTTAAATGCTCTGCTACATACTCACTAACAAGAATGGCCTCATTTTCATCTTCTGTATAATATAAATTCAAATTAGCTTTAGGGTTGAGTAATAAGGCTTGTAATATATAGAGTTGATTGCTTAGGACGTTAATATCATTTTGGGCTTCTACTATATTAATTACGGTATTAATAATAGGATTGGCACTAGTTAATGAATGTTGCTCTTTTTTATTATCATCTATCCACCTAACAGCATCTAAGCTTAAATTTACATCATGATAATTATTTATTAGCATTTGTGCTATATCAGTTGGTGTATGTTCTAAAGCTAGTGGTAATAATTTGGCAAGTTCTATAGCAGTAGCATTTTTGGGTAATTGGTTTTTAATAATGGTAATAAACTGTGCTATTTTTTGGCTTCTGTCATTTAAAGTCGCATCAGTAGATGGGTTTGTTAAAAATAATTTAAGTTTTGCAATATCTATAGTGCCTTGTGCTATATCGCTAAGTTTAATTAATTCTAGGTTTGTAAGTAGGGTCCAGGTAAAATCAGTATTATTTACTTCAGTTGCTTTGAGTAAAACTGAATATTGATTAGATATATGTTTAAATTGCTGTTGTGGATTTTTTCCTGCAACTACCTTAATAGTATCTTCTGCTATAGCATCCTGGGCAGGGACTTCGGGCTCTATAATATTTAGTGCTTTAATTAGATTTTGAGCATGAGGATTATTAAGTAGGGCTCTAATTAATGCTAGCCGATGTATTTCTGCTTGTTTTGTAATCTCCCATTGCAGATAAAACAGATATTCTAGTAAAGTTTTAGCTTCTGCTTCACTCAATGTGTTAATTAGCGCAATAACATCTTCAAGAGGAATTCCCGAAGCATTATCATTAATAAAATCACAAATAATTTGCTGATTTTGTGATTGTGCTAGAGTATTTGAAAAAGAAAACATACTATATTGCTTTAATTTAAGTTAAATTAATTTAAGTATATTAGTATAAAGTTAACAAATAGTAAAGTGGGTATTAAGTGTTCATAAAAGAAAATATGTTAAAATCGATGGCAAAGATGGTGATTATAATCTAGTCTCTGCTAAGTGACGCTGATGATATAATGGTATGGTATTTATAAAAGAAGAGTTAGCATCTCATTCTTTAAATGCTAACTCTCTAACTAATAATAATCAGGTCAATTAAAAGCTTATCTAGCTGCCCGCTTAGTGGGCAATCTTCTTATATTTGAATTTTTTAACAGCATTTTCACCTTTACGTCTAATTAGATCCTGCTCATAATCCTGATAATTGCCAGGTACAAATTCCGCATGGCCATCACCTTCAAAAGCTAAGATGTGAGTACAAATACGGTCTAAGAACCAACGATCGTGCGAAATTACAAGAACACAACCGGCAAAATCTAAAATAGCTTCTTCTAACGCCCTTAAGGTTTCAATATCAAGGTCGTTGGTTGGTTCGTCGAGTAAAATAACATTAGCGCCTTCTTTAAGCATTTTAGCTAAATGGACACGGTTACGCTCACCGCCAGACAGCAGCCCAATTTTCTTTTGCTGGTCGGAACCTTTAAAGTTAAAAGCAGAAACATAAGCGCGACTTTTAACCGTAGTATCTCCTAAAGTAATCTCTTCTCTGCCTTCTGCTACTTCTTCCCAAACAGTGGCAGTATCGTTTAGTTTATCACGTGATTGGTCTACATAACCTAATTTTACACTTTCACCAATATCTATTTTGCCGCCATCAGGTTGTTCTTGGCCTGTAATCGTTTTAAATAATGTGGATTTACCAGCACCATTAGGGCCGATAATTCCTAATATAGCAGATGGAGTAATGGTAAAGCTTAAATCTTTAATAACATCCCTGTTGCCAAATTTTTTAGAAATATGGTCAACATTAATTACATTGTTACCAAGCCTAGGACCATTTGGAATAATAATTTGTGCCAATCCATTTTGGGAATCACGTTGTTCACTCGCAAGCTTTTCATACTGAGTCAAACGTGCCTTACTTTTTGCCTGACGAGCTTTAGGGGATGCATTAACCCATTCAAGTTCTTTTTGTAAGAATTTACGTTTTGCACTGTCTTCTTTTTCTTCTTGGGCTAAGCGTTTTTCTTTTTGCGAAAGCCATGAGGTATAATTACCTTCGTAAGGAATACCATGACCGCGATCAAGTTCTAAAATCCAACCGGTTACATTATCAAGGAAGTAACGATCGTGGGTAATAATTACTACGGTGCCTCTATATTCTCTTAAAAATTGCTCTAGCCAGGAGATAGATTCGGCGTCCAAATGGTTGGTTGGTTCATCAAGTAGTAGCATATCAGGCTCTTCAAGTAATAGCTTACAAAGTGCAACCCTACGTTTTTCACCGCCTGATAATTTAGCAATTTCACCATCTTTTGGTGGACAGCTTAGTGCGTCCATTGCGATTTCAATTCTGCGTTCTAATTCCCAGCCATCAACTGCATCAATTTTTTCTTGTAACTCGCCTTGCCTCTCAATTAATGAGTTCATTTCATCATCAGATAATTCTTCAGCAAATCTAGCGCTTACTGCATAAAATTCATCAACTAAATCTTTGATTGGTCTTAAGGCTTCTTGAATATTATCAAATACATTTTTAGTTTCATCTAAATGCGGTTCTTGAGGAAGATAACCAATTTTTACCCCATTAGCAGCCCAGGCTTCACCGGTATATTCTTTATCAATTCCGGCCATGATTTTAAGTAAGGTAGATTTACCTGAACCGTTATGTCCTAAAACCCCAATTTTAGCTCCAGGATAAAATGATAACCAAACATCTTTTAATATTTGCTTAGCGCCATAAAATTTTGATAAACCCTTCATTACATAAATATAGTGATTCGACATGCCTGTTTTAGTCCTTAATTTTAATTAATTGATTGTATAATTATTTGTAAATCTTGTTTGCTTGCTCTTCAAAAGCATCAATCATTTTTACCAATGCTTTTTCAAACATTAGCGACATAAGTTTTTCTAAAATACTTGAATTGAAACTAAATGCAATTTCAAACTCAATTTCTGTGCCATTTTCTTGGCCATTAAATTTCCAATAATTATAAAGATGTTTAAATGGGCCTGAGATAAGTTCCACTTTAATTTCAGCAAAATGTTGGGTGTTCTCGTAAGGAAATTTAATTACCTTAGAGGTGTATTTTTCACTTAATCCACTGAATTTAATCACTAAATCAGCAATTAAATAATCTTCATGAGTTTCTAAAACTCTAGATGCTGCACACCATGGAATAAACTTTGGATATGAATTAATGTCCAGCACCAGCTCATAAAGCTGCAACGGTGAAAATGGTAGGAACTTAGTAAGTTTGCGCTGAATCATTAATTAATATAATCAAGGTTGTTGATAAAAATAAAGTCATCAACATTCTTTATTATTTCAGACTCAGCATTCAACATTATTGAATGATTTTCTTCTCCGTGACCTATACCATGAGTTCTAAATACCGGGCAGGGGGCGATATGAGCAAAATTATTGACCACATAGTTAATATTTTCTTGCTCTGCAGCATTGCCAAGATAATCGCCAATTAATAAAGCTTTAGTTTGATTATTAATAATATTCGCTTGTAGTAAATGGGTTAGGGAGCGATCAACACTGTAGGCAGCCTCACCTATTTCCTCAAGCAATAAAATTTTATTTTCAGTTTGAATTTCCCATGAGGTACCAATGCTGCTTTTAATTACCGTAGCATTTCCTCCGCATAATTTACCACTTATATGTTTCGCTTCTTCTGCCTGTTTATTGAGTGGTAAGAGGTTAAAGGTTTGTTGTTTTATTTCCCCTTTAATTATATCTAAAATTTCTTGCTTAGATTCTTCATCCACCCTGTTTTCTGCCATTTGTAAAAGTACAGGACCATGAATAGTTTGCCAACCCCATTGCTGGTTTAGAAAAGTATGAATTGCAGTAATATCACTAAAACCAATAAATATTTTTTGTATTTCAGGAGGGATAACTTGCTCTAAATAAGGAATAAGCCTTGCTGCTCCATAACCACCACGCATACACCAAACTACACTACTGTCAGGATTAGTAAGAGCTTTAATCAATTCATTAGCACGAAATTCATCATTATTAGCAAAGTAGAAATGCTCATCGGTTATGATATTTTCGTGAATGCGCGGGATTAATCCTAATGATTCTATAAATTCTTTGACAGGCTTTATTCGTTCTATAGAAAATTTACCTGAAGGTGCTATAACATCAACAATATCACCGGGCTTACTAGCAATCATTTTTTAGCCTACTAAATTATTAAGTTGTTCTAAACGTGCTGTGCGCATTTTTTCAAAATCATCCCCTGCATGGTAAGAAGAGCGGGTGAGAGGGGAAGAGGCAATCATTAAAAAGCCTTTTACTTTACCCATACGGGCATAATATGCAAATTCCTCTGGCTCAACAAATCTATCTACCACCGCATGTTTAGGAGTGGGTTGCAGATATTGACCAATAGTCATGAAATCTACATCTGCAGCCCTAAAGTCATCCATAACTTGTATAATTTCATCTTTGGTTTCGCCGAGTCCTACCATAATACCTGATTTGGTAAAAATAGTCGGATCAAGTTCTTTAACTTTTTTAAGCAAACTAAGTGAATGAAAATATCTAGCTCCTGGCCGGATTTTATTATAAAGAGCAGGAACAGTCTCAATATTATGGTTGTAAACATCAGGGCGGGCTTTTACTACGATTTCAATAGCCTGAGTTTTTCGTAAAAAATCCGGAGTTAAAACTTCAATAGTAGTTCCAGGTGCGCTTTGCCTAATAAGTTCAATACATTTGGCAAAATGAGTAGCGCCGCCATCTTCTAAATCATCACGGTCAACTGAGGTTATCACCACATGTTTAAGTCCTAATTTACCAACTGCTTCAGCCAGCCTCTCGGGTTCATGGGGATCAAGTTTATCAGGTGTGCCGGTTTCAATATTACAAAAACGGCAAGCACGAGTACAAACCGAACCTAAAATCATTACGGTTGCATGTTTTTGCGCCCAACATTCCCCAATATTAGGGCAGGCTGCTTCTTCGCAAACGGTGTTGAGCTTATGGCTTTTAATTAAGTCTTTAGTGCTTAAATATTCTTTGCTAACTGGTGCTTTTACTCTAATCCACTCTGGTTTAGAGCGTGTGGTGCTATAAGACATTTATTCACCTATTAATTTACTAAAGGTAAGTATAATCCAAGATTTCAATTTCGCAACCATTCTTGTGGATATTCGTTTATAAGAAATACACTTATCAAGCATGCTTTGATATAATATTGAGATATTAAAAAAGGTAATGATAATATTTTAAGTGAAGAAATTTTATTTCCAACTCTTAGTTATGATAGCGCAGTAGAGGAGACTATATGGCAATTTTATGGCACGAATTTAATTAAATAAAAGAAATAAAGAGCCTCAACAACCCTACTATAATAATAAATAATTACCCTTAAAGAATTTGTAAAAATGAATATCTGAGTGATTGAATTATAAATTATATAATCTGATAAGCTTGATAATAATGCTGATGGCTATGCAATTTTAAATATATTAGAAGATAATGTGTATAGTTATAACTTAGATTGTGTATTACAAATACTTTAAGAAATAACTATGTCGCTTAGTTATTGTAAAAAATACATTGTTATGTTAATTGATGATTAACAACAAATATATAGGTAATATTATGCAATATCATTTTGTAATTGAAGACTTTGTATCAGCAACTGATCCTAAGGTTTATTCTCTGATTGAGAAAGCATACTATAATGGCAAATTAGCTTTTATTACTGAAGATAGTCCAATTATGCCTGAAGATTTTAAGCCGGTTGCTAACTTAAGGGAGAACCAATTTGCTCCTTTAAAATATTTAGCAGAGTCCGGTGAAAATATTGTGCAATATATAAATTCTGCAGGCTATTATCAAACCATTAAGATAAGTGATGAAAATCCTCAGTTTAGAAAGGACTTTTTCACAAAGAGTGCTGAAATGAGAACTGAAAAAGATACTAATGTTTATAGAGATGAAACGGGTGAAGAGAAGATTACTGTAGTAACTAAAAACCTGATGCATTATGTAGACCAAAATGGTAAATATCAACTCGTACAAATAAATAATGAAAATTCACAGCTTAAGGATGAGCTTGAGAAAATATGGGATAATCTTGATCAATTAGAAGAAGATGCTCCAAAAGAAATTTTTAATACTACTCTTTACGGTATTGAAGGTAAGCTTTCTCATTGCGAATTTGATTGTGACATCTCTAATATTGCCTTAGATTATTTACTATAATTTTTAATAAGTTACTACATTAGTAAAGCCAGCTTTAAGCTGGCTTTTTTATTTTATATGTGTAGTTTTGGTAGTATAATTTGTATAATAAAACTCAGGAGTATTTATGGGCTTAAAAGTTGGTGATCAAGTTAGTAATTTTAAAGCAATTGATGATCAAGGTAATTCAATTCATTATGTGGATTTAAAAGGCAAAAAAATTGTGTTATATTTTTATCCTAAGGATGATACTCCAGGATGTACTGTAGAAGCTCAAGGTTTCCGTGATGCAATAGAGGAATTTAAAACAAAAAATGTTGAAATTATAGGCATCTCCAAAGATAATACTAAATCTCACCAAAAATTTAAGGAAAAACATTGCCTGCCTTTCACCTTGTTTACCGATGAAGATGGCAGCATTTGTGAGATGTTTGGAGTATGGATTCAAAAATCAATGTTTGGTAAAAAATATATGGGTATTGATCGCGCTACCTTTATTATTAATGAACAAGGTGTGATTGAACATGAGTGGCGTAAAGTTTCAGTTACAAACCATGTAAAGGAAGTGCTGAGCAGGCTTTAGACCTTGTGATGGTTTCTTGCTTATAAATATAAAATGTTTACTTTATTTTTAGCTAAAAATCTTAGAAAGCCTTACAAAAGCTAGGATTTTTTGTTTTTAAAAATTTGGCTAGCCAAAATGTTAAGCTTTATTAGTTTTGTTTCTTTTTCACTTTTTAAATCGCATTAATATAATAAAATTAAAGCGGCTTACACAGCCGCTTTTTTACTTTAATTTAGAATATAATCTGTATGTATATTAGAAGTTTCAGGCATATTATTGACATTAGAATCATCTGAAATTGTAAGCAATTGATCAGCTTGATTGTTATAAGTAATAATCTCATCTTTAGCATAACAGTCTTTATTATCATGGGTAGAATCTTTTTGGCTATTCAACATTAAATAATCTGCAATTTCATTAAATTGATTGTCTATTACTATATTCAGTGCTGTGACATGAGAATAATTATAAATAGTGGTCTTAGCTCCATTATCTAATAAAAACTTAGTGGTAGCGACTAATTTAGGCATTTCATCTTGATATATATTAATGATTTCCGGCTGATTGTTAGTTAAGGACGTCATTGATTTTAACTGATGCATTTTAATTAAATTTAAATGAAGAGGGGTATTCCCTTCATTATTAGTTAGATTAAAATCAGCTCCAAATTGCTTTAGGATAGTTAGTACTTTAGTGGCTCCAACATAAGCTGCATAATGAGCAGGAGTGAATCCAAATCCATCTTGTATATTCATAGTAGTAGGGGAAGTTTGTAGGATGGCAAGAGCTGTTTCTGGTGCACTGCAAACTGCTGCAGTATGCAGAGGAGTGCTTCCATCTTTATCTGTATTAAAAGCAAGGCCATAGGATTGCTCGAGTATTATGCGTGCACAGGCCTCAGCATTAAATTGAGCTGCAATATGTAAAGCTATATGGCCGTTTTGATTTGGTTCAGTTAAAGAAGCGCCGTTTTCTATCAATATTTTAATGCCTTCTGGATAATTTAAATGGCAGGCCATATGAGTTGGGGTAGAGCCGTGTTCACCACATAAATTAATAAGATTAGAACACTCAGGATAAGACTTAGCTAATTTTAGCCAAAATTTTAGCATTGTTAGATCGTTATCTGCTATAGCTTGATGAATTACGGTATATCCATACTCATCTAATTGTTGTAACTGTTGATATAAATGGCTTGAAGTCTGTAAATAATAAGGCACGTTATCATTATAAATAGCAGTTATTTTATTAAATAAGGTCATTGCAGTATTCCTTTAACTTTTATATTTATGATTATTGCTAGTGCGTAGGTAGGTAAAGTTAGTGATTAATAAGGTTAATCTTTTCAATCTGTGAATAGAAAAAATTGAAGGTTGAGTTGTTTCTTTGAGAATTTTAGCTGCTATTTGCGCAGATTTATTATGGTTATGGCCATCAAATATTCTGTAAGCTAAGTTAGAATTATTTTGTGATAGTTCAGCGGTAATTACAGCTAAGTTGTCTATAGAAGCGTATATATTAGCTGTTATTATTAGCCATTCTGCAAACTTTTTTTTGCCTTTTTTCTTTATATTGTCTTGGGACCAATTAACAGAAAAGGTCTTAATTCTCTGTTCATTTAGATAGTTAATAAGAGTGCTGCATACATCTAATAAATTTTTATGCAAAACTGATTGAATAGCGTTAATCAAGGGACCTGGTTCATACTTTTTAGAAGAAATGACCATTTTATTAACTCTAATATAATTTTTAATTACTAAACGGTTTATTTTATGAAATTAATAATCAATCTTGTCAATCAAAGTATAGTTAATAATTAATTGTTATATTGGTTTGTTTGTTATATAGATTAATTATTTGAATAGTTTTAATTATAAGTTCGCATTGTTATTGTGGTATAGTTTATTTATAAGTTTTTAATAAAATAGGTAGAGTATTTAGTGAGTTTTAAGATATGAATTTCGAGGAGATAGACTTAAATATTCGTATATTAGAAGAAACAATAATTTATCAATATATACTTGATAAATTATTATTTGTGGATGAAGTTCATCAAGTATCAATTGCTAGTCTATTTAAACTAAGAAAAATGAGAGTGGAGTTGCAAAAAAAGTTTAAAGAATCTAGCAAACAGAATAAATTAAAAGCCTACAAGCTGGAATTTGATTACCTAAGAAGTAATGCAGAGAGCCACTATAATAAATTGGTTAATGCGCTTCATACTTATCAAAATTGGGAGGAGGTTAGCATTAATAAGCTAGATGCTAGTTTTCAACAAGCCGCCAATATACTTAGGACGCTACCCATGCTTGACAATCTACGTTATTTGGCCATTAGTGGAACTATTAGCGGACCCACACTACAATTTATAGGGGAACAAGCTATAGATCTTAGGCTCAAAATATCTTTAAAGTTAGCACAATGCTTAAGTTTAGAAGAAATAGATTTTAGCAATCTTAGGCTGCCGGTAAATGCATGGGTTAAGCTACTTCAATTTATATATTTAGCTCCAGCCTTAAAAAGGGTACATCTAGGTATCATTGACTATCAAGAAGGGGTAGAGGCAAACATAGAAGAGACATATTCTAATATGCTTATCAATACTCTTCTTTTACTGATTCAACATAAAACTTATCAAAAGATAGAAGAGGGGCAAGAGCATCAATCAAGATCTACACTTGAATATCTCACACTGGGCCGTTTTTTCTTTGATAAATCTAAAATTTTATATAGCTTATTTAAACATAGGTTGCTACCTATGTTGCTCGCAGTAAATGAAGTAAATTTAGAAAATGCTGAGATCAATGGGAGTGATGTATGTAATATTTTGCGTTTAGTCGGATCAGATTCAAAATTAAGGGTTCTTTATTTAAAGGCTAGTGAGTTTGATTATTTTGAATTAAGGCAAATTGCATATAGTTATACTAAATTAACCATTCAAGGATTTCGTTTAGAATTTGGTAATGAGGAAACAAACCAGCTATTTAATCTCCTTGTAAATAACCCGTTACAATTAAAGATAGCAACTGAAAATGAAAAAATGGTTGTTTCATCAGGAATTAAACCTCATTTGTTAATAACACATTACTTTAATTGTCGTCAGTCAGATAGTTCAGCAGATGCTACAGCTGATTTATCTTTTGTTGCATCTTCCAGTAAAAAACTAGAGCAAGTAGGTGCCTATGCAAAAAACGATGTATTGCCACAACCTATGAGCTGGTTAGCCAAAATAGCAAGAATAACTGAGTTTAAAGCGGATTTAAAAAAATAAACTGTATTTCTTGCAATTGATTTATCAGGCGTTAGCAAAGATTGTGATATATAAGTGGTATGGAAGCCCATCTAAATTGAAAATGAATAAATATTGAATAGAGAAATAGGTCCATTGCAAAAGCATTTAGTTGTTTGCAGGCCATTAAGATCATAAAACAGTATTAGGTTAGGAACCTTTAGCGGGCCTATATAAAATATGTATAAACTAGCAACTAGTTAAATGACATTGTTATCAGTTTCTATTTGCATTTTAGCTTCTATATTTTCTATTATCTCCGGTTTATTATTTACGTTATTATTCATTTCAGGATAATAATTTAAGTCTATACTAGTTACTTTGCTTCCATTTTGTTCAATACCATGGACAATTACTGCTTTTTGAAACCATTGTGGTTGGTATGTAACTAAGTGAGTTTTAGCGCCATAATCTAAAAACAATTTTACTAAACTTTCATTATAGTTATCAATAGCTTTAGCTAACGCTGTTTTTCCTTGGAAATCTAGCATGTCCATATTAGCACCTTGCTTAGCAAGCAATTTTGCTAAAGTTAAATTGTTATTTTGAGTGGCCCTATGTAAAGGAGTACTTTGATAATAATCAACAGCGTTAAGATTAGCTCCAAAGCTTAGCAGTAATTTTGTGCATTTGAAATCACCATTGATTACAGCTTTATGAAGAGGAGTAAGACCATAATTATCTTTTTCATTGATATAAACTCCAGCTTCAAGCAAACATTTAGCAATCTCATAATCACCTTGTTTAATTGCAATATGTAAAGGGGTTTCTCCTGTTTTATCAGCCAGGTTTTTATCTTCTAATCCTCTATAGCCTAATTTTTTTTGTATAAAATTTTCAGCGAGTTGAATGCTTACCTTATGATCATAAGTACTATGCCAAGAGGATGCTAGACTTACGGCCCATTTAAAAGGTAATTTTATAATTGATAATATTGAGTATAACATAATTATTCCTATATCTTCATGAGGTGTTGACTAAGTCATTATGAATGAAATTTTATTAATGAAGTTTGAGGATGATTATAAAATTTTTTTCAAAATAACTTAATATTACAAAATTAGAAGTTACTCTTTGGTAATATCAATATTTAATATTTTTGCAAGTTTTTGATAACATTCACTTAAAGAGGTTGCTTCATGAGGAGCCTGCAGCAGAAAGTTTTCAATTGGTTCATAATATTCAATAGCTTGATCTACATTTGGGTTTGAGCCTTTACGATAGGCCCCAAGTTTAATAAGATCTGCCATATTTTCATATTCACTCATATGTCTTTTAGCAATAGTAACAATTTTATTTTCTAAAGCGTTATTACAGCCTGGCATGGTTCTAGAGATACTTTTTAAAATATTCATAGCAGGAAATCGACCGCGTTCAGCAATTGCCCGCTCAAGTACAATATGACCATCTAAAATACCACGTACGGTATCAGCTATTGGTTCATTAGTATCATCGCCTTCAACCAATACGGTAAAAAGCCCGGTGATGTTGCCTTGTGTTTCAGTGCCAGGACCTGCTCGTTCTAATAATTTTGGTAGTTCGGCAAATACAGTGGGAGGATAACCTTTCGTGGTAGGAGGTTCGCCATTGGATAAACCAATTTCACGCTGGGCCATGGCAAATCGTGTGATGCTATCAATCATGCATAAAACTTCCTTGTTTTGGTCACGAAAATATTCAGCTACGGCAAGAGTTAAATATGCAGCTTGCCTTCTGGCTACAGAAGTTTCATCACTCGTTGCAACAATAATCACCGCGTTTTTAAGACCTTCTTCTCCAATATATTCATCAATAAATTCTTTGACCTCTCGACCTCTTTCACCAATTAAGCCAATAACCTTAATATCAGTATGAGCATATTTAGTGATCATTGACATCATAACAGATTTACCCACTCCAGAGCCTGCAAAGATACCCATTCTTTGGCCATAGCAGCAGGTAGTAAAAGTGTTTAAAGATCTAATGCCTAAATCTAATTTGCCTGCAACTTTACGCCGTTTACCTGCTGAAGGAGGCTGACTTTTAAGCGGATATGGTAATGTCCCGTTGAAAATAGGACCCTTATCATCAATTGGTTCACCGTTATAATTTAATATTCTGCCTCGCCAAGAAGGATGAGGAAATACTGCTGATTGCATAGATACTAGCTCAACCAAGCAACCGACCCCAATACCATCCACTTCGGCAAATGGAATTAGCTTAATGGTTTTAGAATCAATCCCTATAGTTTCGGCCAAGACTTCTTCACCAAATTTATTATGGATAATACAGCGTGATCCTATCACTGCTAGGTTGCTCAAGCCTTTGGCTTCAATCACTAAGCCTTTAATTTGGCTTACTTTGCCAAAAATACTAAAATCCCTAAGTTTATTTATGCTGGATTTAAGGTGGTTTAGATCTATTTGCATATCAAAATTTTTATAATGTATTTTTATACATATACAGAAACTTTAATTTATTCAAATATTTTTTAACTTATTTATTTTTAAAGTTAATTTTAAACTAATGACAGAAAAATAAAAAAGATTGCTGTATTTTAGCAATCTTTTTTATAATAAGAGAGAAACTTTAGTTAAATTATATCAATGACTTAATCTGGGGCGAATCAGGTTTTCTACGCTTGTTCTCTCTATTCACAAAGCTATCTGATGCGCTGCTTGAACCTGAAGAATCTAATCTATTGCTGTTTAGTTCTATAGCTTCTTCTGCTGTTCTTAAGCGTTTTTTACCTTTTGAGTCTTGGGAGGCTGTATCTGTTTCAAGCTCTTCAATTACCATAGAAGATTGAGGTGTTACTCTTTGTATCCAGTTAATATCTTTAGGGGATAAAAAGCTAAAGATTAAAGGTATATTATCACCTAGTATACTTATGTTTAAATCATAGATACAATTCAATTGTTCTTGCAGTTCTTGTATTTCCTGCTCATCTTGTTGATTTTGAGCTGTTTTTAACTGTTTTAGTATGGGTATCTCATCCCATGCAGAAGCTCTAAATCCTGAGAATATAATCATATTAGCAGCTGTTTTGATCTTGCTTATCATTTGTGTTAAAGAGTTTCTGCCTAATTGTTCTAATGCTTCAGGAATACGTTCATTTAAGTTTGCATCAAGCATACCAAAGTCGTTATGTTGAATAAACGATTGATAAAAATCTACGCAAATTTTTAGTAATTGCGGGTGAGTAAACCATGAATTATTATATAAAAATTCTCTAATAGGAGATGTTTCTATTCTATTAGCAATTATATTGCTAACTTCTTCTAATTCTACTCTTTTGCGCTTTTGAAGCCTTTGTAGTAAATCTATTCTCGTCACTTGTAGTTTTGCTATGTTTTCAGCAATTGATTTTGATTTGTTTGTATAATGATTTACTTCAGCTGATTGTGTGTTTGTGTTTTGTAGCAAAGCAACACGGCTGTCAATCTTATCTTTATGTTTTTGCAATTTACCTATGTTATCCAATATTCCGGTAAGTTTCGCAATTAAAGTAGATTTGAGTAACCTTCTCATAGTTATAAATTCAATTGCTTGCTCTTGAGCCCCTTTTTGATCAAGTTGTTCTTTGATTATAAGATAATTTTTAACAACGTTAAATACATGAGGGGTTGCCATTAGATTAGCAACATTTTTATCAATGTTGAATGCTTCTTGTTGTTGCTGGCTAATCTGCTTTAAAAATTTATTCATAGCGTCTTTTGTAGTAATAGCCTCGTATTCACTCCGTAATGTTTTAATTTGTTCTAAGGCCTTATTAATAGTAGGTTTAGCATTTTCTAACGTATTAAACCATGTTAAGTTAGCTTGCGTTATTTCATTAATAAAATCTTGCTTTGTTTGTATTGGAAGAAGTTGATCTATAGGGATCTCTTCTTTTATTGAATTATTAGGATTGGCACCGGCTTGTATTAATGCCTTAATTATGTCAAATGTGTGATTAATCTTTTGAATCAATACATTTATATTATGATTATTAGGCAAATGAATGTCATTCCTAGCAAGCTCATTTATAATAGTTTGCATAACTCCAAGAGGGTTGTTAGTTACGGCAGCATGATTATCTGTAATAACAGCTCTAGTAATCTGATCTCTAGTAGGATTATTAGTATTGAGAATATTAATATTAAAAATTAAACCAGCAGCATAGCGAGCATAATCGCCATACATATAGATTGCTTGTGATAAAGGCGTGTGTCCGCTGTCATCAATTTGTTCAAAAGAGAATTTTTTGCTAAGTATATAACTAATTAGATATTTTGCAGCTTGGAAATTTTCTGTTGAAATTAATTTATTTAAAAGTGCTATTCTTTTATTATTCTCTTCATATACGCTAATATCTGTATTACATTCTTTGGTTACAAACTGTAACATCTCAATATTTTTATGATAAGGAATATAATTTATAAAATATGCATGATCTGGGGATTTAGCAGCTGTTTGTATAATCTGTTTAACATCTACGCCATTCTCTTGAAAATTTTTTATTAAAGGCATATTATTATTACTTACCGCAAAAATTACCAAGCCGGGAGTATCTTTTTCATGATTATAAACATTTACTCCTTGTTCATGTAGATATTTGATAGTATCAAGATGGCCTTGTCTGTTCATACCAAATACATATGGTTTTCCTTCTAAATAAAGAATGCTAAGAGGGGTCTCACCAGTAGTATCTGTATGATATATTGCTCTAGTGTTTACATTTATTCCTCGAGCGACTAATGCCTTAACAATTGCTAACCTTCCTTGCCTTACAGCTATATGTAGCACAGTATGGACAGGTTCTTCATCTTCTTCATACTCTCCGGCTTCAGCTTCATAATAATCTTTAAGGTCAGGGGAAAAAACTTTAGATAAATATTCTATAGGAGGACCAATGTGCTGAACAAGAGAAGCTAAAGCCTCGTCGCTGTAAGTCCACCCGCGTCCTTCCTCAGGGTTAAAGAAATAAGGATATATAGATGAGTTAGAGCTATCATTTTGATGAAATTGCAGCATTAATTTGCTAAATAGAGAATCTATAAAATACTCATTTTCATGAATACGAGGAGTAAAAAATAATTTAACTACATTTTCTTCGCCTAATACTATTCGTAATTCGGTGATTGTAGATTGAATCAACTCGCAATCATTGTTTTTTAAAGCTGTTTCTAATGTTTTTATATGTGCTACAGAGTGTTGTTCTAATTTGGTTATAAAACCATCATTTTTTATAGAAGCTTTATTAACTAATTCACCTTTATCGATATTATCTTCCACCAAAGAACTTTCTTCACTGATATCATCTTCATCGATATTATCTTCTACAAAAAAACTTTCTTCGCTGATATCATCTTCATCAATATTATTTTCCATCAAAGAAATTTCTTCGTCTAGTTCGTCATTGTTATAATTATTGTTCATGTTGCCACTCCGATAAACAGCTCGCTAAAATTTATAGATATATTAAATTGCATTAACTACAAGTAAAAAATAAATTAAATTATTATTGTTAATTAATATCAAATGAATTGTTGAATGACTTTGTGTGTTGTAGGTAATTAGGCGCTTTAATTTATTGATTTTTAAATGTATTTATCATAACATTTAAAATGTTAAACAAACGAGTCAAGAATGCCTGCAATAAATTTTGGAAGTATTGCTACCGTTGGAGATAAAACCATAGCCTCTGGCATGGCCTCTGGCATGAATAGTAAAGATATTATAAATGGCTTAGTTGACGCCAAAAAGATTGGCTTAAAAAAAATCGAAGATAAAATTAATGTTAATGACAAAAAAATTAATGCATTTAATCAAATGCGTAAATCTTTAAGTAAAGTCTATGATGCGGTTAATAAATTAAGAAATGTGCCAAGCGTAGATAAAAGTGATAATGCTTTTAGTGCTAGGAAGACTACAGTTAGTAATATTAATGCCAATGCTAATGAGGTTTTTGTTAAGGTTAGCGCCGCTAATGATGCAGAAATTAGTAGTTATGATATTACTATAGATGAGTTAGCCAAGGCTAAAATTCAAACTAGTAATTCTTTTGCAAGCCTTACATCAAGTGTAGTTAATGCTTCAGGTACTGGAACCGCAAATTTTTTTGAAGCTGGGATTTTAAAAATTAACGGAGTGGATGTTCATTTTACCCAGGGACAAAACTTAAATGATATTAAATCAGCGATTAATGCAGCTTCTAAAGATACCAATGTTAAAGCTAGTGTACTTAAGGTGGGTACAGGGGATTATAGATTAATTTTACAGTCTACTTTAACTGGTATTGCTAATGCTTATACTTTAACTGATACCGGTACAGTGATTAATAATATCACCTTAACCAATACTCAGTTGCCATTAGATGCACAAATAACTCTTAATACTATTCCAATTTCTCGGCCGATCAACACCATGAGCGATGTAATAGAAAGGGTCACTTTTGATCTGGTAAAAAAGACCGGAGTAGGGGAAAGTGTAAATGTTGAAATAGAGCCTAATTCTCAAAAAGCCTATGATACAATAATAGAATTCATCACTGCCTTTAATGATTTTAAAATTTTTATCGCGAAGCAAACTGAAAGAATTAGTGATCCGGAGAAAGGTAGTAAATTTGCTCCTAATGCAGCCTTGGGTCGTGATGATTTAGTAAGTTTTATTAATGATAGTTTATTAAATGAAATTACCGGAATGGCTTATGGCCTTACTAATTCCGCTCTTAACAATTTAGGAGAACTTGGAATAAAACTGTTAGATTACGATGATCCGGATAGTACCTACGATAGTGATCTTAATACTAATACTATTTTAGGTTTAGATGAAGATGTTCTTAATATGCAGCTTGTTAATAATTTTGATGAAGTTAGAAAAATCTTTGAATATGATTTTGTGGCAAGCTCTTCAGCATTAAGGATTCTTTCACGTAAGAATAACATTCAAACCAATGCTTTTAGCCTGGTTATTGATACCTCTCAAGCTAACCCGGAAGATCAAGTGAAAGCTACATATAATCCTGGTACTGGACCAGTTACCATTAGCATGAATTATACCGGCACTGCTACCAGTGGTAAGATTGAGGGAGCAGAAGGTACAGTGTTAGACGGGATAAGCATTTATTATTATGGAAGTGGAGTATTAAATGCCGATATAAGTTTTTCACAGGGTATCGCTGATAGAATTTATAACTTTCTAGAAGAAGTTTTAACTGAAGAAGGGATGCTAGATCTAAGAGTAGAATCGGTTATTGATTCAAGCAGAATGAATAATCAAGAAATTGAGAAGAAAAATAGGGAGATTAAAGAATACAGAAACCGATTGATTGAGAAATATGCCAAGATGGAAAAGACCATTGATGAATTTAATACTGTATTAATGATGATAGATGCTCAAAATGATGCACAGAATAAAAGATAATGGAGGAATAAACTAATGAAAATATCAAAAAGTTATTATCAAAGCTATGCTGTGGCCCAACAAAATAATAAAAGCGAAATAGATAAAATTATTATGCT